>DATKDL010000132.1:0-34624 GCA_035512695.1 Anaerolineales bacterium | reverse complement strand
CACATCCTGCCGCCAGTCCATCACTTTCCGCAGCCAGTTCACCCGCGTCCGGAACGATTCGTCCTGCGGGCTGCCGTCCTTGTAGCGCCAGTGGGCGGCGATCCCAAACTCGGCCTCCTCGTTCATCTCCGCAGTCCGGATTTGGACCTCAAGCTTGTTCCCGTCGTCATAGTACACGGCGGTGTGGATGCTCTGGTAGTTGTTGTCCTTGGGATTGGCGATGTAGTCGTCGAACTGGCCGGGGACCGGCCGCCATTCGGAATGGATGATCCCCAGGCAGACGTAACAGGAGATATTATCCGGGACGATGATCCGAACCCCGCGGATATCGTGGACCTCTTCGAAAGCCAGTTGCTTGGCGATCATCTTTCGGTAGATCGAGAAGATGTGTTTGGGCCGGCCGCTGATATCCGCCTCGATACCGGCCGCCGACAACCGCGCGAGCAGCCGCACTTTGATCTGCTGGACCTGGTCTTCCCGTTCGGACCTTTTGGCCTCCAGCTTGGTGGCGATCTCTTTGTACCGTTCCGGATCGACGTAGCGAAAGGCCAGGTCCTCGAGCTCCCATTTGATATTCCAGATCCCTAAAATACTGGCCAATGGAGCGAAGATATCCAGGGTTTGCTGCGCGATTTGGACCCGCTTCTTCTGCGGCATAAAACGCAGCGTGCGGATATTGTGCAGCCGGTCAGCCAATTTAATGAGTGGGACGCGCGGGTCATCGTCGATGGCGAGGAAGGTTTTCCGAAGCGTCTCATTGACGGCATCGAAATTCCGGCTGCGGAGACGTACGCGCTCGTCCTCTTCGGGGTCCGGGAGGCCCCGGAGGGAAGCGAGATCTTTCCGCTTTTTCTCTTCCTCTATTTCGGCGGCTTGTTGATCGCCGCGTGAGACGCGCGGCAGCTCGGTCAGCTTGGTGACCCCGTCGACCAGGCGGGCGATCTCATCACCGAAATCCCGCTGCAGGTCTTCGGATGTAATCTCGGTGTCCTCGACGGTGTCGTGAAGCAAACCGGCGGCGATCACAGCCGGCGGCACCCGCAGCTCGGCCAGGATCTCGGCGACGGCCAGGCAGTGGGTGATATATGGCTCCCCGGAAGCCCGTTTTTGTGGCGCGTGGGCCTCTTCGGCCGTCCGGTAGGCGCGCAGGATCAGGTCCCGATCGACATCGGAATAATAGTCCGGAAGTGATTCGATCAGCTTATCGATACCCATATTTACATCAACAGCCCGTCGATCGCATTGCCGAGATCCGTCAACGTGCTGACTTGCAGGACGTCGTCGCAGAGCGGGTGATAGGCGAGCATGTCCGAATCCCCGGAGCCCCACAGGTACGGCGGTTCGGGGATCAACCAGATGGTGCGGTTCGCCCGGCGAGCCATCGACTTGAAAAGATCCAGGCGCGGATCATTGTAATTGTTCCGCCCGTCGCCGACCATGATCAACGTGGTGCGGTGGTCGACCGTGTCGAGATACCCATCGGTGAAATTCCGCAGGCTGAGACCGAGATCGGTTGAGTAATGCCCCGGCGGCATCCGGAGGAGGACATCCCGTACCGCCTTCCGGGCGGATCGGGCGGTGAAATCAGGGGAGATGTATTCCAGATGGTCGATAAAGGCGAAGGCGTGCGTGCGGGTGATCTGATCCTGCATGGCATAGATCAGGCTGAGCATCAACTCCGACATATGCCGCATCGAGGTGGAGACGTCGCAGATAACGACAAGTTTTGGTTTTTTCTTCCGGTCGCGGTGCCTGATATCGAACGGGACCCCGCCGTGACGCAGATTGGCCCGGATCGTCGCTTTGGCGTCCAGCTGGCCGGTTTTCGCCCGTTTCTGGCGCAAGGCGACGCGGGTCCGGAGGACGGCCGCGAGGCGACCGACTTCTTTACGCAGGCTGTCCATCTCGGCGTCCGTGAGCGAAGAGAACGGGCGGTCGAACAAATCATCCCTGCTCTGATCGTCTGCCCTGTCGCTGAGGTTCTCCGCAATGCGCCGGCCGGCATGGCGCCGCATTTGCTCCTGGAAGTTTTGCAGGTTGCCTTGCATGACCTCTTTGAGCTGGGCGATCCGCTCGCGGTCCATCCCGAGCTCCTGCATAATCGCCATCATTTCATCCATTGCCTCGCGCACCTGCGGGAAATCGAGGGCCTGCTCCATCCGCCGCCGCATCCAATCCTGGTAGCGGAAATCGTCGGCGTAATCCAGGCCGACCATCCGACCCAACCGCTCGAGCTCTTCAGGAGTGAGTTCTTCTCCGTTGAGCATTTTCTCGAGCATCGCCCTCAACTTGTGGTTGAACCGCCGGAGGGCCTCCGCCAGCATGTCTGCCTCTTCATCGGTCAAATCGTCGGGAGCCTGCAGCATTTCCGGCGCGCCGGCGGTTGAGAAGTACTGCGGGAACAATTCGTCGAATACTGCAAGGTGGGCCGCATCCTTCACCAGGGTGGCGCGCAGGGAGAGCCTGAACCGCTCCCGGTCCCGGATCCCCATCAGCTCGACCGCGCGGAATGCGTCCGCCGTCTCCGCCAGGCTGACCCGGACGCCCTTCACGCGCATGGCCCTGATAAACTGGATGATCCGGTCTTCCATCAGGTACCTCTTATCACCAGGTCGAGGAGAATCTCCAGCGTGTTTTCAACCTAGGGTCTGAATGGATCGAAGTCGCGGCCGCCGGGCCCGTTCCCTCGGCCCGCGGAATCGATCCGGCGGCGAGCCTTCCGGATATCGCTCTCATGTTTCAGCAGGACGGTCAGCGTGTTTTCAAGGGTCTGCTCATCCAACGAATTTGCGTTGAGCGCCACGAGCGACCGCGCCCAATCGAGGGTCTCGCTGATGCTGGGCGATTTTCGCAGGTCCATCCGGCGCAGCTGCTGGACGAGTTCAACCGCCTGCCGGGCGAGCACCGGCGCCAGCTCGGGCACCTTGAGCCGGATGACGGCCAGCTCCTCATCGAAGGTCGGGTAATCGATGAACAGGTACAGGCAGCGGCGTTTCAAGGCCTCGCTCAGTTCGCGGGTGTTGTTGCTGGTCAGGACGACGAGCGGGCGGTGGACGGCCACCAGGGTCCCCAGTTCGGGCACGCTGACCTGGAAATCGCTCAGGATTTCGAGCAGGAACGCCTCGAACTCGGCGTCGGCCCGGTCGATCTCGTCGATCAGGAGGACGACCGGCCGGTCGCTCAGGATCGCTCGCAGCAGCGGACGCTGGAGAAGGAATCGCTCGGAGAAGAAGACGTCCTCCTCTTCTGCCAGCCGGTCGGCTGCCTCGGCCAGGTTGGCAGCCGAGGCGAGGGTCGAAGACAGCTGGTCGCGCAGGAGCTGGGTGTAGAGCAGCTGTTTGGCATACTCCCATTCGTACAACGCCTTGGTCTCATCGAGACCTTCGTAGCATTGCAGCCGAATCAGCTCGCGACCCATTGCGCCCGCGGCGGCCTTGGCAAGTTCCGTCTTGCCTACGCCGGCCGGACCTTCCGTCAGCAGCGGTTTTCCGAGCTGCTGCGAGAGGTACATAACGGTCGAAATTTCGTCCGTGGCGATATACTGCTGGCCCCCGAGGGCGGCCTTGATTTCGGCGGCCGATTTGAATTCCTGGCGTTCCGGCATCATATTGCTCCTTATCCGGATATTATAAACCGCATGGAGGGGGGAATTCGGGGGCGGGAATGCAAGGCTATGCCCTGCACGCCCGCCCCCGAATTCGTCCGCATCCAGGTTTTCGGCCAAACGTTCACTCGATCACGACCGAGTCGAGGGCCTCGGCGGGCGGAGGGAACTGCATGTCCAGGCCCTTCAGCGTCTCCGACAGGACAGAAGCGATGACGAGATTTCTGTACCATTTCCGATCGGATGGGACGACGTACCACGGGGCGCCTTCCGTGCTCGTCCGCGCCAGCGCGGTCTCGTAGGCGGCAATGTAATCATCCCAAAATCCGCGCTCGACCAGATCCCCGGGGTTGAACTTCCAGTTCTTTTCCGGCTGGTCCAAACGGTCCTGCAGCCGCTGTTTCTGCTCATCCTTGCTGATGTGCAGGAAGAATTTCCGGATCGTCGTCCCCTCCTCGACGAGCATCCTTTCGAACTCGGCGATCTGCGCATAACGTTTTTCGATGCGTTCCGGAGGGGCCAGCCCGCGCACTTTTACGACGAGTACGTCCTCGTAGTGACTGCGGTTGAAGATCGTGATCTGACCTCGCCCCGGCGTGCGTTTGTGGATCCGCCAGAGATAATCGTGGTCGAGTTCCTCCCGGGTCGGGACGCCGAAGGAAGCCACCTTGACGCCTTGCGGGTTGACGCCATCGAAGACGTGCCGGATGGCGCCGTCCTTACCGGAGGTGTCCATGCCCTGCAGGACGACGATGATCTTGTGTTTGCCTTCGGCGTACAACAGCTCCTGAAGCGCCTCAAGTTCTGTGTTCAGTTCCTTCAAACGGGCCTTGCCGGCGACCTTCCCGGCGGCGAATTCAGAAGGATCGCGCGGATCGTGTGCGCGCAAGTCAACCTGTTCTCCGGACGATACGCGATAGCGATTCATATTGCCTCCTCGGGTTTGGAAGAATGAGCCGGTGATTGGGGGGGCGGCTGCGCTGCAGCCGCTCCCCCAAAACGCCGCCTCACCGGAACAGCTCGTCCACCACCGGATGGATCAGATCCCAGTGCGGCAGCAGGACGTTGGCGCCGTCGGCGGTGAAGAAGCCGGTGGCCATCTCGCGCGTGATCGTCCGACTTTCGATCCCCTCCGGCCCGGCCCGCAGGACGGCCAGGCCGATCCGAGGCCATTGCCACACCGGCAGATCGGTATCCATCGTCGTCGAGAGCGCCAGGACGATCGCAGGCAAGCGCGGCAGGATCAGCGGGTTCATAAATTCCCGGACGGCCGAGCGGATGAAGACCTGGCCGCGTTCCAGGCGCAGAAAATCGTCCCCGGTGCGGTCGCGGACCAGCGCCAGCGCCTGCGTGCCGTCCAGATGATGAACCCCGGCTTCATACCCGGACATCTCGCGCGGAAAATCGACATCGATCCCTCCCATGGCATCCACGATATTGACGATCCCGGCGAAATTGATCAAAAGGTAGTAATCCATGTTCACGCCAAAGACGGCGTTGACGGTCTCGATCGCATGACCGGCCCCGGTGCCGGGGTTCTCCGCCTCTGCAAAGAAATAGGCCGTATTGATCCGGTTTTCGCCGTAGCGCGGGATGATCACCCACAGGTCGCGCGGCACGGAAAGCATCCCGATCTCAGGCGCCAGCGGGACGACGGTGGTCAGGATCATGGTGTCGGTCCGGCCGAGCGGGTTGGTCGGGTCACGCGAATCCGTTCCGAGGATCAGCAGGTTGGTCCGGATCGGCAGCAGGAAGTAGATCCCCACCAGGATGAGGGTGGCCAACAGCACGGACAGGCAGCCGGTCGGGATGCGCCGGCGCCGCCGCCGGCGGGGATGTGCAGCCGGTGGGCGCGGCGCGTACCCGATCGCCGGTTGGCCCGACTGGGTTTCGTCGAGCGGCCAGCCGGTCCGGTTCGGGCGGGTATCCGAATAGGGGTCATCATAAGCCAGGACGTTCATCATGTTCAGGTGTGGCCTGGAACTTATCCGAAATTTCTGAGATCAGGATTAATAAACGACTTTCTGGCATAGGAACCCGGCGGCCTGGCCTCGACCCCGCCAGTTGTCCAGACGCACCTCCTCGGCGTGCCTCACCTCGAGCCGGAGCTGTTCGAACAGCAGACGGAAATCGAGCCGGGGGCGAAACCGCTGCTCGACCCATTCAAACGCAGCCAGATAACCGCCCGGCCGGAGCAGGCGCGCCATCTGGCCGATCGCGACCCTCGTTTCCTCGTCCGCATCCACGCGGGTCCGGTCCCACCAGATTTCGTTCAGCACCATATCGCAGAAGACGAGGTCATAGGCTTCCCGTTCCAGCGGGTTGTCGTACGGGAGCGAGCCGATCCGGAAATCGAGGCCGAAGCCTTCATCGAGCAGGTTGTGCTTGAGAAAATCAGGGACTTCATCGTTCCACCACATAAACTCGGCCGTCGGGAGCGAATCGGATGTGCGCAGGCGCTTCCAGATCGCCTCCATTTCCCACTTCAGCTGCTCCAGCCGATCGCGTCCGATCTGGAGCAGGTCTTCGTCCGAATCGAGCGCGACGCCCTCCTTTCCGTCGACCGCCCACATCAGGCCGAGTGTGCTCTCGCCGGATCCAGAGCGGAAATGGGCTACGATCGGGGCAACGACCCCGAGATCCGCCAGCCAGCGGTATTCCCTCTGCCAGTGGACGACGCGGTTGACCTGCTCGACGACAAAAGATTTTTCAAGTTTGGACATGGGCAAAAAATAATGAAAAATAGAAGACCCCGGGCGGGATCGCTCTGCGATTCCGCCCGGGGTCTTCTATTTTTTTATCGATCCAACATCGGCATCCGGATCCCCCCTTTCCTGGCTGCTTCTATGGCTTCCTCGTAGCCCGCATCGGCATGACGCACGACGCCCATCCCCGGGTCGGTGGTCAGGACGCGCTCGAGCCGGCAGTGCGCTTCGGGAGTCCCGTCCGCGACGATGACCTGGCCGGCATGCTGCGAATACCCGATCCCGACCCCGCCCCCATGGTGGAAGCTGACCCAGGTCGCGCCGCCGACCGCGTTGATCAGGGCGTTCAGGATCGGCCAGTCCGAGACGGCATCGGTGCCGTCCTTCATCGATTCTGTCTCCCGGTTCGGGCTTGCGACGGAGCCGGCGTCGAGATGATCCCGCCCGATCACGATGGGTGCGCTGACCTCGCCGTCCCGGACCATCTCGTTGAACCGCAGCCCGGCCCGGACGCGCTCGCCGTAGCCGAGCCAGCAGATCCGGGCGGGCAGACCCTGGAACGGTACTCGCTCGCGGGCCATTTTGAGCCAGCGGTGCAGGTTTCCGTCGTCCGGGAAAAGGTCCATCACCGCCCGGTCGGTTTTGTAGATATCCTCCGGTTCACCCGAAAGGGCCACCCAACGGAACGGCCCTTTCCCGAGACAGAACAGCGGACGGATGTACGCCGGAACGAAACCGGGATACGAAAAAGCCAGCTTGACACCGGCATCATACGCGCGCTGGCGCAGGTTGTTGCCGTAATCGAAGACTTCGGCGCCGTTTTTCTGGAACTCGAGCATGGCGTCCACCTGGCGGGCCATCGAAGCCAGGCTGCTGCGCGAATACCGGTCCGGGTTGGCGTCTCTGAGTTCGTGCGCTTCGGCCAGGCTCATGCCGGCGGGGATGTAGGCCATGATGTCGTGCGCCGGGGTCTGGTCGGTGACGACGTCCGGGGTGATATTGTTGGCGGCCAGGTAAGGAAAGACATCGGCGGCGTTGTCGATCAGGGCGATTGAGACGGCTTCGCGCGCCGCAAGGGCCTCCTCGACGCGGGTCATCGCCGCTTCGATGTCGTCGACGATCTCGTCGACAAATCCGATCGCATGCCGCCGGGCAGCCCGGTCCGGGTCGATTTCTACGATCAAGCAGACCCCTTCGTTCAGCGTAACGGCAAGCGGTTGGGCGCCGCCCATCCCCCCCAGGCCGGCGGTCAGAACCCATTTGCCGCTGAGACTGGGCCAGCCGCGCTTGGCGGCCAGGGAGGCGAGGGTCTCGTAGGTGCCTTGCAGGATGCCTTGTGTGCCGATGTAGATCCAGCTGCCGGCCGTCATCTGGCCGTACATCATCAGGCCCTTTTCAACCAGGTCGTCGAAGTGGCGTTGCGTGGCCCAGTGCGGGACCAGGTTCGAATTTGCAATCAGAACGCGCGGAGCATCCGGGTGAGACTTGAAGACGGCGACCGGATTGCCGCTTTGGACCAGCAGGGTCTCATCATTCTCGAGACTCCGGAGAGTCTCTACGAGCGCGTCATAGGCCTCCCAACTCCGAGCTGCCTGTCCGTTACCCCCATAGACGATGAGCTGTTCCGGGTTCTCGGCGACCTCCGGATCCAGGTTGTTCATCAACATGCGCAGCGCCGCTTCCTGAAGCCAGCCCTTGCAGCTGATTTCAGACCCTCGTGGGGCGCGGACGACTCGATTCATGGATGGCCTCCAGTGGAATTCATTTGACGAAACAACTTTGAATATTGTAATATGATAGTAGGCGTTGTGTCCGATTTGGTTTCCGGTTCGCTGCTTTGGAGGCTGCAAAACAAACGAAAAGGGCGGCTGCGGTGAACCGCAGCCGCCCTTTTTGTTTGCCGCACCGGGCGGGGAATTCTCACATACTGCGGTTGAAAAAACCGATCAGCCGAATATCGTAATCGTCTCCCTTTTCAAGGATCCCGGTTCCGAACGGGATTTCATCCAGTTGCCAGAACTGCTTCGGTTCCCCGGCCGCTTCATAGAAGCGGCGGGCGGCGGCGATCATGCGGTCCGACCCGGCCGCGGCCACCATCAGCGGGCGCGGACTGATATTCCCGATCACATCGACGAGCGCCGGGGGCTGATCCAACCCAGTCAGCCACTCCTGTGTGTTGTACGCCAGCCACCACCAGGGCGAGAAGATCACCCGCCGGAGGCTGAAGCGGGATGCGGCCGCGAAATGGTCCGCATATACGATCGGGATCGGACCGTCAACCCAAACTGCCGAGAAGAGACCCGTCCCGGCAGCGGCGCGCAGGGCGATCTGTGCCCCGAGCGAGAACCCCAGGAGCCCGATCCGGGCCGGGTCGATCTCCTCTCTCTCTTTCAAAAAATCATACGCCCCCAGCACGTCCTGGTGCTCGATCCAGCCGAACGCACTGAACCCCCCTCCGCTGCGGGCGTGGGCGCGCAGGTCGAACATCAGGATCCCGTAACCGCTGTCAACCAGGGCACGAGCGAAGTTGCGCATTTGCAGCCGGCTGCTCCCCAGGGAATGGACCATGATGACGGCCCCGGTGTTCCCGGATGGGATATACCAGCCGGACAGTTCGACCCCATCCCGGCTTTTGAACGTCGCCTGCTCGAAAGCGGGCAGCGCCAGGTTTTCCGGGTTCTCCTGCAGGATCGGGAAGCGCGGCGGAGCGACCACACGGCGGGCGCGGTTGAGGGCCGTCCCGGTGTAAAACAGGATCAGCGCAGCGGCGAGGTACCCGGGCGTGAAATTCCGCGTGAGGTTCGTGACGAGGTAAATGGCGCTGAAAAGGATGACCAGGAGAACGAAGCTGAGCAGCGCGTAGCGAGGATTTCTTAATCCCATGATCTCTCCACTGGCGACCCTGGCAACAGGGCATTGGTGTTCTGAGCCGTCCCGTAAACCAGGTTCAACCGTAAACGAGGACTCCGCCCCTGTAAACGGAGCGTACGGAATTGTGTCCGAAGCGGTAGATCACTTCTTCCCAACGCGGCAGATCCCAGACCTGGATGTCGGCTCGCATCCCGGGAGCAAGCACACCGCGATCCTCCAAAGCCAGGGCCTTGGCGCCGCCGGCCGTGGCCGCGACCAGCGCTTCGGCAGGTGTGAAGCCGTGCAGCCGGCAGGCAATTTGCATCACCAGCTGGAGCGATTCGGTCCAGCCCCCCGGGCAGAGATCGGTCGCAAGGGCGACCGGTATGCCGGAGTCCAGGATCGCCCGGGCCGGGAACGGGCGCCGGTGCGCAACCGCCAGATCGATCATCGGCATGAGCACGCCGGCCACCCCGGCGTCGGCCAGGCGACGGATCGTATCCTGCGAGGTGTGATTCAAATGATCGACCGAGACGACGCCCAACTCAGCGGCGAGTTCGGACCCGCCCACCGCAGCGTACTGGTCGGCATGCAGCTTGAGCAGCAACCCGGCCTCCCGGGCGGCCAGGAGGATCCGGCGAGCCTGGTCGAGATCGAAATAGCCTTCATCGATGTATACATCGCAGAAGCGCGCCAGGTTCATCTCGGCAACCGCCGGGATCATCTCCTCGATGATCTCGTCGACGTATGCGCGCGGGTCTCCGTCCGGGGGAAAGGCGTGGGCGCCTAAAAATGTGGAAACGATCCCGGGGTGCGCCCGACCCTCCGAAGATTGCGCCAGCCTGCGGTTGACCCGCAGCAGCTTGAGCTCTTGCTCCAGGTTCAGCCCGTAGCCGGACTTGGATTCGACCGTCGTCGCTCCATGCGCCAGCATGCATCCAAGTCGGTCAGAAGCTGCCCGGAAAAGATCCTCTTCCGATGCCGCCCGAGTCATCGCGACGGTCGCTCCGATCCCGGTCAATGCGCCGCTCGAGCGATGGGCCTCGAAACGCCCGGTCAGCTTCAGGACGTATTCCTCAACCCGCGACCCGCCAAACACGACGTGCGTATGGGCGTCGACGAAACCGGGGGCGGCGATCAATCCGGAGCAGTCGACCCGAACGGCGCGGCTCAGATCGAACCGCGTGGACCAATCCGGGGATGATCCGACTGCCAGGATGCGGTCGCCTCCGACCAGGATCGAACCATCACGCACCAACCCGGCGAGGTCCGGGCCGCCCGGAATGCACGTCAGGATCTCCGAAAATCCTTCCAGCAGGAGAGATGGGCCTGGCGTCATGACAGGATGAAATCGATCGCCTGCAGGATCGCCTCGTGATAGGCCGGTTCGTAACCGATCCCCACACCGGGGAGGATGTGCAGTTTGGTCGGCACGTCGAAGGCATTCAGGACGTCCGCCAACCGCTTCAATTCCGGCAGGTGCTGCATCCCGCGGTCGCCGGCGATCAGCGTACCGCGCAGACCTTCCGGCTCCGTGGCCTGCAGCGAGCGGAACCAGCGGTCCGGGTTGGTGACCAGGCTCCCGGACGGGGCGATGGCGATGAAACCGCGCACCTTGAGCCCGCCGCTGCACGGCAGCCAGGCGGCCGTCTCCCCGCCCTGGCGGTGACCGGCCAGGATGATCCGGTTCGGATCCACGGTATATTTTTCGTCCAGGTCGCGGGTGTGATCGGCGATCTCCTGCCGGGCCTGGGCTAAATCGTCCCAGACGTAAGCTCCGCTCCACATGGCCTGGGTCGATTGCGGCACGCCGACCAGCCAGCCCGCCTCGGCAGCCGGCTGCCAGAACTTGATCGACCCCAGCGCCGTATCGCGCTCCTGGTGCAGACCGAGCAGGAGCGGATAAGGATCGTTGACGGATCCTGTAACCGGGTCCCGGCGCAGAGTCAGCAGCGGCAGGAGCTGCGCCGCTTCCCGGCGCTGCAGGGCGGCCATCGCCTGGACCCGATCTTCGTATTCCGTCGAATCCTGGAGATTTTCGAGCGAGGGGCTGTTGCGCAGCAGGAACTGGCTGATCCAGAGGCCCTCCTCGATCAGTTGATCGAGATACTGGATCGCCAGGTCCGGGTTCTGATCGCGCGCCGCCATCCCGATCTGCCAGTATGCCAGGTAGGTGTGCTGGTCCGGGTAGCGCTCGCCCTCGTCCTCGATCAGGTTGATGATTCGGAGGTACTGCTTCTGCTCAAGCAGCTCACGGAGGTGGGCTTCAAATTCGAAGAAGGAGTGTCTGGTGTCCACGAAAAACAGCAAAAATGATGTCCGCTGCGGGGCCAGGCCCCGCAGCGGGCATTATTTTTGCTCTCCTAACAATGCGGTTTCAACGACCTGCTCGATCTCGAACGCATGCGCCTGCAGGTAGAACCGGACGATCTCCTGCAGGGCATCCAACGGGATCGGGCCGATGATCTCGGTCCCGGCGACCTGCACACCGTAGCGGGCGGTCTCGGATCGGACCGTCTCCAGCACGCGGTGAACCGGGGTTTTTGAATAGTTGACCAGGTTCATCGAAACCTGGACCATCCCCTTTTCCTCCAGCGCAAACCCCATCGCCCGGATCGAATGGAAGCCGCCGGTCGCATAGCGGACGGCCCTGGCGATGTTTTTGGCGATATCGAGATCGTGGGTCCGCAGGTTGACGTTGAAAGCGATCAACGGGAAGCGTGACCCCGTCACCAGCGCCCCGGCCCTGGGGTTGAACACCGCCGGACCTTCATCCGGCGCCCATTCCGGGTCTTTGAGCTTTGCTTCCAGGGCCTCGTATTCGCCTTTGCGGATCGCCGGCAGGCCGGCCCTCTCCGGGCGGGTGGCGGCTTCCTCGTAGTAATACACCGGCACACCGAGATCGCCGATATCGCGCCCGAACGCTCGCGAGATCTCGACCGCTTCCCCGGTCGTCATCCCCCGGATCGGGATAAAGGCGCACACGTCGACGGCTCCCTGGCGTGGGTGCGCGCCCTGGTGGACAGACATGTCGATCAACCGGAAGGCGGCCTCCGCCAGGGCTTTTGCCGCGCCGAGGACGGCGTCGGGTGCACCGATAAAGGTGACGACGGAGCGGTTATGGTCGGCGTCCGAGGAATAGTCGACGAGCGTGACGCCGGCCGTCCTCCGCACCGCGTCTACGATCTCCTCGACAATCTCCGGACGCCGGCCTTCGCTGATATTGGGTTCAGCCATCAGGATTTTTTGCATCGAGCGTCCTCTCACTCCGAAAAATTGAGTGCAAACGCAGGGTGAAGCCCTGCGTTTGCACTCAATTTTTTCAAAAATAAACTCACCGGGCAATGATCGGAACCCATCACCTCATCATGGATGACGACGTCGGCGACCCGCTCCATCAGGCCTTCGGATACCAGGAAATAATCCAGCCGCCAGCCGACGTTCCGGGCGCGGGCGTTCGAGATGGCCGTCCACCAGGTGTACTGGACCCGGTCCGGGTAGCGCGCTCGCCAGGCGTCGACGAAGCCGTGTTCGAGATATTGGTCGATCCAGGCGCGTTCTTCGGGAAGAAAACCGGTCGTTTTCCGATTGGGGCCGGGGTTGGCCAGGTCGATCTCCCGGTGGGATGTGTTGAAATCCCCGGTCAGGATGACCTGACGGCCCTGGTCGTGCAGCCGGTCGCAGAGGTCGAGCAGCCTGGCGTAGAAATCGAGCTTGAACGGGACCCTGGCGTGATCGCGGCTGCCGTTCGGGAAGTAGATGTTGAACAGGAGGAAGTCGCCGTGGTCGCTCTGGATCACGCGTCCTTCGCGATCGAATTCATCGATGCCAAAGCCGTTGGTGGTCGATGCGCTTTCCGCAGCGCCCCGCAAACCGGTCGCAACACCTGAATAGCCGGGGCGTTCGGCCGGGTTCCAGGTCCATTGATGTGCAGTCATTGCCGCATGCTGCCCCTCCGAAAGTTGATCGGGCCGGGCCTTGATCTCCTGCAAACAGACGACGTCGGGTTTTTCCAAAGCGACCCACTCGATGGCGCCTTTGTTGATCAGGGCCCGCAGACCGTTGACGTTCCAGGTTGTGATTTGCATGGTGGCCGGATTCTAACTGAAAAAATGACCCGGCGGCAGGCAGCGCTCCCGCCGGGTCATTTTTTCAGTTAGAATCCGGCCACTATGGCAAAGAACATCATCCGCCCCGTCAAGGGCACTGTCGACTTTTATCCGGACGAAATGGCGCTTCGTTCCTGGCTATACGCAACGATCAAGGCCGTCTCCGAATCCTTCGGGTATGAAGAATACGAAGCGCCGCTGCTCGAGCCGCTCGAGCTCTACGCGGCCAAATCGGGCGAAGAGCTTGTTGAAAAGCAATCCTTCGTGTTCGAGGACCGCGGTGGAAATATGGTCGCGCTGCGGCCCGAGCTGACCCCCAGCCTGGCCCGGATGGTCGCCCAGCGGCAAAACGAGCTGGTCTACCCGCTGCGCTGGTGGTCGTATGGACCCTTCTGGCGGTACGAGCGCCCCCAACGCGGCCGCACCCGCGAGTTCTTCCAATGGAACATCGACCTGATCGGAGTCGACACCCCCGAGGCCGACGCCGAGCTCGCCGCCATCGCCGCACGGTTCTTCGAGCGGGCCGGGCTGCCGTCCACGGAGATCGTCGTCCTGGTCAACAACCGGGCGCTGATGGAAGCCGAACTTGAACGGATCGGGTCCCCGCCGGAGGAACGACCGGCAGTTTTCAACCTGATCGACCGGCGCGACAAGATGAGCCCCGAGAAGTGGGAAGCCGATGCCCTCGAAACCGGACTGAGCGGGACCCAGTTCGAAAAACTGCGTATCCTGATGGAAAACGACGACCTGTGGAAAAAATCCCCGGCGCTGGTCCGGTTCTTTGCTGCGGCGGAGTCTTTCGGCGTTTCGGACTACCTGAAATTCGCCCCTTACGTCATCCGGGGCCTGGCCTACTACACCGGGACCGTCTTCGAAGCCCGAGACCGCGGCGGCGAGTTCCGTTCGATCCTGGGCGGCGGCCGATATGATGACCTGGTCAACGACGTCGGCGGCGACCCGCTCCCGGCGGTCGGTTTTGCAATGGGCGATAAGGTCATTGTCGAGGTGCTGCGTAAATTCGGCAGGCTACCGTCCGCCGAAACCCTGCGCCGCCCGCCGGTCCTGGTGACCGTCTTCGACGAGGCTTCGATGGAGGCCTCGATCGCCTTCGCCGCCAGGCTGCGGGCCGAAGGCATCCGCACTGCCGTCTACCCCGAAGCTGTCCGCCTCGGCAATCAGCTCCGCTACGCCGACCGCATCGGCGCCCGATTTGCCGCCATCCTCGGCCCCGATGAGCAGGCCAACGGCCAGGCAACGATCAAGGATCTCCGGTCGGGGGATCAGGCAACAATCTTATCCGGCGAAGCGGCAGGGTATTTGAATGGGCGAATGGGCGAATAGGCGAGGCGAAGAGGCGAATGGGCGAATAGGCGAGAGAGCGAATGGGCGAATGGGCGAATAGGCGAATTAGCGGAATTCGTCTATTCGCCCATTCGCCCATTCGCCCATTCGCTCTCTCGCCCATTCGTGTTAGAATGGTTGCCCCACGGCGATAGTAGCTCAATCGGCAGAGCGCCGCACTGTGGATGCGGTGGTTGAGGGTTCAAGTCCCTTCTATCGCCCCAAAAGAAATTCTGAAAAAATGCAGGGCGGTCCTGGTGTAACCACGACCGCCCTGCATTTTTTCAATCTACCACTGAAACAACCGCACACTGTTCTCGTAAGTAGCGTGGAGGACTTCATCGACCGGGATGCCCTTCAGTTCGGCGATTTTCCCGGCTACGAGGCAAACGTGGGCCGGTTCATTGCGCGTCCCGCGGTGTGGATGCGGGGTCAGGTAAGGCGCATCGGTTTCGATCAGGAGGCGGTCGAGGGACAGGGCGGCGACGAGGGCCTGGAGGTCGCGGGCGTTCTTGAAGGTGACCGGACCGGTGATCCCGAGCAGGAAACCGGCTGTGATGGCCGTTTCTGCCTGGGTCGTATCCCCGGAAAATGAGTGCAGTACGCCCGGCCGAGCGGCGAGCGGATGCCCTGCCTCCGCCAGCCCCTCCACCCAGTCCTCCAGGATGGCGAGGACATCATCAGTGGCTTCGCGGTTGTGGATGACGACGGGGAGAGCCAGTTCGGCGGCCAGGTTCAGCTGCTCGGTAAAAACGTCCTGCTGCCGTTCCTTCGGATACTTGTCCCAGTAGTAGTCCAGCCCGATTTCGCCGATCGCGACCACTTTCGATCCGACGGCCAGCTCCGCCAGCCAATTCCGGCTGTTTATCCCCCAATCCCCGATGCTGTTCGGGTGCACGCCGACGGCAGCGTAAATTTCCGCGTAGGCGGCCGCAAGCCCCATCGCGCTGCGCGACGTTGCGCGGTCGACGGCCGGGATCAGCAAGCGGACCAGCCCCGCCTCGCGCGCCCGTTCGACGACCTCCTCCCGATCCTCGTCAAACGGGTGGAGGTTGAGGTGGCAGTGGGTGTCGGTGAGCATAGCGAATGGGCGAATGGGCGAGGCGAATGGGCGAATGGGCGAATGGGCGAGGCGAATGGGCGAATTTGAAATCGCCCATTCGCCTATTCCCCCACTCGCCCATTCCCCCACTCGCCCATTCATTTGATCCCAGCAACGCGGAGGCCGTCGGCAATGATCTCGTCGACGCGCTCCTCGTGCGTCGTCTCGGTGTAGACGCGGATCAGGGGCTCGGTTCCACTGAATCGGATCAGGAGCCAGCCGCCGTCTTCGAGGCGGAACAGGTAGCCGTCGAGGGTTACCAGTTCTTCGACCTTCAGTCCGCCCAGCGTCGCCGGTTGGGCGGCCAGGATCGCGGCTTCCCGGGATTCCCGATCGCCGGAGAAGCGTGTATCGACCCGCTTGTAATAGTGCGCCCCGACCTTTGAGAACAGCTCCGCCAGCAGCTCACTCGGTTTCTTCCCGGACCGGACCATCATGTCAAGCAAATACAGCCCCGCCAGGATCCCATCCCGCTCGGGGACGTTGCCGCGGAACGCATAGCCGCCCGATTCCTCTCCGCCGATCAGGGCATCGGTCTCGACCATTTTGGGGGCCACAAACTTGAACCCGACCCCGGTCTCGTGGACCGGGACGTCGTACAGCTTTCCGAGCTTGTTGAGCATCGTCGTCGTGGAGAGGGTCTTGACGATCGGGCCGCGCTGGCCGCGCATCTCGAGCAGGTAATAGGCCAGCAGCCCGAAGACCCGCAGCTGGTCGACGAAGACGCCGTTCTCATCCCCCAGCCCGATCCTGTCCGCGTCGCCGTCGGTGATCAGGAGCACGTCGGCTCCGAGTTCGACCGTCTTTGCGAGCCCGACGTCGACGTTCGGCGGGATCGGCTCGGGCCGGGTCATCTCGGGGAAGAGCGGGTGGCGCTCGTTGTGGATCTCGATCACCTTCGTCGCCCCGCCGGCCAGCAGGCGGGTGAACCAGCCGGCTCCGTTGCCCCACATCGGGTCCACCAGGACGGTCAGTCCGGCCGCTTTGATCGGCTCCAGGTCGATCAGGTCCTTGAGATGGGCGATGTAGCCCGGGGCGGCGTCGAAATATTCGACCTGTCCGGCCGCCAGCGCGGCTTTCAGCGGCGTCCGGCGGACGTCTGCCTCACTCTCCGGGATCCGGCTTTCGATCTCGGCAAGCCCTTGCGGGTCGATCGCGCCGCCGTTGGCGTCGCGGACTTTGAAACCGTTGTCGGTCGGCGGGTTGTGGGAGGCGGTGATATTGACCGCCGCGACCGCGCCTTTGTCGACGACGGCAAACGAGATGACCGGCGTCGGCGTGGCGCCGGTCGTCAGGTGGACATTGAAGCCGTTCCCGGCAAGCACTTCGGCCACCACGGCGGCGAAGTTCTCGGAGTGAAAGCGCATGTCGTACCCGACGACGACCCACTCCCCCGCGTGTCCCTTCGAATCCAGGTAAGACGCAAACCCCTGCGCACAGCGGCGCAAATTTTCAAACGTGTAGTCGTTGCCGATCTCCCCGCGCCAGCCGTCGGTGCCAAATTTGATTTTGAATGCCATGAGACCTCCCGTCGATCCGGTTTTTTGGAATTCTAACAAAGAAATCCCGGAAAATGGGGCGGGGGCAGCGGTGAAACCGCTGCCCCCGCCCCGCCGCCCCCATTTTCCGGTCACCTGGTACCTACCTTACTCCCACTCCCAGGCGGGTCTCCAATCTGCGGCTGGCGCGGGACATCAGGTAGCTCAACACCCAGTAAACCAGGGATACGAAAAGATAGACCTCGAGATCGTGCTGGATGAAGGCCGGGTCCGAGTTGATGATCGAGCGTCCGATCCCGAGCAAGTCGTTGATGCCCACGATCACAACGAGGGTCGTGTCCTTGAAAAGCGAGATGAACTGCCCGGCGATGGATGGGATCACGGCACGCAGCGCCTGCGGCAGGACGATGAAAATCATGGTCTGCGTGCTGCTCATCCCGATCGCCCGGGAGGCTTCAATCTGTCCAGGCGATATTGCCTGCAGACCGCCCCGCACATTCTCGGCCATATAGGCGGCTGAAAACAGGGTCATCGCCAGGAGCGCCCTTATGAGCCGGTCCAGGCGGGCATCCGCCGGCAGGAACAGGCCCAGGATAAACGAAAACATGAACAGGATCGTGATCAGCGGAACGCCCCTGACGGTTTCGATAAAGATCGTGCTGAACAGCCGCACCACCGGGAGGGTCGACCGGCGGCCCAGTGCCAGGGCTACGCCGATCGGGAAGGACAGCAGGATCCCTCCGGCCGAAAGAATGAAAGTCACGATCAGCCCCCCCCAGGCCGTCGTGGACACCGAGGCCAGCCAGGACAGCTGTTTGAAACCGGCCAGAAGCACCAGGGCGATCACCGGAGTTACACTCCAACCGATCCCCAGGGCGGAGGACGGCAGCCATGACTGCCGTCCGAGCCAGTAACCGAGTCCGACCAGCCCGGCCGTCGCGGCGAGGAAGATGCGGATCGCGGGGGTGATCTGCCCCGGTGCAGGCAGCACGGCCAGCACCATAAAACCAACCACCATGCTCAACCCGATCCCACTCAGCGCCCGGCCCCAGCGCCCCCAGCTCAGACCGGTCATCAGCGCGATCAGCGCCAGCCCAGCGCCGACGCGCCAGATCTCCTCGCGGGGATATTGTCCGACGGCATAAAGGAGCGTAAAGTTTGTGACAGGGGTCCAATCGGCCTGGGTGACCGCCCAGCGCAGGCTCCCGGAAAGCACGAAGTAAAGCAGGGCTCCGGAAAAGATTGTCAGAATGCTGTTCAGCCACGAGCCGAACAGGTTATCCCGCAGCCACTTCAAAGGACCGGGAGGATCGGGCGGGGGCCGGACGATGGATCCGGTTTGCGATTGAACGGCCATGGCTAGTGCAAAACGAATTGGATCCGGCTGTTATACCAGTTCAGCACGGCAGAGGTGATCAGGCTGAGCGCCAGATATGTGCCCATGATCAGAATAAAAACGGGCACGGCCCGCCCGGCCTGGTTGATCGTGATCTTTCCGATCGCAAACAGATCCTGGTAGCCGATGGCCAGCGCCAGGCTGGAGTTCTTGGTCAGGTTGAGATACTGGCTGATCAACGGCGGAATGATCACCCGCAGCGCCTGCGGCATGACGACCAGGTTAAGCGTCTGCAAGGTCTTCAGGCCGAGCGCACCGGCCGCCTCGAATTGGCCGCGCGAAACCGCCTGGATGCCGGACCGCACGACCTCCGAGATAAAAGCCGCAGTGTAAAGGGTCAGCCCGACAAACAAGCCCATGAATTCCGCCGAGAGCCTGAGCCCTCCCCGCAGGTTTAAGCCATCGAGGAAAGGGACATCCCAGCGGATCGGATTGCCCCCGGACAGGATCCAGCCCAGCACGGGGATAGCGACCAGGATTCCCAGGGTAGCCGGCAGGATCCACTCGCCGCGCCCGGTCAGATCGCGGAACCTCCGCAGGCGGGCGTTGACCACCGCGGCCAATAAGATGGCGGCAATGATCGAGACCCCAAAAATGGTCCCGGATTCGGTCAGGCGCGGCCAGGTGAAATACACACCGCGCTGGCTGAGATAGATCGGACCGGGCAGGACCGTGGCATTTTCCACCGCAGGCATTTCCCTGAATACGGTGAAATACCAGAGGAAAAGGAGCACGAGCAGGGGGATATTCCGGTGGAATTCGACAAATGCCAGTGCGAGCTTGCTCAGCAGCCAGTTCGGTGAGAGATAGGCCAGCGCAATCAGGATCCCCAGGATGGTGGCAAAAATGATCCCAAGAACAGAAACACGCAGCGTGCTGATCAGGCCGACCAGGAATGCCCGTGAAAAGGGCATGCTGGTATCGTAATCGATCGCAGCATCGCTGATCGGGAAGCCGGCCGGGCTGTCGAGAAAACCGAAGCCCAGAGAGAGACCGCGCGCGTCGGCTGCCTGGAAGAAATTGAGGGCCGCCCAGACCACCAGGCCGATAACCAGCACGGCCGAGACGACCTGGGCTATGTTGCGGAGGATGCGCTCGTCCCTGTAAAAAGGAGGAGACTTAACCACATCGATTTCGGGGGATGTTTCCATGAGCCCGCCGATTCAGAAAGATTTCGAAAGGCTGCGGGCCCGCGAGAGCCCGCAGCCTCTGATTAAAGAGATTTCAACGATTGGAACCGATCTTTATTTGAGATCAGGTGCGTAGATCAGGCCGCCGTTGATCCAGAGCTCATTAAAATTGCGCGGTAGCGTGAACGCAATTCCATCTGGACCGAGGTAGCGGTCGTAGATCTCACCGTAATTCCCGACGGCCGCGATGGCATTCGCGATCGCATCGGCCTCAAGCCCGAGATCGGAGTAACCCCAATCCGCGCCGGCGCCCAGCAGGTTGGCGATACGCGGATCGCCGCTGCTCTTCATCTGCTCGACATTGGCCTGCGTGACGCCGTATTCTTCAGCGTTGATCAGCCCGAAGAGCACCAGTTTGACAACGTCAAACCAGACGTCATCGCCGTGGGGAACGGCCGCGGTGAGCGGCTCTTTCGAGATGGTTTGAGCGAGAATGACGTGATCATCCGGGTTCGCAAAACCGCTGCGGATGGCTGCCAGCTGGGACATATCGCTGGTGGTCGCATCGCAGGCGCCCGATTCATAGGTGCTGTAGACGGTGGCCGTCTCTTCGGAGACGAACGGATCGATCAGTTCCCAGCCGCGCGAGCTGTAGAAAGTGGCCAGGTTGGTTTCGGTCGTGGTCCCGGAGGTCACACATACCCGGGCGCCTTCAAGGTCATCGAGGGTTTCGATCCCGCTGTCGGCGGGTACCATGAAGCCCTGGCCGTCGTAAAACGTGATGATGGTGAAGTTGCCCCACTGGGCATCGCGGCTGGACGTCCAGGTGACGTTGCGGGTCAGCAGGTCCACCTCGGCGTTCTGGATGGATGGGCCGCGATCGGCGGCAGTGATTGGGACGATCTCAACGGCTTCGGGGTCATTGAAAAGCGCGGCAGCGACGGCCCGGCAGAGATCGATGTCGAAGCCGATATTCCGGCCGTTTTCATCGAGATATCCAAACCCGACCAGATCGGTGCGGCCGCCGCATACGACGCGACCGCGATCAAGCACCCGGGCCAGGATGTCGGCCGAGGAAGCTTCCGGCTCCTCGGTGGTCTGGCACGCAGCCGCGACGAGCGCGAGCACGACCAGCAATAAAAGGTTTAATAGGCGCTTATGTGACATGTTCTCCTCCTGATTAGGAAATTGATTTGGCGATTGAGAAAGCAGATTCAGATTTGAAAACGGCACCTCCTTTTGACACACAATCGATTTTTATATACGCTGTGGCTTCCCCTGTTGTCATGATTATAACGTAAGTTCCCGCCATCAAAGCGTGACCACCGGAACCACCTGCGCCGCTCGCTCAGCCGGGTCACGATCGAGCGTGGCAATCGGCAGCTGCATATCATTTTACGATCGCATACGAAGGGCAGTATAATGAGAAAGCATCCACTTCCTCCCGTCCCCATGCGACCGAGAATCCAGCTCCTCGACGAAGCCCTGATCCGCGCCATCCTCACCGACGCCAAACGCCTGCTCTCTGAGATCGGTTTCGAGATCCGCGGCCCTGCAATGCGGGAGCGGCTGCTGGCGCACGGTCTGCCGCAAAGTCCGGACGGGCGGATCCTATTCCCTCCGGAGATCGTCGACCGGGCGATCGCAACCGCTCCGGCCGCTTTCACCCTCTACGACCGCGACGGGGAGCCGCACGCCGACCTGGGCGGCGACCGGGTCCACTTCGTCCCCGGCTCCAGCGGGCTGAGCGTCCTCGACCACCGCACCGGGGAAACCCGCCTGGCGGACACCGCCGATTTCGTCGAATACGTCCGCCTCTGCGACGGGCTCGAGTATATCGCCTATCTCGCCACCGCCTTCTCGACCAACGACGACATCGAGCAAAGCGTCGCCGACGCCTGGCGGTTGTTCCTCGTCCTCACCCATTCCAAAAAACCGGTCGTCTCTGGGGCCTTCACCGAGCACGGCGTGCCGCGCATGGTCGAGATGATGGCGCTGTTCCGCAGCGGGCGGGAGGACCTCATCGCGCGGCCGATGTCGATCTTCACCATCACGGCCACCGGCAACTTCCGGTACAGCGAGGACTCCTGCCAGAACCTGATCGACTGCGTCGACGCCGGGATCCCGATCGAGATCGTCCCGGTCACGATCATGGGGCTGATCGCCCCCGTCACGCTGGTCGAGGCGACCGTCTTCCACACCGCCGACGTCCTGGCCGGGTTGACGATGGCCCAGGTCGTCCGGCCGGGAGCGCCGGTCCTTTTCGGCGGCGCGCCGGCGGCCTTTCACATGCGCAATGCCACCTCTCCGATGACGGCGGTCGAGAGCCTGCGGCTCGACCTGGCCTACGTCGAGGTCGCCCGCTCGCTGGGGTTACCGACGCAGACCTATATGGCCTTCTCCGAGGCCAAGTCCCTCGACGCCCAGGCCGGGGCAGAGACCTTTGGGAGCGCCCTCCTGGCCGCCCTGGCGGGGGTCAACTCGGTGTCCGGGCCGGGGATGCTCGATTATCTGCTGGTCTTCAGCCTTGAGAAGCTCGTTTTCGACAACGAAGTCTGCGGGCAGGCGCTGCACTTCGTCCGGCCGTTCGACCGCGGCGGAGATCGCGCGGCAGCGGACCTGGCCCGGCAGCTGATCGCCGAAGGCCACCTCCTCACCGCGCCACACACGCTCGAGCGCTGGCAGGATGAGATGTATCTCCCGGGGATGATCTTCGACCGCCTGAACCGGGATACCTGGTCCAAGGCCGGCGCCTGGGACCTACCGCGGCGGGCCAGGGACGAGGTCGAACGGCGGCTGGCGGCTTACGAACCGCTCGAGACCGATCCGAAGGCAGTCGAGGAACTGGAGCGCTTGATCCGGTCCGGGCTGGAAACGCAGGAGAAATTGCCGCTCGTGCCGCCGGCGAAGGCGCCGGAAAAGCCGGTGATCGGAAGAACCCGCGAGCGGAAATTCAATCGAAGGGGATGATGCAACTAGTGCGGTCTCCCGATCCGCCAGATCCCGAACGCACTTAACACCCGCCCCACTGCGATGAACACCAGCGCCGGAACGAGTCCGATCGACCGCGCCAGTAGTGGACCCAGCAGCGAACCACCCAGCACCGCCAGGTTTGCCACCAGCATATACCAGGCGAGGTGGACCGGCCGGTCATCCTCCGGGATCTGTTCGAGCAGGTAATTGCTGAGGGCCCCGCCGGCAAGCGACCAGGCCGCGCCGCCGACGACCGAAGTGACCAGGTAAAGCGGCACGTCGTTTGTGATCGCGGTCAGACCGGGGTATGCGCTCATCAGCAAGGCCCCGGCCGCGGTGATCCCCCGGGACCCGAGACGGTCCGTCAGCCACCGGATCTGAGTCGACCCCAGAAAGACGGAGCCATAGAACAGGGCGTTGCCCAGGCTGATCGCCTGATCGGTCAATGAAAGCTGCTCGACCCAGTAGATCGGGAACAGGGGGATCGCAAGGTGCTGGGTCAAATGGAAAAGGAACAGCGAGAGCAGCACTCCGCCGTATGCCCCTCGCAGGATCTTGAGACCCGGCAGCCGGAACGACCGGATACGGGTGAAATAGCGCCAGGCCACTCCCGTCCGGACGGCATCTCCGACCGTCCGGAGGACCCCCGGCTGGGCGAGGTCCCCCAACGTCCGGCCGGTATTGGCCCGCTCGACACGGGTGAGGCGAATGCGGTATAGATGGTAGCTGCTCATCAGCGCACCCAGGAACCCGAGGGCGAAGACGAGCTGGTAGTTTTGCGGAAACGGCGTGTTGTCCAGGATGTAGCCGCACAGCAGCGAGGTGACGATCGTCACCACCGCCAGGACGGCGTTCCGGATCCCGGCGACATGGCCGCGCCATTCCGGCGGGACGGCATCGGCGAACACGGCGTTGAACCCGACGGCCAGAAAGGTGCCCGGGATGCTCATCAAAAATGTCACTGCGATGATGACGACGACGACGACCTGCGAGTCCTCGAAGAACAGCACCGGAAGGGGCACCCAGACCAGGTAAAAGAACCGGTGGTAGACCGAAGTTCGAAATACGGCCCGGTCGACCGCCCGTCCGCTCAGCCAGCGGCCGGCCGGCAGCGCCAGCCCGATCGCCGTCAGCGCCGGCGCAGCGCTCAGCAGACCGATCTCGAACGCGGTGGCTCCGATCCGGACGAGATAGATCGAGATAAAGGCCATCGCACTGCCGTTGAGCAACCCAAACCAGCCGATATCCAGGTACAGATGCAGGAAGTTGAGGCGGTGGGCTTCGGGAATCTCGATGGGTTTTCGTTGAAACAGCATTGAACCTGCGATCACTCGACGACGTACGGCACGTCGACGACGACGACGTTCTCGAGATGGAGCAGCGCCCATCTCAGCCAGGCAGCCGTCTGCATGTGGAGCAGGTTCTCCCAGGTTTGCGCCGGGACGAATTCAGGCACCACGACGGTGATCACTTCCCCCGGCTCGCAGGAGTGGGCAGCCTCCGCAATGTAAGAAACCAGCGGCTGCATCAATGCCCGGTAAGGGGAATCGATGATCACCAACGGCACCCCTTCCCCCCAACGCCGCCATTTAGCCCAGACCTTTTCCGTGTCCGCCTCATCCACGGAGACGTGCAGCGCGGTCACTTCCGTGCCGATCGCCTGGGCATACCGGAGCGCCGCCAGGGTCCCGCGGTGCACGCCGGCGATCGGCATCAGGACACGCGCGTGCTTCAGCACCGGCGGCGGACCGTAATCCTCGAGAGACAGCCTTTCGGCCAGCAGTGTGTAGTGCTTGTGTATGGCGTGAAGCCCCAGCACCACGGCCGGGATGATGATCAGGACCAGCCAGGCACCTTGCGTGAACTTGGTGATCGAAAAGATCATCATCACCACGAACGTGCAGACCGCCCCAAAGGCGTTCACCAGGCTTTTCCAACGCCAGCCCGGATCGTAGCGCAGGGTCGATCCGGCCGGTTTGCCTTCCGCATCCGGTGAGAGGCGTCCGATCCGGACCCATCTGCGCGCCATTCCGGACTGTGAGAGGGTGAACGAGAGAAATACCCCGATGGCGTAGAGGGGGATCAACCCGGATACACTGGCCCGGAACAAGACGATCAGGAGACCGGCGACCACTGCCAGGATCACGATCCCCCAGCTATAGACCAGCCGGCTGCCGCGGTGAGAGAACTGCCGCGGCAAAAACCGGTCGACCGCCATCAGCGCGCCAAGGCGCGGGAACCCGGCGAAGGCCGTATTGGCGGCCATGACCAGGATCAGGGTCGTGGCACCGATGACGGCCAGGTAGACCGCCGAACGTCCACCGAAGATGGTGCGAACCAGCTGCGAGATCACCGTCTCCGATTCGGAGGGGACCGCCTTTACGATTAATGCCAGATAGGTGATTGCGAGGAACAGCGTCCCGAGAATGACCGACATCCAGACCAGGGTGATCGCGGCATTCTTGCTGCGCGGCTCGCGGAAGGCCGTGATCCCGTTCGAAATCGCCTCCACGCCGGTCAGAGCCGTCGTGCCGCTCGAGAACGCGCGCAGCACAAGGAAAGCGGTCAATGCCTGGAGCTCGTGTACTTCCAGAGGCGGCGGGCCCGTGACCGGACCGAGGGTACCGGTGGCGGCGCGCACAAGGCCATAGACGACGGTTGCGCCGATCGTCGCGAGGAAGTAATACGTCGGGATTGCAAAGACCGCCCCCGATTCGCGCACGCCTCGCAGGTTGATGATCATGATCAGCAGGACGAACCCGACTGCGATCCAAACCCTTTCCGGCCGCAGCGCCGGGTACGCGGAGACCAGCTGGGCGACACCGGCCGAGACGGAGACCGCCACCGTCAGGATGTAATCGGTCAGGAGGGCCGCGCCTGCAACCTGCGCCGGAAGCGTGCCGAGGTTGTCCCTGGCGACGATGTATGCCCCGCCGCCCTCAGGATAGGCGTGGATCGTCTGCTGGTACGAAAAAGTCACGATCGCCAGCAAGCCGACGATGGCAATGGCGATCGGAAATGCGACTCCGAATGCGACCGTACCCGCCGCGGCCAGGACCAGGAGGATCTCCTGCGTGGCGTAAGCGGTGGAAGATAGCGCGTCTGAGGCAAACACGGCCAACGCGACCCGTTTGCGAATAGCCTGGTCGGATTCATCGGCATTCGACAGCGGCCGGCCGATGAGCCACGAGCGCAGAATGGACGGCGAGCGATATTCGGCTGGACGATGGATAACGGGGGGAGGTTCAGGGTCGGTCATTTTTCAGCTTCCAGGAGCGGGTCCAGAACTGAGCGTGAAGAGAGCACGGAGTTTTTTATATCTGGATGAAAACTCCGTGCTCTCTTCGTGCTCAGTGGTGGGTATTTTACTTCCTTATGGTACGTTTACGACCCTCGGCGCAAACCAGAATGCGTTGGCCTTGTCGAATTTCTGATTGTTTATCCGGACCGTCAGCATCAGGTAGATATTTTGCCCGGCGATTTCCGAGAGGTCGATGTCGAGGTCCGTGACGCTGCCGTCGAAGCTTTCGGTCCATGTCCCGAGCGAGAAGACGTTGCCGTTGTTTTTCTTATAGCCCAGCTCAAAAGTGACGTTGCAGCCGCTGCTGTTCGCCAGGCAGCCGATCGTCGTCCGGAAGTGGTCGCCGACCTTGACATTGTAGATCGGGTAGATCCCCGTGACGACGCCATCGCTGCGATGATCCGGGTTTATCCAGAGAGCCGGTTCGTTTTCGTTACGATGTTCCATTGATGGGTTGGGCAGCACGACGACAAAACCATCGGTGCCCGAAGCCGCGCCTGGGCAGGCCAGATTCTTGGCGTTGCTGTTTTTCCACTCGGCGGCGCAAACCTGGGTGCTGAGATCAAACGCCACGTTGGGATCCACGTTCAGGACGGTGATCTTCACGTCGAACGGAAGGTTCGCCTGGGCGCCGGCTCCAAAGGCCGAACCCGAGGCGTTCTTCAGCAGCCAGTTGCTCGTGTAGGATCCGGGCTTGATCGGGGCGAAAAGCTTGGCCTTAATGTCGACAGTCTCACCTGGCTTGACGGCATGTGGGAGATTGACCGTCTCGTTTTTCTTATTGGCCATGTCCGTCCCACTCACGTAATTGAAGGTATAGCTGGTCGACCAGGTGCACGATCCGACGTTCTTGAGCCGCCAAACCTTCTCGAAGTCTGCGTCCGGTGCAAAGACCGATCCGTCCGGGATCGTCACATCGGCGACGAAGGACGCGGCGTTGCAGGGGATCGACGGTGTGGGGGTCTTCGTCGGAGGCACCGGCGTGAAGGTGAAGGTCGGCAGCGGAGTGTTTGTCGGGAGCGGCGTTGCCGTCGGCAGCAGGGTATGGGTCGGAGGTGGGGTCGCCGTCGGAAGATCCACTGTCGTAGGCGGCTGGCTTACGGTCGCCGGGATCTCGGTGACCTGGATCGCGGTGGGCGAAAGGACCCCGACGAGCGTGGTCGTCGGGAATACGACGAACGTGGTCGTAGGGAACACGACGAGCGGCGTGGGCTCCGGCATTGCCACAGCCCGGCCAATCAGGTATGCAATCGGGACCAGCGCAGCAATCATGAAAAACCCAACGATCGCGACAACAATGATCCAACGGTTTGATGCGTTCATCTCTTCTTTCTCCCGTGGAGGCGTCCGAGCCTCCACCAGACATAAAAATTTCGGACCCTGGCCCGCAAAACGATTCTATCCTTGCCCCACCGTATGCGTTAAGATTGTTGAAAAAATGCTACGTGGCCCGGCGTTTAAGACAACAATCACACATATTCAGTATGTCGTTTAGACGATGCGGCGATAGAATTTGTTCCATATGGCAATGCCATATCCATCCGAGTAGGACACCCAATCAGGAGACTGACCATGGCCCCCGATAAGAAGAAACCTGCTGCGAAGAAACCGGCGCCCGCCAAACCGGCCGCCAAGAAGCCCGCGCAGAAGAAACCCACAAAAAAGTAACCGCAACACCGAGCAAAAAACTGAGGAGCAGGGATCGCCTGCTCCTCAGTTTGCTTAATCAGAGAAACCAGGGGAATGGTGATGATGCTTCCTGCGCAGGTGAAACCTGCGCAGGAAGCATCATCACGGTCCCAATTTTCGATCAGGTTTTGTAAAAATGCGATTCCTTCCTCCGCCGAATCACGGCAGCGTGGTTATAATCCGGGGGAATGGTCATGAGCCGATGGAATCGCTGATCTGTTCCTCCCATCCCGGTGAAACGACGATTCTCGGAGCCATCGTCCAGGAGGCGGGCTCCGGTTTCCGGGCGGTCAAGGATATTGAAACCGTTGTCGAGACCGTGCTGCAGCGCCCGGTCGATCTGACTTTGCTGTCGATCACCGGCGAGTCGTCCCGCTACCTGCAGGTGATCCGGCAGCTCCGGGTGCACACGGTGATCCCGATCGTCATGATCGTCGACCCGCTCACGGAGGATGCGCACGTGGAACTGCTCGACGCGGGTGCGGACCTGGTCGTCACGCGCCCGTTCGGAGTCCGCGTTCTGGCCGCCCTGCTGCGCGGCTTGCTGAGGCGGGCGGGCGGTCTACCTTTTCACGTCCTGCCCTCGCTGACCCAATCCGGTGTGACCCTCGATCCCGCCATGCGGACCGTGACGATCGGCTCGAAGGAGCCGGTCCGGCTGACCTCGCTGGAGTTCCGGCTGCTGTACACCCTCATCACGCACCCGGGGCAAATCGTCCCTGCGGAAAACCTGGTCGAATATGTCTGGGGTTATACCGGCGACGGAAACCGGGAATTGGTGCGTGGCCTGGTGCAGCGTCTGCGCACCAAAATCGAGCCCGACCAGGGAAACCCGGTTTACATCCTGACCGAGCCGGGGATCGGCTACCTGTTCGCTCGCGAAGCGCCGGTGTAGGGAAAAAGCGAATGGGCGAATTTCGCCCATCCGCCCATTCGTTTATTCGCCCATTCGCTCTTTCGCCCATTCGCTCCTTCGCCCATTCGCTTTTTCGCCCATTCGTCTATTTCCTCAGTCTCTGATACAAAATCTCAACCGGGTGGAAGGCGCTTACCCCCGTCCCATGTTCGATCTGGGCGCGGCAGCTGACACCGGGTGCGGCCGTATCGCCGGTGTGCGCTCGGACAGCCGGGAACAGCCGGCGCTCCCCCATCTTCTGCGAGATCTCGTAATGCTCGGCTTCATAGCCGAACGACCCGGCCATCCCGCAGCAGCCGGAATCGACCTCGGCCACACGCGCCCCGGTCAGCGCCAGCATCCGCCGGGTGGCGGCGGTCCCGAACAGGGCTTTCTGATGGCAGTGCCCGTGAAGGAGGACCTCTCGATCGTCCTGTTCGAATTCGATGCCCAGCTCGCCGCGGTCCACCAACTCGACCAGGAATTCGTCAAACATCCGGATGCCGTCCGCCACCGTGCGAACCGGTCCTTCTCCCCCCAACAGAAACAGGTAGTCGTCTTTGATCGCCGAGAGGCAGCTGGGTTCAAGCACGACCACCGGGATCCCCGCTGCGATGTGCGGGAGGAGATCGCCCACCGTCGAACGCGCCGCCTGTACGGCCTTCTCATACAGCCCCTTCGAAATGTACGGCCGCCCGCAGCAGCCGCCGGCCTGGACCCACACATCGAAACCGGCGGCTTCGAGAAGACCGTGCGCGGCCGCCAGCGTTTCCGGATGGTTGTAATTGTTGACCGTGTCGGCGAACAGGACGACCCGCCGTGCATCGGGCCGATCTGCGCCGCGCGAACGCCGGCTGAACGGTCGCCGGGCAAATTTCGGCAGATCCCGCCGGCTGGTGATCCCGGTCAAACGCTCCAGCACCCGCTTGAACGGACCGAACCCGAGCATCGCATTGGCGACCGGCGCAAGCGGTCCGGACGCCATCCGGCTCGCCGATGGTACGCCCGCAAACAGTCGGCTGCGCAGCGACGGCGGTTTTTTTTCGTGATAGTGCGCCAGGAACTCGAACTTGATCCTGGCCATATCAACCCCGGATGGGCACTCCGACTTGCAGGCCTTACACTCGATACACAGGTCCATCACTTCATACATCCGCTGCGAAGTGAGCGCTTCGACCGGGAGGGCGCCGGAAAGCGCCGCCCGCAGCGCGTTCGCCCGGCCGCGGGTGCTGTGCTCCTCCTCGCGGGTCACCATAAAGCTCGGGCACATGGTCCCGCGCGTCATTTTCCGGCAAATCCCGGCTCCGTTGCACATCTCGACCGCCCCGGCGAAACCCAGGTCGGCGGAAAAATCCAGGTGTTCGCGCAGGGGCACGGTGCGGTATTCCGGGCCGTAACGCAGGTTTTCGGTCATCGCCGGCGAGTCGACGATGTTGCCCGGATTGAAGAGGTTCGCCGGGTCAAAGACGGCCTTGGTCTGTCGGTACAGCCCGTAAAGCTCCCGGCCGAAGAAACGCTCGTTGATCCAGCTGCGCGCACGGCCGTCCCCATGCTCGCTCGACAGGGCGCCGCCGTACTCCCCCAGCAGCGCTGCCGAGAAAGACAGGATCTCCGGCATCTTGGCGATCTCCTCGGCGGACTTTGTATTGACCAGCGGTCGGACGTGCAGACAGCCGGCGCTGGCGTGGGCGTAGTAGCCGATCCGGGTGCCGAGACCCCCACAGAATTCCTCGATCTGCGTGATGTAATCCGCCAGGTGCTCGACCGGGACGGCCGCATCCTCGATAAACGGGATCGGCTTGAAATCGCCTCTCACGCTCATCATGAAACCCAGCGCGACCTTTCGCAGCTGCCAGACCCTGGCCTGGGATTCGGGCGTCCGCAATTCGACCGTCCCTTCGCCAAGCTTCAGCCGGGCCAGCCTCGCCAGCCCGTCATGCAGCTCGACTTCGGTGTCGCCGGCGTACTCGGTGATCAGGATGCAGTGCGGATCACCCTGGACGAAGGTTTCGATCAGGCGGGCATATTCGGGCACCTCGCGCGAGCGGGACAGCCCGAGATGATCCAGCAGTTCGACCGCCGACGGTCCGGTTTCCAGGATGCCGGGGACGGACGCCAGGGCTTCGTAGAGGCCGGCGAAATGGAGGATCCCCAGCGCCGTTTTCCGGTGCACGGGGACCAGGTTGAGTTTGATCTCCTCGATCACCGCCAGGGTGCCTTCCGCACCGCAAACCAGCCCCGCCAGGTTAAACCCACCGGGAGCGCTGAGCCAGAAGGATGGGACGGTCCCGCCGTTTTCCCCCGGCAGCGCCGGGATCAGCCGGTCCAGGTTGTAGCCGCCGCAGCGGCGCCAATGGCGCGGGGTCCCGGCCCGGATGGTCCCGGCTCCGGCGGCGGTCAGGGTTTGCAGCTCGCGGTAGATCCGGCCTTCCAGGTCGGGGGCAGCCAACCGCTGCGCGAGTTCGGGTTCGGAGAGCGCTTTGAAATGGGCTCGCGACCCGTCGCTGAGAATCACCCGGGTCTCGAGTACGTGGTCGGCCGTCATCCCGTACAGGATCGAGTGCGAACCGGTCGAATTGTTGCTGACGATCCCGCCGAGCGTGGCCCGGTTGCTGCTGGCCGGGTCGGGACCGAACTGCAGGCCGGCCTGCGCCAGGAACGCGTTGAGTTCGTCGAGAACGATCCCGGGACCGACCCGAACCCAGCGCTCCTCCGGGTTGAATTCGAGCACCCCATCCAGGTGCCGGCTGACGTCGACCACCAGGGCGGTATTGACGGCCTGCCCCGCCAGGGAGCTGCCCGCTCCGCGCGCCAGGATCGGGATCCCGTACCTTGCACCGGCTTCGACCGCCGCCTGGACGTCGTCCGGGTCGCGCGGGATCAGGACGCCGTGTGGTTTGACGCTGTAAATGCTGGCATCGGTCGAATAGAATATTTGGCTATACGCATCCGTTCGAAGATCCCCGCGGACGCGTTTCCCGAGGTCGTTCAGAAAATCAGGCAGCGCCGCCGGACCGCTCATTCAACCGGAAAACCGGCCTCCCGCCAGGCGCCGTGCCCCGGAGACGTGATCGGCGTGGGTGTGCGAATCGATCACGAACCGGATGCGAGCGCCTCTCTTTTCGGCAGTCGCCAGGTAAGGGCGGATATCCCAGAGAGGGTCGAAGACCAGGCACTCCCCGTTTTCCGCACCGATGAGATAAGTCGCACAGCCGGTTTCCTCACGAATGATTTGTTGGAACCACATGATGTCGAAATTGTAATCGAACCGGTACCGCGCAAATGACAGCTGCAATTCCGGAAAAAATGGGGTGCAGGTGGGGCTTCACCCCCACCTGCACCCCATTTTTTCCGAATGCTCAGCGACTCAACGATGTGGCGTCTCTAAGGGAGATATTCCATAAAGACGCGGTTCCCCAGCAAAACCCCTCGCGCCGTCAGCCGGAAAGCCCCTCCAGACGATTCCAGCAGACCCTGGCGGACGAGCGCGGCGGTTTGCTCCGGAAACGCCTCGCCGATACCGGCTCCGAACCGCTGCTTGAATGCACCGTCGGAAACCCCCTCTCGAATAAGCCGCAGCCCCATCATCATCGTATCGCCCATTTCTTCTTCCCGTCCAACCAGCGTCGCGTTGACCGTGGCGGGCGTGCGCGGGAATTGCCTCCCGCTGTTCGTCGTCGTCGACATGCGCTCGATGTAGGCCTGCGGCGCCCGCACGTTTACGGTCCGAACGCCGGCGGCGAACCCGTGCGCGCCGGCGCCCAGGCCCAGGTAAGGGCGATTGCGCCAATACTGCAGGTTGTGGCGGCAGGAGAGCAGCGTGCCCGCGCCGTCACGGCGCGCCCAGTTCGATATCTCGTACTGCTCGTAGTCCAACCCGGCCAGGCGGTCCATCGCGTGCTCGTACATGTCCGCTGCGACGTCGTCGTCCGGGGCGGGGAGCAGCCCTCGTCCGACCCAGGCCTTCATCGGGGTGCCGTGCTCCAGGATCAGGTTGTAGACGGAGAGGTGGTCGGGGCTGAGACCGGCCGCCAGGTCCAGGGTGCGCGCCCAGCTGTCCAGGGATTGGTACGGAAGCCCGAAGATCAGGTCCAGGTTGACGTTGTCGAACCCGGCCCGGCGGGCCCACCAGACCGCATGGACCACATCGAAATAATCGTGTTCCCTTTCCAACACCCGCAGATCGTCCGGAGAGGCCGACTGCATCCCCATCGACAGCCGGTTGACCCCCACCGCCCGCAGCCGGCTCAAATATTCCGCCGAAACCGTCCCGGGATTGGCCTCGAGCGTGATCTCGGTGTCCGGTGCCAGCGTGAACGACTCACGCACCGCCGCCAGGACCCCGGATAGCCGTTCAACCGGAACCAGCGACGGCGTCCCACCGCCGAAGAAGACGGTCCCGACCGAGTCCTCGGTTTTCCCCTCAAACGACCGGACCTCCCGCTCCAACGCATCCATGTAAGGCCCGACCATCCCCTCGAGCCCCGCGTATGTATTAAAATCGCAGTACGCACAGCGGTGGCGGCAGAAGGGGATATGGAGGTAGAGGGAGGTGGGCATGCGAATAGTCGAATGGGCGAATTGGCGGCTGGGTGGTATAATCGCCCGCGTTAACCTGGCGAATTTGAGCCTCCACCAAATTATAGATGATTGGCGAAATTGGAGGTGCGCCGGCTTCGCCGGCGCACCTCCAATTTCGCCCTAAAACCATGTCTGATGCACCTGAATCAACCGAAAAATGCCCGACCTGCGGTTCGCGTGTGACCGAAGGGGCGGCGAAATGCGTGGTCTGCGGCGCGAATTTGCAGAAAACCCGCCAGCGCGGAGTCGAAGGCGGGCGAATGCCGCAAGTCACGCTCAGCCTTCCGATCGCCCTCGGTCTGCTGGCCCTGTTTCTGCTGATCGGCGGTTGGACCGTTTTCGCCCTCATCCAACAGGAACCGGAGATCGTCGTCCCGCCCACCGAGACAGCGACCCCGACGAATACGGTCACCCCCACCCTCACCCCAACGCTCGCCCCGCCAACCGAAACATCGCCCCCGGAGCCTTCACCGACCCCGTTCACGTACCTCGTCCAGGACGGCGATCAATGCTCCACGATCGCCAACACCTTCACGATCTCGATCCAAAGCATCATCCTGCTCAACAACCTGGATGCGGCCTGTTCCCTCTTCGTCGGCCAACAGTTGCTGATCCCTTTTCCGACGCCAACCGTCACCCCGCAGCCATCTGCGACGCTCAACGCGACAGATCAATACGTTTCGGATTGCTCGCAGGTCACGTATCAAGTGCAGGAAAACGACACGCTGAGCACGATCTCCGCTAACTACGACGTCTCGATCGAGTCGATCAAGCGCTGGAACGGGCTGGTGCTCGACCAGGTCAACCTGGGCCAGACCCTGATCATCCCGCTGTGCGAGCGCGGCCAGGACCCTGGCGGTGCGACGGCGACCCCCACCCCGCCGCCGCCCTATCCCGCGCCGAACCCGCTGCTCCCGGTCGACGGCGCCCCCTTCACGGCTGAACACGACAACGTGACCCTGCAGTGGGCCTCCGTCGGGACCTTGCTGAACAACGAGTTCTACCAGGTCACCATCATCGACGTCACCGATGGCGAGGCCCGGATCGTGGATTACGTTGTGGATACGAAGTACATCATCCCGAGCGCTTTCCGACCGACGGAGACGACGGCTCACGTGATCCGCTGGACGGTCCAGACCGTCCGCCAGGTCGGAGTGGATGATAGCGGACTGCCGCTCTACGAACCCGCGGGCGCAGCCAGCACGCCGCGCGTCTTCAGCTGGACCGGGGCGCCCTAGCCCACTCTGGTGACGACGCTCCGCGTCGTCACCAATTTTCCCGCTCCGCGGGATGCACGCAAATCGCTGTCACGGGACGCAGAGCGTCCCAACTTCGTTCCAACGCTCCGCGTGGGAACGAGTTCGCGAGAAGGATGCGGCCCGGCCTGGAGTATATCTCCAGACCGGGCCTTTTTTTATTTGCCCGGTAATTGAATTTATGTATACTAGA
>DATKDL010000131.1:0-2028 GCA_035512695.1 Anaerolineales bacterium | reverse complement strand
CGTCCGCGCGCGTCCCGAAGGCGGTGAAACTACCGCCCAGGTCTCCCAGCGAGGTGTTCGTCCAGCTGCTGCCGGTCTTGAACAGGCTCCAGAAATTACCGGAGCAGTAGTCTGCGTAAAGGTAGTGCCCGTAGAGTTCGGGGTAAAGGGCGCCGCGGTAGATTTCACCGCCCGTGACGGAACAGTGCGAGGTCCCGGAATGCGGGTAAACGTGGATCGGGAAAGTGTAGTCGCCGATCGGGCCGCAACCCGTCGTGTTGAACGGTTCGTTGCCCTCATAACACCGCCAACCGTAATTCTCCCCGCCCGGGCTGGAGGCGGGTTGGTAGTCGATCTCCTCCCAGTTGCTCTGCCCGACGTCGCCAATGAACAGGTCCCCGTTGAGCGGGTCGAAGGCGAAGCGCCAGGGGTTGCGGAGCCCCCAGGCCCAGATCTCGTCGCAGTCCCCGCCGGTGCCGTCGACAAAGGGGTTGCTGTTTGGGATCTCATAGTTGGCCCCATCGATCGAGCAGTTGTCCGGGGGGAGGGCGCCGCCGCTGCCCAGATCCACGTCGATCCGCAGCATTTTCCCGAGCAGGGTCGTGAGACGCTGGCCGTTGTCGTCCGGATCGCCCCCGCTGCCGCCGTCGCCGGTGGCGATGTACAGGTAGCCGTCGGAGCCGAACTCGAGGTTGCCGCCGTTGTGGTTGGAAAACTGGGAATGCTCGATGATGAGCAGGATCAGCTCGCTGTCCGGGTCGGCGACGTCGGGATCCGCCGTGACGCTGAAACGGGAGATGACCAGGTCCCCATCCTGGCTGGAGGTGCCGTTGCGCGTGTAGTAGACGTAGAAGTACCCGTTGTTCGCATACTCGGGATGAAAGGCCAGCCCCAACAAGCCTTGCTCACTTCCCGTAGAGAGTACGCGGTCGTCGATGTCGAGGAACGGGGTCGCGATCACGGTGCCGAGCGGCTGGATGATCTTTATCCGCCCGGCTCTTTCGGTCACGTAGAGCCGGTTGGTATCGTGATGGGCGAGCCCGACGGCGCCGAGGAAGCCGGTCGCGTGATTCTCCAGGCTGATGTTCAAAGCGCGTGCCGAGGCGGCGGGTTGGAAAAGGAACAGGCCGGCCAGGGCGGAAGCGGCCAGGATGGCGGTGAGGGATAGGGTTCTTCGCATGGGTTAATCTTACCCCTGGCTGTTAACCGGACAACGACCTTCCCACCCATCCAGCTTAAAAGCCTCCAAGCGCTCATAATCCGTCAAATCCAGGTGCAGCGGCATGATCGAGACGTAACCATCGTGCAGCGCACCGATGTCCGTTCCTCCCGCCGGTTCGCCGGACGGGAACTTGCCCCCGATCCAGTAGTACGGATTGCCTTGCGGGTCTCGGTTGACGAGCAGCTCGTCCTCGTAACGCCGGATCCCCTGGCGGGTGATCCGCCAGCCCTTGAGTTTGTCCAGTGGAAGATGCGGCACGTTGACGTTGAGCAGCAGGTTCCGCAGCAGACCGTTGGCGATCGCTTTTTCGGCGATTTGCCGGGCGGTCACGGCAGCGGTGGTGTAGTCGCGCTCGGCGCGCGGGTCGGGTGGGGGGCCGGTCGAGACGGCGATCCCGGGGATCCCGCAGATGACGGCCTCAGCCGCAGCGGAGACGGTGCCCGAGTAGAGCATATCGTAGCCCAGGTTTGGCGAGGGGTTGATACCGGAGACGACCAGGTCGACCGGCGTCTCGACGACGCCGAGCACCGCCAGCGCCACGCAGTCCGCAGGGGCGCCGTCGATCGCCATGGCCCTGGTGCCGTCGGCCAGGACGGCCGTCTTCGTCCGGATCGGGCGGTGGAGGGTCTTGACGTGCCCGCTGGCGGACCAGTTCCGGTCGGGGGCGATGACGGTCACCTCGCCCAGCACCCGCATCTCCTGCGCCAGCGCCAGCAGCCCGGGGGCGTCAACCCCGTCGTCGTTTGTGATCAGAAAATGTGGCATTGTCATAAAGTTTGCAAATTTGGGGGTCGGGCCGGCGGAGCCGGCCCGCCCCCCAAATTTTC
>DATKDL010000130.1:0-11990 GCA_035512695.1 Anaerolineales bacterium | reverse complement strand
CGACCGCTCCAGCGGAGCTGGAGCGGTCGCCCGTATCCCGGTTTTTTTAAAAAGAGCGTGATTCAATGATATAATAGAACGGACGTTCTATTATATCATTGAGGACCGCCGTGTACGATTACGATCATTGGCCCGAATACGAACAGGAATTTGAAAGCGAACCGCTCGAAAACGGGGATGGCGGGTTCGAGTTCGAGGCGCGCTGGCGCGGGTCGGGGGAGTTTGAACTGGTTTATTCCCGCGAGGCTGCGATCCCGCTGCACCGTCTGCCAGATTTCACCCTGCCGGTCGGGATTGCGGCGGTCATATTCGTTTTATTTGTCCTGACACGCAGCGGGTCTCAGCCGGCGATCGTCGGGCCGGTGATCGAGGCGGCCGCGGCCGGGCTGGCTGTCGCCGATGGGTCCGCGGCGGTCCCGGCTGCCTCGATCACCGGTCCGACGATCACCCTGGCCCCGCCGCCCGACCCGGACGCTTTCGCAGCCCCGTACGAAGATTATGTCCTGACCCAGGGCGTTCACGGCGCCTCGTACGGCCACATGGCGATCGACCTGGCCGCCGGAAGAGGAGCAACCATTCTCTCCCCGATCAACGGCGTGGTCCGCGACCACTACACGGACCGCTACGGCAACCCGACCCTGGTGATCGAGAACGAGCGCTACATCGTCACGATGCTGCACGGGATCTATTCGGTCGAAGCGGGGGACGTCGTTGCGATCGGGGAGCCGGTTGGAGAGGAGAGCAACCTCGGGTACACGACCGACATGCGTGGGGTCCCTTGCTGGCAGAAGACCGGCCCCTGCGGGAACCACACGCATCTGAATGTGTACGATAAAACGCTGGAATCGAACGTCAACCCGCTGGATCTCATCCGTCCTTGATTCTCAGGAGGATCGCTCCCCAGGTGTTTTTACCGATTAGGGACAAATTACGCGTCCATCGAACGGATGTGGTCCCGGTAGGCCGCCACCAGGGTCTCCTCAATCGCTGTGTGGATCGGGCTTTTTCGAAAAGGACCGCGCCGGAGCGCTTTCCGGACCTGCTGGAGGCAGGCGCCGCACAGGAAATAACCGATCAGGACCCCGCGTTCCCGGTAGATGAAGGCGTTCAATGAAAAGAGGCGCTTTCCATCTCCCTCTTCAAGGAAGTCGACTTCGAAACCGCAGCCTGGACACCCTTCGGGCTCGTAGAACCAGTGCGCTCGAATGGCATCGCCAAACCGGTCTCGGGCGTCCCGGTACAGGAATGTGAGCATCTCCTTGACATATGTTTCGTCCATGCTGGAGATCATATCCGGCGCGGACCGGCGAGACCGGGGAAGACAGTCCCTCGTTTGGCGGGAAACCTCAGACCTGGACCGCGGGAACCGGATCCCATTTACCAAACCCCGGGCTACCCGTAACCTGATGGTACTATTAACGTCGTTTAAACGCCGGACTAGAATCCATCATCATCCCATGTCGCTGCATCATACGAATTTTGTTATCGTTATTACGCTCCGGCCTGAAGAAGTGTGAATATTGGTGATGTGGAGCGGGCTTTTCCCCGCTCCACATCACCAATTTCGCAACCACCTACATTCTGTGCTGGTTCGCTGAGATTGAAGCAAAAGGCAGGCGACAGATGGCAATGGATCTATCAATTGTTATACCCACTCGCAATGAAGAGGATTGCGTGTGCCCGCTCCTGGACCGGTTTTCGCCGATCCTGGAGAGCATGCGAGCGGAGATCATTTTCGTTGACGACAGCGACGATCGGACCCCCTCCGTTCTCCGAGAAGCTGCACACGCGCGCGGATTGAATGTACGAATCATCCACCGAACGCCGGAAACCAGGCGCGACGGCCTGGGAGGGGCTGTCCTGGCCGGGATCCGGGCCGCCCAGGCCCCCTGGGTCTGCGTGATGGATGGTGATCTGCAACATCCCCCCGAACTGATCCCCAAACTGCTGCAGGCCGCACAGTCCGGCGGATTGGACCTGATCGCGGCAGGGCGGGATCTTTCCGGGCGGGCCCCGATCGGTTTCAGCCCGTGGAGGGCGGCAATCTCGCGCGGGTTGAACCGATGCCTGAAATTCCTCTTCCGCCGCCGGCTTGGGGAGATCACGGATCCGCTGTCCGGGATGTTCTTGTTCAAGCGAAACCGGATCGACCCTGACCGATTGGCCCCGAAAGGGTACAAGATCATGCTCGACATCCTGATCCGCCATCCCGACCTGCGGGTTGGGAACCTGACGTTCGAGTTCCAGCCCAGGTTTTCGGGGGCGAGCAAGGCTGACCTGAGAGAAGGATTTCGCTTTCTGCAGCTGGTCGCAAACCTCCTTTCGATCGGTCTCATTGCCATGGTCCGGTCCTTGTTTTCGGACCGGTGGATCTGGGGAAAATTGGCGAAGGCCCGAGACCGGGAGACCTATTTCTACAATATCCACGGGATCGTCCGCATCGCATCCAGCGTCCTCCTTCCGGAACTGGCCCACTTTCGCGCCGGCGCGCCGCTTTCTGAGATCGACCTCAACGTAAACACCTGCCCGAAGCGAACGCTGGCTCCCGACCCGGACTCTGTAAACTATGACGAAGGGCTTGGAGACCACGGTTTCTGGCTGCAGGTTCGGATCGGCGATTTGACCAGCGTTCACGCTTCGCCGCTGCTGGCACACTCCCCGCACGTCCTCTACACCAACGTCGTCGAACCGATCCTGCGCTGGATCCTGGTGCGCAAAGGCTACGCCCTCGTGCACGGAGCCTGTCTTTCCTACCAGGGTCACGGTCTCCTGATCTCCGCCGCGACCGACACCGGTAAGACGACGACGATCTTGAAGAGCCTGGCGGCCTATCCATTCGATTTTCTGTCGGATGATATGGTGATCCTGGGCCGCGACGGCCGGCTGCTCGGCTATCCGAAGCCGCTGACGATCAGTCTGCACACGTTGAGAGCCGCCCCGACCGCCGAACTGGGCCGCGCCGAACGGGTCCGCCTCCAGATCCAGAGCCGGATCCATTCCCGGTTGGGCCGGCGGATCGGCATCCTTTTCGGCAATATCCGTCTCCCGGCAGCTACCTTGAACGCCTATCTGCAGATGCTCGTCCCGCCGCCGAAGTTCCCGATCGAGCGGCTGATCCCCACGGTGAAGCGGGTCGATTCGGCGAAACTGGCGTATGTGGCGGTCATCGAGCGAGGGCCGGCGGAGGAAGAGGTCATTCCGAAGGAGCAGGTCTACCCGATCCTGGCCCGAAATATCGAGGACGCCTATGGTTTTCCGCCCTATCCGCAGCTCGCCGGAGCGCTTTGCCTTTGGGAGGGACGAGACCTGCGCGCAGATGAACGGGAATTGATCAGGCGCGCGGTTGAGAATCTCCCTGCCGTTAAGCTGCTCAGCCAGGATTTTGACTGGTGGCGGCGCCTCCCGGCGGTCTATCGGGGGGAGCTTTTCGGGGTCCCGAACCCAATCAGCAGCCGCTACGTGACCGTGCCGCGCGCTGCATTTGTGAAACCGAGCGGATGATTGGTCGCTTCATCGCCGGTCTGCCTGCCGCGCTGCGCATGCGTGATTTAACCGGAAAAGTGCTGACCGCACTTCCCACGGCCCGCGTCATCGAGTTTCTGCTCGTTGCCGGGATATTGGCGATCGCTGCAGCCGTCCGTCTCACCATGCTGACCGCGTTGGGGTTTAACAGCGATGAGGCGGTTTATGCCGGGCAGGCGGCCGCGATCGCGGGTGACTCGAACCTCGATCCCCTGTTCCCCGTGTTCCGAGCGCACCCCCTGCTGTTCCAATACCTTCTTTCGCTGGTTTTCCAGCTGGGGGTCAGCGAGCTGGCCGGGCGCCTGCTCGCCGCACTGGCCGGGGTTACGACGGTTTACCTGGTCTACCATCTCGGGGCAAACCTGTACGGCAGGCCGGTCGGGGCCCTCTCGGCCTTGCTGCTGGCGCTCATGCCCTACCACGCCGTCGTCACCCGCCAGGTGCTGCTGGACGGACCGATGACGATGTTTACCACCCTGGGGTTGCTTCTGCTCGTCCGGTACGGGCGCGAACAAAAGCCCTCCGACCTGGTTGCGGCCGGTGCGGCGCTCGGCCTGGCTTTTTTGACCAAGGAGACGGCCCTTTTGATGTTCGGCTCGCTTTACGCCTTTTTTGCCCTATCTCCCGATATACGGCTCCGGATCCGGGATGTTCTGATCGCGGCGGCGGTCGCGATCGGGTTGATGAGCCTGTACCCCCTGACCGTCCTCGGGGCGGGTTCGGGCGTTTCCGGGACCGCACAGCAGTACCTGGTCTGGCAGTTCTTCCGCTACCCGAACCACACCTGGGATTTCTACCTGCGCACGATCCCGTTCGAAATGGGACCGCTCGTCGTTTTCCTGGCGCTTTTAGGACTCTGGACTTTGCGCCGGTCGCACTCCTGGCGGGAGACTCTGCTTTTGGCCTGGATCGCGGTCCCGGTCGTCTTTTTCCAGCTCTGGCCAACAAAAGGTTACCAATACCTGCTCCCGGCGGCGCCGGCTGTCGCCGTCCTGGCCGGCCGGGCGTTGGCCGGGCTTTTTGCTCCGCCCGGTGGTGCGCAGCCGGGAGTGGGTTGGTCTTCCCGTCTGCTGCCGGCCGCTTTTACCGTCGTCGCTTTCTCGCTGCTCGCCTCGACTTATTTCATCGTATTTCCGCAGCCGGCCTCCCAATCCCTGGCCGGATCCGGCGGCGTGCCCGGTGGGCGGGAAGCCGGGCTGTGGGTCCGTGCCAACCTGCCGGAGGGTTCGACCTTGATGACGATCGGCCCCTCGATGGCCAACATCCTCCAGTTCTACGGCCACCACCGGGCCTACGGGCTGTCTGTCAGCGCCAACCCGCTTTACCGCAACCCGGTCTACATCCCGATCACGAACCCGGACCTCCAGATCCGGATGGGGGAGATCCAGTACCTGGTCTGGGACGCCTTTTCCGCCAACCGCTCCGAGTTTTTCTCCACCCGGCTGCTGGCATACGTTCAGAAATACAACGGGCGGGTGGCTTACACCGAAACGATCCCCGTCCGGACTGCAGCCGGCGCAGTCATCGAGGAGCCGGTCATCATCATCTACAGGATGTATCCGTGAAACGGGCAGCGATCTTCTGCGCGGCCGCAGCGGCCGTTTTCTTCGCGGGGACTGTGCGGAGCGCCCCGGCGAGCCAAACGGGCGCGACGAGCACGCCGATCGAGCACCTGGTCGTCCTGATGCAGCAGAACCACACCTTTGACAACTACTTCGGCACCTATCCGGGAGCGGACGGGTTTCCGGATGGGCTGTGCGTCCCGGTCGATCCATTCGATCCGGAAGGCGCGGGATGCGTGCACCCGTACCATATCGGAGGTGGGACGGTGGACGACCTTGACCACAGCGAAAGCACCTTTGCGCTGCAGTACAACGATGGGAACATGGATGGTTTTGTTCACGCCCTCGACCGGCTCGGCCAGGACGGCCGGCTGGCCCTGGGCTACTACGACGACCGGGACATTCCGTACTACTGGAACCTGGCGGACGAATACGTCCTGTTCGACCGGTTCTTCAGCTCTGCCGCCGGCGGGAGCATCTGGAACCGGATGTACTGGGTCGCCGGGGTTCCGGGGAACGACGCCAACCGTATCCCGCAAGGCGGGTTCGGAGAGATCCCGACCGTCTTCGACCAGCTCGAAGCCGCCGGGATTTCGTGGAAGTTCTACGTCAGCCGGTACGATCCGTTCCTGACCTACCGCAGCATGGAAGAGTCGAGCTTCCTGGATCCGCAGGTCCAATGGGTGCCGCTGTTGAGCTTCGGCCGTTTTATCGACGACCCGGACCTGGCCGGCCGGATCGTCAGCCTGGACGAGTATTTTGTCGACCTGGAAAACGACGAACTGCCGGCCGTGTCCTACGTTCTCGCGCTCGGCGCCACCGAGCATCCCCTGACGAGCCTCGAGGCCGGTCAGCGCTTCACGCGCAACCTGCTGCAAGCCCTCATGGCGAGCGAGGCATGGGAATCGTCCGCCTTCATCCTGACCTATGACGATTGGGGCGGCTGGTACGACCACGTCCCCCCGCCGCAGGTGGATGCGTTCGGCTATGGCTTCCGGGTCCCGGCGCTGCTGGTCAGCCCCTACGCGCGGCAGGGGCACATCGACAGCACCGAACTCGACTTCACTTCGATCCTGCGGTTTATCGCGGACAACTGGGGTCTGCCTCCGCTGTCCGACCGCTCGGCCGATGCGAACGGGCTGCACAGCGCTTTCGACTTCGGGGCGCCGCCGCGGCCGGCCGTCATCGTTCCGTTTGACCGGGGGCCAGCGGAACCGGTCCGAGAACCGATACAGCTCTGGATGGTCCACCTCGGCTACGGTTTTGCGGCGCTGACCGCTGCCGGCCTGTTCCTGGTGACCGCCCTCGAGGGACGCTCGGGTTTGGAGGGGCGGCCATGAGACGCGTCTTCCTGCTGCTCGCCGCGGTCTTTCTCCTGAGCGGGTTTGCGCGGCAGGAGTCCGTCCGTCCGGAATTTACCGTTCTGCGGTTTCAACGCGCACCGGCGTTTCAGATCGGCGATCCAATCGAATTTCTACTGCTCCTGGAGACGCAGTCCGGGAGCCCGCTGGCTGGACAGCGGATCGAAATCTATTTGGACGGTCAGCACGCCGGTACCGTCGAGACGGACGCGCTCGGGTCTGCCCGCTTCCGGCCGGCAGGTGTGCTTTCCGCAGGCCCGCACACGATCGAAGCGGTTTATCAAGGTTTCCAGTTTTACCGGTCCACGTCCGTCCGGATGCAGTTTAATGTCGAACCGGCCGAGATCGTCGTCCAGACGGTCCCGGTCATCGCCGGGCTTGAATTCACCCTCGACGGGCGGGCTTTCAGGACGGGGCCGGACGGTCTCGCCCGGATCACGGTGGACCGGACCGGAGACTATGATCTGCAGCTGTCCCTGGAACAGGAAGCGCTCGCCGGTTTAGGCGCTGTATTTACCGGTTGGTGGCCGGAAGGAGCCGGGTCGAGCATGTTAGTGACCGTCCCTGGAGCGCAGTGGGTGCAGGCTGGTTTTGAGCTGAGCTTTCCGGTCGTCTTCGAGTTTGTCGATCTGAAAGGGGCCCCGGTCGATGAAGCGGTGGTCGAATCGGTGGTGCTGCGCGGGAGCGACGGAATCGTCCACACCTTAACTGCCGGGGATACCCTGGAACTCCGGGCGAACCGCATCCTGGTGCGGCTCAGCGGATTGGACAGCGTCGCCGTCGTCCACAGCGTGCAGAGCGTGATCGTGGCCGGGGTCGAGCTGGTCAATCGCGGCCAGCAGCGATTTATTTACGCCCGCGGTCTCTCGTTCCAGGTCGAACTGCTCTTTTACGACGTGCAGTTCTTCTCGCGCGACCTGCTGTTCGGCAGGACGGTGGCCGGTGCGCTCGAGCTGGTGTATCCGGATGGTGAGCGAAAGCTTTTCCCCCTCAGCCAGGACGGGGAGCTGTCATTGCCCGGCTTGCCGCGCGGCGAATACGAGGCGCGGCTGATCACCCGGAGCGGGCTGGCGCCGGGTTTTCCGATCGTGCTCACGCGCGACCAGACCGTCCGACTCCCGGTCGTCAGCTACCTGGACCTGTTTGCCGGCATTTTGATGGCCGTTTTCATCCTTGCCGGTCTGCCGCTGTTCGGAAGGCGCCGGAAAATTTACCAGGCGCTGCGCCGGCTTTCCCCCGCAGCCTCGACCGGGAGGGATGGTTGAGCGAGATCATCCCCCGGACGACCAGGGGATTTATTTATTTCCTGGTGCTGGCGGCGCTGATCGGAACGGTTTCCGCCCGGCCGGCCCGGGCGGCTCAGACGGACCAGCCGATCCCGATCCTGGCGTATTACTACATCTGGTTCGAGGGGAATTCCTGGAACCGCGCCAAGACCGACTACCCGCTGCTCGGCCGCTACTCCAGCGACGACCGGGCCGTCATGGAACAGCACGTACGGTGGGCGAAACAGGCCGGGATTGACGGGTTTATCGTCAGCTGGAAGCTCACAGACGTGCTCGAACCCCGGCTGGCGCTGCTGGCGGATGTGGCGGCGGAGCTGGATTTCAAGCTCGCCGTGATCTACCAGGGGCTTGATTTCGAGCGCGATCCGATCCCGGTCGAAAAAGTCGCCGCCGATCTGGAATGGTTCGCCGAGGTTTACGGCGATCACCCGGTCTTCGACCTTTTCGGACGTCCGCTCGTGATCTGGTCGGGGACCTGGAAGTTCACCCTTGACCAGATCGCGCCGGTCACAGCCGCCCTGCGGCCCGGCCTGCTGGTCCTGGCCTCCGAGCGCAACCTGGAAGGGTATCTGCGCGTGGCGGATCACTTCGACGGCAACGCGTATTACTGGTCCTCCGTGAACCCGGATACCTTTCCGGGCTATCCGGAAAAGCTGGCCGGTCTATCGGAAGCTGTCCACGCGCGCGGCGGGTTGTGGATCGCCCCGGCCGCGCCGGGTTTCGATGCGCGGCTGATCGGCGGGACCACGGTGGTCGAACGGCGGGATGGGGAGACGCTCCTGATCCAGCTCCAGGCGGCTTTCAACTCGGCGCCGGATGCGGTCGGCCTGATCAGCTGGAACGAGTTCAGCGAGAACTCGCACGTCGAACCGAGCGAAAACCACGGGACTCGCTACCTGGAGATCCTGGCGGACGCCGGGCGGATCGATCTGCCGGTTTTCGAGAATTTCAACTCGAGCGACCCGCCGGAGGCGCCGGTTGTTTCATCAGCAACCCCGCCCTCCGGCGGCGATCTGGCCGTAGCGGTCGTGGCCGTGGCGGGGTTTGTTCTGGTCGGTTTGATCCTGGTCGGCAGGCTTGTGCGGGCAAAGTCCAAATAGCCAGATCTTCAGCCCGGTGTGGGGAATCATAACCTGGTGGCCGGCAACTCCTCCGCGATCTCCCGGTCGTGGGTCACCGAAAGTTCGAGCAGGCCACAGATACCGGCACCTGCCCGAACCCCCCGATCATCCGCTAAATCATAACGCAAACGATGATTTACCCCCGGTGAGCAATGCCGCCCCCACAAACCCGGCATGGTTCCCCAGCCTCCCCGGTATGATCCGCAGCCCGCGCTGGGCTGGGCCCAACGCGTGTGTCTCGACGTGGGCCCGCGCGGCCCGCAGGATCGTCTCGCTGGCCTGGGCTGTACCGCCCCCGATGGTGACGACGGCCGGGTTGAACAGGTTGACCATCGTCGTCAGCCCGATGCCGAGATAATGCCCCATCCGCTCGAAGGCCTCCCGCGCCAGCGCATCGCCCCCGTGCTCGGCCTCGCTCAACCGCTGCAGGTCCAGAACCCCGGCCCCGTTCAGGCTGCTCGCCCGACCGTTCGCCAGTTCCGCAGCGACGTAGTTCAGGAGGCTCTCGTTCGAGACGTACAGCTCCAGGCACCCGACGTTCCCGCACGAGCAGACCGGCCCGCCGGCCTCGACGGTGACGTGCCCGATCTCGCCCGCGCTGTGGCCGCGCCCGCGCCACAATCTGCCGCCGACGATGATCCCACTCCCGATGCTGGTCCCCAGCGGCAGGTGGATCCAATCCTTCACCGCCCGGTCCTCCCGCAGCCGGTACTCGGCCCAGGCCGCCGCCCGCGCGTCGTTTTCGACCACGATGGGCAGCCCGAACCCCCCCAACCGCGTCTTCCAATCCGTCCCCGTGTATCCCGGCACGCTGACGCTGTCCACCACCACGCCCCGGCGAGAGTCGACGATCCCGCAGGACGAGATCCCGATCCCCCCGATCCCGGGCCGGCTTGCGAGCAGTCCCTCCACCAGCGCCAGGACCCCGGCCACCACCCCCGGCCCATCCACCGTCGGGACCGGCTCGGCCTGGCGCAGCACCAGGCCACCGGCCGAGACGATCCCGGCCTTGACGAAACTGCCCCCGATATCGACGCCGATCCGGTCAGCCATTTGAGAAAACCCTCGCGCCGCCCACGTAAGTCTCCAGGACTTCGAACGTCACCGGATCGAGCACGGCCAGATCCGCCCGCTTCCCCGGCGCGAGCGAACCCCGCACCGGGTCGACCCCGATCGCCCGCGCCGGGTTATCCGTCACCGTGCGGACGGCCTCTTCCATCGTGAACCCGCAGCGTTCGACCAGGTTTCGCACCGCGCCGTTCATCGCCAGCGCGCTCCCGGCCAGTCTCCGCTCCCCCCGCTCGGCCCACGGCCGTTCCAGGATGACGACCTCTCCGGCCTTGCGGACCTCGAGTTCCCCCAACCGATAGACTCCGTCCGGGCGCCCGGCGGCGGCGACCGCATCGGTGACGCTGCAGATCCGCTCCACCCCCGCCATCCGTTTCAGCAGCCGGATCACGACCGGGTGGACATGCGGCAGATCGGTGCAGTCGGGGATCAGTTCCAGGCTCACCCGCCCGTCCTCGAGCAGCGCCGACAGGCCGGTCGGTGCCCGGTGGTCGAAACCGGGCATGGCGTTGAAGATATGCGTCGCATGGGAAAGGCCGCGCTCGATGGCGGCCTGCATAACCGCATAAGAGGCGTTCGTGTGCCCGGCGGCAGCCCGAACGCCCGCCGACCGGAGATATTTTACGAATCCCCCGTTCGGGTCACGCTCCGGGGCCAGGCTGACCAGCCGGATCGCGCCGCCCGCCTCGCGCTGAAGTTCTTCAAACGCCTTCCGATCGGGGTCCCTGAAATGGGCCGGGTTCTGGGCGCCGGCCTTCTCGGCGGCGAAATAGGGCCCTTCCAGGTGCAGCCCGAGCGCCCGCGCGCCCGCGCCCGCGCCCGCGCCCGCGCCGGCCGTCTCCCGGTCTTGCAACGCCCGGAATTCCCGCACCGCGCGGCAGACGGCGAGCAGGTCCTCGTGCGAAGCCGAAGCCGCGGTCGGGAGAAAGGCGGTCACGCCCTGGTGGGCCTGGTCGCGGGCGAGCGCCGCCAGCGCGCCTGCCGTCGCATCCAGCGTGTCCGCCCCCGCCCCGCCGTGGACGTGCAGATTGATAAAACCCGGGCAGATCAGCCGCTGCGGCCGGTCCGGATCGGGAACCGCCGTTTCGACGCGGGTGATCGTCCCGGCCGGGTCCCAGTGGACGGCCCCGTGCGGGATGGTCTCGAACGGGGTGATGAGCGTTCCGGCCAGGGAGTTCGTCATTGGGTCCGGGTGACCTTCTGCAAACCGCGCGGCTTACCTTCATACTTTGCGTTCTCGATAGCCGGTCCGAAGTTGGCGACGTCCGGCCAGGCGGCCTCGCCCAGGACGCCGATATCCTCTTCGAATTCGGCGAAGGAGATCGTCGTCTCGACCGCCATAGAGGGCAGGACGCGCCGGCCCATTTCGTTTGAATTCGCCCCGAGCAGCGGTTCACCGAAGGCGGCGATCCGTCCGGACAGGATGATGTGGTGGATCTTGAAGCAGCCGGCCAGGATGGCTGCCGCGGCGCCGAGACAGCGCCCGGTATCCTGTATCATTTCGCAGGCGGAAGACGGCGTCGAGGGCTTCCTGGCCGGTTGCGACGGCGTCGGAGACGGTCGGGCGCGTCAACATGATTAGTAAAGAATACTAACAAAGTATATTATTTTTGGAGGGGGTTTGTCAGGAGGCCAAATTCGTTCTGCGCTACAATTCTTTCAGGTGGGCCCATCCAGCCGCGGCTGAAAAGAAATATAATTGGTGAATGGATGGCCGAGACCGGGCATCGCCCGATCTCGGCCATCCATTTACCATCCTTTCCCGTCACGAGGTTCCTGAGTGAATATCGAAGAAAAATATGAACACAACGGCTGGCCGTCCGTCAGGCGGCCGGATATCAAACCCCCGGCGGGCTGGAGCCTGCCGCTGATCACCGGGGTCAACCGGGTGCGCAACCACAGCCTGTCCCCGAATGGCGAGACGATCGTCTTCGTCTGGGATCGGGAAGGCCAGTCCGACGTCTACACGATGCCGGCGGCCGGCGGATGGCCGTCCCGGATCTCGTTCGAGCGCAGACTGACCGCCTACTGGGACGACTCCAACCCGCAGTGGTCGCCCGACTCCGGGTG
>DATKDL010000129.1:0-6532 GCA_035512695.1 Anaerolineales bacterium | reverse complement strand
CCGCCCCACACCGCCCCCTTTTTACCGATTATCCTCGCCGGAATCGGCGCTGCCTGCCTGAGCGGGCCGGCTCTTCGCCGTTCGCCTCATCCGCCGTCTCTGTGCGGCTGTTGCGGATCCACTCGGCGCAGTTCTCGTCCGCGCCGGTCATCACGTCGGCAGCCATGATCGCCTGGCGGATCTCCTTTTCGATCGGGTTGGTGATCGCGGCGGTCAGACCGGAGCCGATCGCCATCGCCAGGAAGGCGGCGTTGAGCGGCGCCCGGTTGGGGAGGCCGAACGAGACGTTGCTGGCTCCGCAGCAAGTGTTGCAGCCGAGCTCGTCCTGCACCCGCCGGACGATCCGGAAAACCTGCCGGCCGGCGTAGCGCATCGCTCCGATCGGCATCACCAGCGGGTCGATGACGACGTCGGCGCGCGGGATCCCGTGATCCTCCGCCCGCTCGACGATCTTTTTCGCAACTGCAAAGCGCACGTCCGGGTCCTCGCTGATCCCGGTCTCGTCGTTCGAGATGGCGATCACAGCCGCGCCGTATTTCTTGACCAGCGGCAGCACGACCTCCAAACGCTCCTCCTCCCCCGTCACCGAGTTGACCAGCGGCTTCCCCTCGTATGCGGCCAAACCGGACTCGAGCGCGGCGACGATCGATGAATCGATCGACAGCGGCACGTCCGTCATCGACTGGACGATCCGGATCGCCTCCGCCAGGATGGCCGGCTCGTCCGCCAGCGGGATCCCGGCGTTGACATCCAGCATGTGCGCCCCCGCCTCCACCTGCGCCAGCGCGTCGGCGACGACCCGGTCGAAGTTCCCCGCCGCCATCTCCCGCGCCAGCGCCTTCCGCCCGGTCGGGTTTATGCGTTCGCCGATGATGGTGAAGGGGTGGTCGGGGCTGATGATGAGGGTTTGGGTTTTGGATGTGATGATGGTCTCGGCCATAGGTTCCTTTACTCGCGTTGACTCCCGGTTCATTGTGAAAAAATAAGGATGCGTGGGAGCGGAGCCCCCAAGCAGCCTTATTTTTTCAATGAAGTTTTTCTTCGCCGGCCGCTGGAGCGATGCGAACTCGTCTCCGGCAGCAGCCCCTCCAGATGCGGAAACGGATCCTCCGCATGCGGGATATGCAGCGCCGCGACGAATTCGGCCTGGAACAGGGGATCGACCGCCGTTTCAATATACCGCACATCGCGGGCGATACGTTGGGCCTCCCGCCGCTTCTCCCGGTTCAGCAAAGCGATCCGCGCCCCGTCTCCGGCGGCGTTGCCGACGGCGTAGACCTGCTCCAGATCGCAGTCCGGGATCAGCCCCAGGATCATGGCGTACTTCGTGTCGATATAGCTCCCGAAGGCCCCGGCCAGCAGGATCCGGTCGACGGAGGCCACGCCGGCCCGGTTCATCAGCAGCTTCGCCCCGGCGTACAGGGCGCCTTTGGCGAGCTGGATGGCCCGGATGTCGTTCTGGGTGACAAAAACCGGTTCGCGGGTCGTCGTCTGCGAACCGTCCGCCAGAATGTAGGCGACATCCCGGCCGTCCCGGCGCAGGCGTGGGTGATCCAGGTCCGGGTTGAAACGGCCATCGGGGCGGAGGACCCCCGCCAGGAACAACTCGGCCACCGCCTCGACGATCCCCGACCCGCAGATCCCGGCTGCTCGCTGCGCCGGCTCGTACCCCCACTCGTCCGACCAGCGCGCTTCTCCGATCACCCTGAATCGGGGCTCCAGGGTGTCCGGGTCGATCCGGACTCGCTCGATCGCGCCCGGTGCGGCCCGCATCCCGAAGGCGATCTGGGCGCCTTCAAACGCCGGCCCGGTCGGGCTCGAGGCCGAATACATCTTGCCCGGGACGGTCAGGACGATCTCGGCATTGGTGCCGATATCGATCATCAGCGTGATCCCGTCCAAATTGTACGGCTCCTCGGCGATCAGCCCGGCGACGTTGTCGGCGCCGACGTGGCCGGCCTCGGCCGGCAGCACGTGGATGTTGGCGCTCGGATGCAGCCGCAGACCCAGGTCGCGAGCCTTGAAATCCATCGCATCCCGGTTGGCAAGCGCAAACGGCGCCCCGCCCAGTTCGCTGGGGTCCAGGTTGAGCAGGATGTGGACCATCGTCGTGTTCCCGACAAAGACGGCCTCGTGGATCTCCCGGGCCCGGATGCCGGCCTCGCGCGCCGCCGTGACGGCGAGCAGGTTGAGCGTTTCGATCACGGCGGAATGCATTTTGCTGAGCCCGTCGCTGTGCGTCATGGCGTAGGAGACCCGGCTCATCAGGTCCTCCCCGAACCGGACCTGCGGGTTCATTTCGGCTGCGGTTGCCAGGACCGCGCCGGTGCGCAGGTCGCACAGGTGAGCGGCGATCGTCGTGCTGCCGATGTCGACCGCCAACCCGAAAACGCCCTCCTGGTAACCGGGCCGGACGTCGATGACTTCGTTCTCCCGGAGCGTCACGGTTACAGCCCGTTTGCCTTTTTTCAGCGCCGGCTGGAGCTTTTGGAGCGCCGGGAGGTCTATGCGCAATCCTTGCAGATCCCATTCCGCAGCGAGGGCGTCCTGCAGCCGGCCCCAATCGCCGCGATGCTCGCCCAGCTGCCCCTCCGCCACCTCGAGATAGAACTGCCGCACCGTCGGAACGATGTCGATCGCCCGCTCAGAAGCCGATTTGCGGATGATCTGCTTCTGCCCGCGCGCCTCCTCCGGGATAAAGGCCAGCACGTCCCCGCAGGCGTACGCCGAGCAGGAAAGCCGGGCGTCCCTGGCGCCGATCTCCTCCAGCAGCCGCCGCTCCGCCGCTGCAGGCGGGCTGACGTGGTCTTCGGCCGAGACAATCCCGTGCTTCTGGAACGTCCCGCTTTCGATCTGGACCCTGCACTTCCCGCACGTCAGCCGTCCCGAGCAAATGCTCTCGATCTCCACACCCATCTGCCGCGCCGCATCGAGCAGCGAGGTGCCTTTCGGGACCTCCCCGCGGCGGCCGGAGGGCATGAAGATGATTTTGACGGTGTTTGTTTCCATTGCGTGTCGCGTTCAAAAGATATCTGAAAAATGGGGGTGCGAGCGGGGAAAGCCCACTCGCACCCCCATTTTTCAGGCTAGTCCAGAACCACCTTATGCTAAAATGAAATTTGCCGCCAGGCGGGTGAAGTATATCATCGCAACAAGGAGAACCCATGACCCCGTTCCACCGCAAGACCCCGGTGCCGTCCGACCTCGATATCGCCCAGGACGCACCGCTCAAACCAATCACCGAGATCGCCGAAATGATCGGTCTCGACCCCTCGGACCTGATCCTGTTCGGGAAAGACAAGGCCAAGGTCCATCTCGATGTGCTGAAAAAGCTCCAGGACCGGCCCAACGGCCGCTATATCGACGTGACTGCCATCACGCCGACCCCGCTCGGAGAGGGCAAGACGACGACGACGGTGGGGCTGACGCAGGGCCTGGGGATGATCGGAAAAAACGCCATTGCCTGCATCCGCCAACCCAGCCAGGGCCCGACCTTCGGGATCAAGGGCGGTGCAGCGGGAGGTGGGTACAGCCAGGTCATCCCGATGGAGGAGTTTAACCTGCACCTGACCGGCGACATCCACGCCATCACCGCCGCAAACAACCTGGTCGCAGCCGCCATCGACGCCCGCATGTACCACGAAGGTCGGATGAGCGACGACCAGCTGGCGGAGGCCGGCCTCAAACGCCTCGGCATCGATCCGTACAGCATCACCTGGAACCGGGTCATGGATGTCAACGACCGCGAGCTCCGCAATATCATCACCGGACTCGGGACACACCTCGACGGCCGTCCCCGCCAGGCCGGGTTCGACATCACCGTCGCCAGCGAGCTGATGGCCATCCTGGCCCTCGTCAACGGGGATGACTACCAGTCCGTCCTGAAAGACCTGCGAACCCGCTTCGGCCGGATCGTGATCGGGCAGGATCACAAGAAGAAGCCCGTGACGCTTGAAGATCTGCAGGTCGCCGGTGCGGCCGCGGTTTTGATGAAAGACACGATCCACCCCAACCTGATGCAGACCCTCGAAGGCCAGGCCGCCTTCGTCCACGCCGGGCCGTTCGCCAACATCGCTCACGGCAACTCCTCGATCGTGGCGGACAAGATCGCGCTGCGGTTGGGCGATTACGTCATAACCGAATCCGGTTTCGGCGCCGACATCGGGATGGAGAAATTCATGGACATCAAGTGCCGCTACTCGGGGCTGGCTCCGGACGCCGTCGTCCTGGTCGCCACGGTGCGAGCGCTCAAGATGCACGGCGGCGGACCGCGGGTCGTCCCGGGCCGCGACCTGGATCCGGCCTACCTGGAGGAGAACCTGGCGCTGCTCGAGGCCGGCATCCCGAACATGCTGGTCCACATCCGGAACGCGCTGCGCTTCGGCGTCCCCGTCGTCGTGGCCGTAAACAAGTTCACAAACGACACCGCCGCCGAGGTCGCCCTGATCCGCGAGCACGCGGTCGCGGCCGGCGCCGAGACCGCCGTGATGAGCGATCACTGGACCAACGGCGGGGACGGGGCGATGGAGCTGGCCGAGGCCGTCGTCGCCGCGGCCGAAAAGCCGTCCGAGTTCAAGTTCCTCTACCCGCTGGATCTGACCATCAAACAGAAGATCGAGACGATCGCCATGGAGATCTACGGGGCCGACGGCGTGACCTACGAACCGCTGGCCGAGCGCCAGATCAAGGACTACGAAACCAACGGCTTTGGCGGCTTGCCGATCTGCATGGCCAAGACCCACCTCAGCATCAGCCACGATGCAAGCCTGAAAAACGCCCCGACGGGTTTCACCGTCCCGGTGCGGGAAGTCCGCGCCTCGGTCGGCGCCGGTTTCATCTACCCCCTGCTGGGCACCATGCGCACCATGCCCGGCCTCGGCAGCACGCCGGCGTACATGAATGTGGATATCGATGAGGAGGGGAAGGTGGTGGGGTTGTTTTGAATGGGCGAATGGGCGAATGGGCGAATGGCGGCTCTTCTTCCACGAGGTATCGCTCTAACAGCTTGACATGCGAAATCCTCGTTGTATAATACTGAATATCATGATATTGCAACACGAAAGGTGCCAATATGGATGAAAACGTGAGCATTGGAACGGTCAAGCGCGATATCTCCGAACTGGTCAACCGGGTTGCTTACGGCGGCGAACGGATCGTCCTCACTTCCCGCGGGAAACCCAAGGCTGTGATCGTAAGTATTGACGATTATGGGAAGCTGCAAGAGGCCGATTCCGCAGCCAGAAGAGCAACCATGAAGGCCTGGCTTGCGCGATCCGCTGAGTTATCCGAACAAATCCTGTCCCGGCGCGGCGGCGTGTTGATCGATGTGGATGAAATCCTCAGGCAGGATCGTGCGGATTTGGAGGCACGCGATGACCGGCTCTTCCGCGGTAATTGACGCCAGTTTTGCAGTCAATTCTGTCCTGCCGGGCCCGCTCCAGGCGATCTGCGAAGATATTTTCATTGAGCTATCGGATTTCGATATCGCAGTCCCGACCTTATTCTTATACGAGACCACCTCGGCCTTGACCAAAGCGGTACGCTTCGGCGAATTGACCGCGGAAGAAGGGAGGCGGATGCTGGAGCAAGTTGCGGATATTCCGCTCCACCTGGTCAAAACGGATCGAGCGCTGAACCACTCCGCCTTCGAATGGACTCTCAAACTGGGACGCGCCGCAGCGTACGACTGCTATTATCTGGCGCTGGCCGAATCGCTGGGCTGCGATCTGTGGACAGCGGACCGGAAACTTGCCCGTCAGGTCGATCTTCCATGGCTCCGCTTTCCGGGTGAATTGAATTGAACGACTGCATCTTCTGCCAGATCATCGCCGGCGAAAGCCCCGCCAGCCTGTGTTACGAGGACGACCTCGTCATCGGTCTCCTGGACATCGCCCCGGTCAACACCGGCCACCTGATGGTCATCCCCAAACGCCATGCCACCTACCTGGCCGATCTGGATGAGGCTACCGGCCGCCACATGTGGACCGTTGCGCAGCGCGCGGCCGCGGCCCTGCGGGCGGCCGGTGCGCGGCCGGCCTCCGGACTGCGCTGTGAAGGCGTCAACCTGTTCCTTGCCGACGGCGAAGCCGCCTTCCAGGAAGTCTTCCACGTCCACCTGCACGTCTTCCCCCGCTACAAGGGAGACCCTTTCAAACTCGTCACCGACTGGGACCTCCGCCCACAGCGTGCGGAGCTGGACGCCGTCGCGGAGCAGATCGCCTCCGTGTACAGCCGGTTGTGGGGGAAGGAGCGAATGGGCGAATAGGCGAATAGGCGAATAAAGAAATTCGCCTATTCGCCTATTCGCCTATTCGCCCATTCGCTTCTTCCCCACTCGCTGATACAATTACTCGCCATGAGTGAAGAAATCGACATCACCACCATGCCCACTGAGGAGCTGCTCGAGCTGATGGGCGAAGACCTGTACGACGGGTACGCCGACGAGATCGTGGCGGAGGTCAACGAATGCCTCGGCCGCGGTATGGAGCCGTATGACGTCCTGACCAGGGGCCTCGTCGCCGGGATGGAGATC
>DATKDL010000128.1:0-16642 GCA_035512695.1 Anaerolineales bacterium | reverse complement strand
TGGCGAACGAGCGGGTGGATCATGGTCTGACCGCTATTATACACACGGCGGATCGGTTACGATTGACCGCATGAAGGAATTTACCGACGCAGTCTACATCCCGAACATCAACCCCGCCGAGCGGCGGCGGCGGCTGGCCGGGGGGCTGGTCGCCCTCCTGGCCGCGCTGACCGGGCTGGCCGTCCTGATGGCCCTCGATCTCAGCCCCTGGTGGCGGCTGGCGCTTTTCCCCCTGTTCGCCGGCGCCGCCTCGGGCTATTTCCAGTGGCGAGACAAGACTTGAGTGGGCCTGGCGGCGCGCGGTGCGCGCCGGCTGGGAGATGAAACCGAGCAGATCGACGACCGGGAAGAGCTTTCCCGGGTGCGGAAGCAGGCTGTGTCCGTACAGCTCAAGGCAACGGCCGCCGCTGTGGCGTTGACGGCGCTTGCGCTGCTGGCCGGCTAAACGACCGGTTCCCCCTCTCGAAGGCATTCCAGTCCATCGGGAAGTACTGGTGGAGACCGGTGCAACCCGATAAAAACGTGCCCTGCCGGGTCCCGGAATCAAACAAATGGTTAATACAGGGAAGTGGAGTTAAGCGGTACACTTAGTATCTATCCGAATTTCGGATAGATACTGAGTTGCTTGATTAATGTACGTTCTGATAAAAAGAGAAAATCTTGATTTGGAACCCCTACTTGACCCGGCAAAAAAACTATTGGAAAGGAGTTCCAAAACATGTCTGAGAAAGAACAAGGGACCGTCAAGTGGTTCAATGGCGCCAAAGGTTATGGTTTCATTGAGCGTCAGGGGGGCGAAGATGTATTCGTCCACTTCAACGCCATCATGGGCGACGGCTACCGCAATCTCGAAGAAGGCCAGCGCGTGGAGTTCATCGTGACGCAGGGCCAGAAAGGCCTGCAGGCTGAACAAGTCGTTGTCATATAACTCGGCTCGTTAGTCCGAACGAACCAGAAAGGGACAGCATGAATGCTGTCCCTTTTTATTATCTGACCCAAAGAGTACGATCATCGCTGCCAGGTTACGGGGGTGTAAGCGGTGCATCACATCATTTCCCCCCCACAAAATCCTGGCAGCCGGTTTGAAAAGTGACCGGGTCGAAAACCAGGCCCCATCCCTGAGACAAGGAGCAAGAAAATGCCGAAAGGAAAAAATCAGCGGAAAGCGACCAGGCAAAAACCATTGTTGACGTTGAAGGAAAAAAGAAAGGCCAAAAAAGACAAAAAGAACAAGGACTTTATCGATAAAACGATCGATTAGAACCGATCTGAATTCGGGGCGTACGCCGGTGAAACCGGCGTACGCCCCGAATCGCCCCATCCATCGAATGTTAGGAGGACCCCTTGAAAGATGCACAAACCCATCTACTTCTCAACGCGGATCGTCCCGGGGAGGATCGCGATTTCGATCAGATGGATAGACCCGATCTGATCGATATCTATCTGCACCAGGCTGCCAATCACCGGCTGTTCACCAGGGATGAAGAAATAAAGCTGTCCATTTACATCAGAGAGGGGGCAGAAGCTCAGAACAGAGTTTTTGACGGCGACACGCCAAACGGCAGCCTGCAGCAGAACCAGGAAAAGATCAAGAATGGCCACCTGGCGTACTGCCGGCTGATTGAAGGAAATGTGCGCCTGGTGATCAGCATCGCAAAGAAATACCAGAACCGCGGCCTGCCCCTGGCAGACCTGATCCAGGCAGGTAACCTCGGCTTGATGCGGGCGGTAAAGAAATATGACCACACCCGCGGGTTCAAATTCAGCACGTACGCCACCTGGTGGGTGCGCCAGGCTGTCGGGCGGACGCTCCTCGACCAGGGGCGCACCATTCGTTTACCGGTTCACCTGGCGGGAAAAGTCACCCGAGTCAATTATGTCCGGAATCGCATGCTGCAGGAACTCGATCGTGAACCGACGGATGAAGAATTGTCCGAGGTCTTACACATGCCGGTCAGCAAGCTGCGGGAATTCATCAAGGTCATCGACCGGCCCTCTTCACTGGACCGGCCGCTGGGAGAGGATTCGGATCTGGCGTTCGGCGACATGATCGAAGACGAATCTTCCCCAAAACCTGAAGAACTCGTGTCCGACTCGCTCGCGGCCGAACAGCTGCAGGAGATCCTGGATACGGCTTTGCCCGCACGCGAGGCGCGCGTGTTGAGGATGCGCTATGGTTTTGGAGGTGGGGAACCGATGACCCTCAAAGAAATCGGGGCCCGCGAAGGCGTTTCGCGCGAACGCGTACGGCAGATCGAAGCGGCGGCCCTGCGTAAATTGAGGAACGCAAAACTGCGCGCCGCGCTGCGCGGAGTCTCCGCATCTGCGTAAGCGTCAGCCGGTCGGCCCCACTGAAAACTGGCTGGGGATCAGTCGGGGTTCCAATCCGAACGGATCCGCGACCCATATTTGTTGGCGTAAACCTGGGTGAACTCCGCACCGAAGAACAGGATCTGCGCTGAGTAATAGACCCAGAGCAGGATCAGCGCCAGGGAACCAGCTGCGCCAAAGGCCGATCCGACCGCGCTGTTTCCCAGGTACAGACCGATCAGTTCCTTGCCCAGCGAGAAAAGGACCGCCGTGAATATCGCCCCCATCCAGACGTCCCGCCAGGCGATCTGTGCATCCGGCAGGTATTTGAAAACCATGGCAAACAGGACCGCAATCACCCCGGTCGAGACCAGGAAATAAAGCACCTGCACCAGCAGGTCCGGAGCCGAGATGAAGGCGCTGGTGAATTCCTGCACGGCAGCCAGCCCAGTGCTGACCACCAGCGAAACGAGGAGCAGAAAACCGATCACGAGTATGAGGCCGAAGGAGAGGATCCGGTCCCTAACGAACTGGCGAATGGAATCCAGGAAGCCCTCAGGCTTCCTGGATTTGACCTCCCAGATCAGGTTGAGTGAGGTGGAAAGCTCGGAGAAAACCCCCAGCGCTCCCAGTACCAGTGCGGCAGTGCCGATCACGGTGGCAGCCACCCCGGCTTCTTCATCGTTGGGGGTCGCGATCATCTCCCCAATCAATTCCCCGGCCTGGGGTCCCAGGAGAGATTCGACTTGATTCAGGGTGTGCGTTTCAACGACCTGGCGGTCCCAAACCAGGCTGGAGACGCCGATCACGATCACGAGCAGCGGTGCGAGCGAGAAAACGGTGTAGTAAGCGAGCGCCGCGGCAAGCCGCACGGCCCGATCGTCTTGCCACTCCCGGTAGGTCTGTTTCAGCAGTTCAAGGAAACGTCTGAGTGATTCTTTCAACGCGCGACCGGCTCCTTACCCCCAACCGCCTTCACCGCCCTGGCAGCCCCTTCATCCAGTAGTTCTGTATCCTCGTCGGCGCGAGGCGCGGAGAGGATCGCGACAGCCGCACCGATTGCACCTCCGGTCAGCAAGCCGGAGAACCAGTTGAATCTGTATCTCATCGTACGTCCTCCTTTCTAACCGATTGTTTACATTCTACATGCTTTCATACGCCTGTAAAAGGGGATTTTTCTCTTTACCGAACGTGCCGGGACTCCGCGCCTTTTGCGATCAAAACGCCTTTCCCCGAAAAAAAAGCCCGGTCACACTCAAAAGAGTGCGACCGGGCATCGCCGCCGCGCGGACGGAAGCCGCACGGGGTTCAAACGGATTCGATCACTTGATCTGCCCGCGTATCTCGCCTGAGCCTACCGCGAGGGTGTGCACGTTCACGTACGCATCGCCGCTTTCAATTGCCGCGGCCACGGCGGCCAGGTCGGCCCAGCCACAACCGTTGGCCGCATCCGGGGCCGTGATCGTCGCCTGGGCCAGGATCCCGTTCACGGGACCCGCAGGCGCGCCGCTGAACAGGGTCACGCCGACCCCGCCGTTAACTCCGGCAGGGGCGCAGTGGATGTGGGCGGCGACCACGTCTTCGATGTTGGCCACGATAAGCTTGTAGCTCAGCGAGGTCCCGTCGGCGCTGAACTTGAACAGCGCCTGCCCAACCGCATCGGTTTCGACCGCTGGGACCTCCTGGTCCCCGGTGAGGTGGGCGCGATAGTTGCTCGGCCCGGCAGCCAGTGCGCCTGCAACAAACAGCAGGGCAGCGAGCACCGGCAGGATGGCAAGAGTAGCCTTTTTCATTTCGATCTCCTTATACATCGGGCTTGCTTGCGATTGCCGCATTCGGCAATCGGTGGACCGGACCTGTATTTTTACTGCGAGGGCGGCCGGTCGCAATTGGGGGTTTCCCTACTATAATTCTACACCATGTACCGCAGCCTCGACCCCGAAGCGATCCTCCAGCAGACCGAGCAGCTCCATCAGCGGGTGTCCGAACGTTTTCCGGGGCGCGGTCTGGCGAACGTCAGTGCGGAGGTCGTGGAGGTGGCGCGGGAAGCCCGGGAGCGAGGCGCCGAGATCGCTTCTCCGCACTGGTGGCTGCGGATCGGGGTCGTGATGCTGATCGCCGTCGTCGTCCTGATCGTCTTCTCCGCCGCCCGCACGATTAGCTTCAGCTTCGACCGGATCATCGACCTGGGCGAGTTCCTGGCCATCCTGGACGCCGGGTTCAACGACATCTTCCTGATCGGCGCGGCGCTGTATTTCCTGGCCCGGCTCGAGGTCCGCTACAAGCGCAACCGGGCGCTGGACGCCCTCCACGAGCTGCGCTCCCTGGCCCATGTGATCGATATGCACCAGCTCACCAAGGATCCGGAACGAGGGCGCCGGAAAGACTGGGAATCGACCCCCTCGTCCCCCAAAGCCACGTTGTCGGCTTTCCAGCTGACCCGCTACCTGGATTACTGCAGCGAGCTGCTCTCGATCCTGGGGAAGATCGCCGCCCTGTACGTCCAGAACTTCGACGACGAGGTCGCCCTGGCGGCCGTCAACGAGATCGAGGCGTTGACCACCGGTCTGTCCCGCAAGATCTGGCAGAAGATCATGATCCTGCGGGAGTCGCCGATGGGAACGACGGATTTCCCCGATCACCCTGATCCGGCCCGAGTCTTCGGCTTTAAATAAAAACGGGCTGCGCCGCGAAGACTCGTGCCGCAGCCCGCTCCGGTCTAGCCTGGTTCGGATCGCGGCCGGTCTGCGCCGGCGGATTCCGGCTCGATTTGCGGAACGACGACCCGCAGCGATTGCGGCGCGATCCCGACGGAGACCGGAGTCTCCCCGATTGCCTCGCCGTCCGCCTGCACCTGCAAGGGCCGGTCCGCCTCGATCCGGATCTCCCGCTCGCCCGGGAAGCACTTCATCTCCGGCAGCTGCGTCGGATCGCCGCCCAGCGCGTATCCCAGCAGCCGAAGATAGGCGCCTACGGAGGCGACGCGGATGACGCAAACATTCATCTGGCCATCGTCCGGGCGGACATCCGGGGACAGACGCAGTTTTTTAAACCCGACCTGGCCCGTATTCGCCACGATGACCTCCGCCGCCGCCCGCATCTGCACCTGGCGCCCGTCCACGTGCAGGGTGACCTGGCCTCCCCGCGCCTGCTGCAGTTCCCCCAGACCCTCGAGAAAATAAGCCAGCTTGCCGAAGCGGCGCTTCTGCTCCCGGTCCGTGGCGGCCATCGTCGCCGCGCTCACGCCGGCGCTGACGCTCATGATGAAATGCCGATCGCCAATTGTGAGCGTGTCGATGACCTTTATCGCTTCACTGCCGGTCAGGACGGAAAGCGCTTCTTCGAGGTCCAGCGGAACTTCCATCTCGCGGGCGAAAGCGTTCCCCGTTCCGGTCGGGATGATCCCCAGCGAGACCTCCCCATGCAGCAGCCCGTTGGCCACGGCCGAGACCGTGCCATCGCCCCCGGCCGCCGCGATCCGGTCGAAACCCCGGGCGGCGGCGGCGCGAACGATCTCAGGAATCGGATCCCCTTCCGCGGTTGTGTGAACTTCGTACTCGATCCCGTGCGCGTCAAAATGCGCGGCGGTAACGGTCCGCACATGCTCGGGATCGAATGTCCCGGAAACCGGGTTGTGGACGATGAATATTCGCAAGGCGTCCCTGCCCTCCAATAGGAGACCGCAGACCCGTCCGGTCCTGGTAAGGCCCGAGGTCAAAGACGTTTTCCCGGATCGTAATCAACGGGTTCCGCGGCATGGCCGGAGCGATATAAAAATGGAGCACGAAGGGCAACAACCGCGCTCCACGGTACTACTATATTATCAGGTATTTTCGAGAGTTCAGGCGAACATTCGTTTCATCGCGTTTGTAGTTGGAGATCCGGTCAATATCCTCTCATTTCCTCAACCACAAAGACATCTCACTCGGATGCACGGTCTCGTTCACGGCCTGCAAGATCGCGCCGGTCAGGGCGTTCACATCCACCTCGTTTCGGACGACGGCGGCGAAACGCGCCAGGATGCGCTGCGCGTTGTATTTGTCCCGGTAGAACCGCCGGTCGATAAACGCCTGGACCCGCGCACGCAGCGGCACGAATAACGCCGCGATCGCCAGGGTGGACAGGACGATGGCCAGCTGTGAATCCTGCCCGGTGAGCGAGCGAAAGGCGAACTCCAGCACGACGATGCTGATGAAGTAGATGCCGCCCAGCAAAGCCGTGAGCGTGCCGTAGACGAGGGTCCGGTTGATCAGGATGTCGATATCCCATAGCCGGTAGCGCAGGATGGCGATCGCAAACGAGAGCGGGAAGATGATCGTGGCAAAGCGGAAGGCCAGGATCCCGGCCTGCTCGAGCAGGAAGGAGTACGTGAAGAACGCGGCGCCTACCCGCTGGTAGAAGATGTTGGGCACATCCCCGCCCACCAGGGAAGGCAGGATGACGAACGGCAGCACGTACTGGAACGGCCCGACAACCGAGGCGATCAGGCCGGCCAGTGCCCATTTGGCCTGCTGCCGCTGCACGGCGGAGGAAACGTGCCGGTAGCGGTAGACCTGGGCAAAGACCCCGCCGCCCGCCCAGATCAGCATGACCAGGATCCCCCCGGTCTGCAGGATCCCAGGCCACTCAGGAAACCGCGAGGCCGCGGTCTGGAACAGCAGCGTAAAAACCATCCATGGGAGCGCCAGATAACGCGTCCAACCCGGGACGAAGCGGCCGTCCGGGAAGATGAACAGCAGGATGATGCTCGAGACCAACCCCACGTAGATGACGGCGTTGACCATCACAATCACGAAGGGCTGCACGCTGGGGCCGGCATAAATGTTGGAGAGCGGAAGGATGGCCCCATTGGAAACCAGGGTGTATGAGACGAACAGCGCCATCGGATCGCCCGCACGCCGGCGAAACAGGAACCAGCCCAGAAGATAGTGTGCGGAGACGATTGCCAGGCTGATCGCCAGAAACAATCCCGCTGCCGCCTCAGGAGAGACCCCCAGCTCCTGCAGACTGCGCTCCTGCGCGTACTGGGCCGCCTTGTCAACGTAAAGCCCGGGGATGCCGGCCAGAATCAGCCCGAACGAAACAAGGACCAATATCCACCAGAACCCCTGGGCCAGGGACGGAAGCGCGTAGCGGGGAGCGGTTTCGGCGGCGGGGGACATCGTTTTATCCGCCTTCCGCTGCCGGTGTGCTTTGAATGGTCGGGAGCGACTGCAGATGCAGCCAGATCGCCCGGAGCTCATCATCGGTCAGTTCCCGCAGGCGTTTCCAGGGCATCTTCTCATCGTCAAGCTGCCTGCCACCGGGAACGCGGCCGGTGCGCAGCGCGTTGATGAAATCGCCCTCGTCCCAATCGCGCAGGTCACCCCCGGGGGTCAGATTCAATCCCGAGCCAACGTAGAGGCCGCCGCTGAAGTCAGCCCCGTGGCAGATCGTGCAGGCGGTCGCCAGGTAGGCCCCGTATTCGGCGGTCAACCCCGCTTCCGGCGCCGACAGGGGGCCGTGATCGTGATCGATCACCTGGGCGGGCAGCAGTTGGGGGTCGGCTAGAATGAAAAACCGGGTCAGCGGGCCGATCGTGGTCTCCGGAAGTTCGCGGTCCACGGGGGGTAGCTGGCGCAGATAGGCGATCATGGCCGCGACGTCCGCATCCCCCACCCCGGCGTAATACGAGGCCATCACAAAGATCAGGGGTCTATCCTCCTGGTCCAGACCGTGGCGGACGGCGCGCTCCCAGTCCAGGACCGTGTAGGCGGCGCCGACCCCGCCCGCGCCGGTCGTCAGGTTGCTGCCGGCGATCCTTCCGAAGAGAGAATCGTCGTAAAGCATCTTGCCGCCCAGATCGTCTGCGTGACAGTCCGTACAGCCCATCAGGACCGTGACGAGGTGCTCCCCGCGCACCACCTGGTCCGGATCCCCGGTGACGGGCAGGATCTCTTCCGGTGGGACGTAGATTCTGTTCAAGCGATTTTCGACCAGGATATACGCTCCAATGAACGGGGACGCCAGCAGCGCCAGGACTGCGCCGGACAGCAGGAGTTTTTTACGCATCTTCCCCCACCCCTGCGAGAGCGCCGGATGTTGCGCCGCGGACGGTGCGCGCAGCCGTCATCGCCAGCCACCAGGACATCCAGAACACAAACAGCGCCAGGACCGGGTGCAGGGCGGATACGTTTGATGCGCGGTTCCCCACGACCAGAACCTGGACCAGGATGGTCCCGAATAGACCGAGGCTCACCCATCCGGCGGGCCGCGGAAGCCTTGCGGGCCGGATCAGGATAAGCTGGAGCAGCGCTGCCAGGAGCAGGAGCATCCCGAGCCCGAAATGGGTCGACCAGCCGGTCGTCTCCGCGACGGCGGCTAACCCGGCCGTATAGGTCTGGTAGACCACGCCGGCCAGAAAGGCCCAACTCAGGATGAGGTACAGGTATCGGAAGATTTTAATAAGCACCGCGCTCACACCTCCCTGACCGGCACGCCGCGTTCCAGCGATTTGCCCATTCCCGTGCGGCCTGCGGGCGGGACGGCGTCCCCGCGCAGCAGCCGGACCGAGAGCCGGACCAGGTGCTGGGCCAGCAGAAAGTCGAACAGCGCCAGGACCGGGTGCAGCGCGGCGGCGTACGGGGCGGTTTCGCGCATGAAGATGACGACCTCCGTCTGCAGGAAATACACCCCAATGAGCAGGGCGGTCAGCCAACGGCCGTTCGCCGGGATCCGGGCCGGGAACATGGCGATCAGCATCAGGATCAGGAACAGTCCGAGACTGTGACCCAGATTGGTGTGATTATCCCAGCCCGCCCGCCGGGCGACGACGACCAGCCCGGCCAGGAAGACCTGGACCAGGACGCCGGCCAGGAACAGGCCGGCTGAAGCGATGTAGATCCAGAGGAAAAGATTCGAAATACGGGTCCGCATCGTACCCTCCTTTTATTCTAGCATAGCGAGGGTGCGTCCATAAAACGTTACGCGAGGCGTTACGGTATCACATTCCGTTCTCCCCGATCGGGCCCCGGGAGCGGAACACGAAAGGCCGGATTTTGATCCTGGTAAAAAAAGGACCCGCGCGTCGGGTCCTTTCCAGTGGGTGACCGATCGTTGCGGCGATAAGACCGATCCGGCTTTGATCCGCAGCCAACCGCTCGAGATGGGCTTCCAGGCTTTCCCCTTCGGCCCGCACCATCCGGTCCGCCTCATCCCGGACGCCGTGCGGGAACAGGGCGGCCACCTCTTCATTTTACATTCATGCGCTCCCCATCAAGGGGCGGCCTGAGACAAATCGAAGATCTGGTTCGCGCGCACATCGGGGATCGTCATCGTCCTCCCATCCGGCCAGTGGACGGTGAGGGTCACCCGTTCGGCGTCCCCCAGGCCAAAGTGCAGGCGTGGATCTTCGGAAGCCAGGTAGCTGCTGCCGGCATAGATTTCACGCATCAGCCTGCGTCCGTCCGGCAGGGTGACGATGACCTTCAGCCCGGGGAAACAGCCGTCGGGGGACACCAGCAGCCAGTTCCCATCGTCACCCTGGTTGAGAAGCAGGACGACCTGCCCGGCAATCGTGTTGATCGCCACGTCCAGATCGCCGTCGTTGTCAAAATCTGCGGCTGCACTGCCGCGCGCCAGGAGGGCACCGACCTCCTTGAGACCCGCATGATCGGTCCAATCGAAGAACTGCCCCGCCTCACCGGGACTGCCGTCTGTGTTCCAGGTGCGGTTTAGATACAGCCGCACCAATTGGGCGTCGACCTCAGGGTCCGAGACAGGGACGTAGCCGTTGACGACCATCAGATCCAGGTCGGTATCGTGATCGTAATCCATCCAGGTCGTCCCCCATCCGGTCATCTGCCGTCCGAGACCGCTGATGCCGATGCGGAAGGTGGCATACAGGAATTCGAGCGGTCCGCCTTCGGCGCTCTGGTTGAGGTACAGGGCGTTGACTTCATCCTCCCAGTTTGTGACGAATATATCCATCAGACCATCGTTATTGTAATCGCCTCCGGCGATGCCCATACCGCTGCCGGAATCGCCGACCCCGCCCTGGTCGTCCAGGTCCAGAAACCGGAAGCCCAGCCCTTCAGGGTCCTCCTGCCGCCCGCCCGGCCAGGGCTCGTTGGCGTACAGGCGATTCGGCTGGCCGTCGTTGGCGATGTACAGATCCAGATCCCCGTCCCCGTCCAGATCGCTGAGCAGGGCTCCGAGCGCCCGCTCGAACCGGACCAGTCCGGCGGCTTCGGTGACTTCCAGGAAGGTCGGTCTCCCATCGGGTCCGGCGCCCGCATTGATGTACAGCCGGTCGGGGAGACCGTAGAAATCCTGCGGGAAGGAGCCGGTCGGTTTGGGAATTTGGTGGTTCAAATCGATGTATGCTCCGACAAACAGGTCCAGCAATCCATCGGCGTTCAGATCACCGACGACGGCCGCCGTGTTCCACTCCGGGGCATCCAGCCCTGCTTCTGCCGCGCCCTCCGTGAACGTCCCATCCCCGTTGTTCCACAACAGTTTGTTGGGACCGTCTGCGGTGATGAACAGGTCCCACCATCCGTCGCCGTCAAAATCGGCCGCGACGCAGCCGTTGCCGCGGATGGCCAGGTCTGCACGGCTGGCGCGGCTGACGTCTTCGAAGTAGCTACCACGGTTTCGGTAGAGGGCGTTGGTTGGCAGCCGGTCCTCCGCCTCCAGCAGCGCGCGCTCCGCCCTTGCATGGCTGTTGACGAGATACAGGTCCAACCAGCCGTCGTTGTCGTAGTCGATCCAGCACAGCCCTGCACCCATCATCGCGGCCGGGTCCATCGTGATCCCCTCCTGAAAAACGCCGTGATGAAAGGTCAGACCGACTCTGGCGGCCACATCGATGAAGATCGGTCCGTTGCGAACGTCTTCAGAAGAGGGGTCGGACGGTGTGGCCGGAGCACCGGGTTCGTCTCCCCCCACTTCCGTGAAGACGACCTTCAAAACCCGCCCCGAGAAGACCTCGCTGATATACAGGCTCCCATCCGGGGCAGCCAGGACCGCAGCGGGGAAATCCAATCCTTCCAGGACGACCTCCCGATCGCCGTCCGGATGCACCCGGCTCAACCGTCCGGTCCCCGCCTGGTAGCCTTCCCCGGTGAAGCAGGAGGCGCCTTCTGCAAAGCGGGCGAATTCGAGCAGCCAGACCGTGCCGTCGGGACCGACGGAGACATCAATCGGCATGTCCAGCCCCTGGGCCACGATCCGCTGTCCGCGATCCATGTCGATCGCCACCAGCTGACCGCTGCCGGGCTGGTAGGGGCAGCCGCCCGTCAGGGTGACGTAGTACTCATCCGCGACGCGGGCGATCCCGGTCGGGACAGGATCAATCGATAGGTCCGGATTCTCAGTGTCTGGCAGGTCTGCAAACCGGTGGAAGAAGCGAACCGTGCCGTCCGGGTTTTCGATCGCCACACCATTTTCGCTGGCGTCGCTCACAACGGGGAGATTTCCCGGGCTGAAGGTGATATCAAACGGGTTGACCAGGCGGACGTTGTTGAGCGGCACCATGGTCTGCCCGAGATCCTCCGGTCCGAGCGGTCCGCCAGTATAGGGCAGCCGGTCCGCCGGCAGGGTCCAGAGATGCCCTGCACCGAAATGGGCAGTATAGATCATCCTTCCGTCCGGCGAGACGCCGACGAGCGGAGATCCGGACAAATCCCCCGAATCCCGGCTGCTGGGCAGCCCCGAGATGACCCGGCGCAGGATGCCCCGTGAGTCCAGCATGGACACCCCGGCGCTGAGGTCGTCCTCCCCGGTTCCCTCCTCCGCGATCAGCAGCCCGCCGTCGGGCAGCAAGGCTAGACCAACCGGATTGATCAGACCTTCGGCGACGACGATCGTCCGGGGCGCCGGCATCCGCCAGGCACACCCTCCCGGGAAAAGACCCAGGAGCAGGAGGCACACTGCGAATTTTAATCGCACAAGGAAGTCCTCTCCTGTCAGGGACGCAGCGAGTCGACCAGAATGCGCAGCAGATCTGGGCGATCGGAGATCAGGCCATCCACGCCCTGTTCGATCAGCGCCCGCATGGTTTCCGTATCGTTCACGGTCCAGGGGATCACGAGCAGCCCGGCGGAGTGGGCTTCGGCCATCCGGTCGGACGTCAGGTCCCGGTGTGATGGAGACCAAATCGCAGCGCCCTTTTCGGCGTACGCTGCAGGGGTGGGCTCTCCGCCCGCTGTCAGCGCGGCCAGGCGGATGTCCTCGGTCTCCGCCCGCACCGCCCAGAGCGAGCGGTGGTCAAAGCTCTGGATGATAAAGCGCGCCGTGAGGCCGCGCGCCACTACCAGATCCAGGATCCCGCGTTCAAACGGACCGGCCGTCCGACCGTCAAATCCGTCGTTGATGTATTCCGGGTGATCGGGTCGGCGTTTGGTCTCCACGTTGAAGTGCACCTGGGCGGCGTTGGCGCGCTGCACCTCGGTTTTTTCCGGTGAGCGGCTGTAGACTTCCACAAAATCCAGAAGCTCGGCCAGGCTGACGATGCCGTAATCATCCCCGGCCAGCGGGGCGGTGGCGCTGTCCTGGTCCGGGAAATCGCCCCGGTCGGGATTGCGATCGCATGTGTATGCCTGGAGCTGGTCGAATGTCAGGCGGCTGATCAGCAGGGCTTCGCCCTGGAAAATCAGGCTGTCGGGATCCGGGGCCTCCACGCTCGCCTCCGGGTCGAGACGGCACTTGGCCGCCTCGATCTTCGGATCATGCCAAACAACGACCACACCGTCGGCCGTCAGGTGCAGGTCGAGCTCCAGGGTGGTGACCAACAGGTCCAGGGCGGTCTCAAAGGCCGGCAGCGTATTTTCGGGCTTGAGACCCCGGGCGCCACGGTGGCCCTGGATGTCAAAGGTGTTGGGATCGAAATCGTTCACAGCGATCCTATCAGCCTCCTGTGATGGGTCGGGCACAGCGGCGGGAGCGGCGCAGGCAGCCAGCAGCCATGCGAACAGAAGGATCGAAAAAACCAAGCGGGAAGCGGAGGCGCGCCCCATTTTGCGTTTGGTTTTTTCGCTTTTACTCAGCCTGCAAGGCGATTCCTGCACGGGGTAAAGGGGTTGGAGGCGGCAGGCTGTTCACCTGCCGCCTCCAACCGCAAGCATCAGGGGGAACGACCGGTGGATGGCTCCACCGGCGGCCGGGGGAGACTACTCACCGAAGAAAGAGTTGTAGTCCGCCAGCTCCTGGTTGGCTTTTTCGGCCGCCTCGTCCAGGGCTTCCTGGGGTGAGAGGCCGTCATCCAGCACGCGGCTGTATGCCTCTACGACCAGACGACGGATGGCCGGGAATGGTCCCGCCCGACCGCCCAGAACGGCGTAGTTGGGCGATCCGTCATCCAGGGTAGTCTTCGTCGTTTCCAGCTGTTCGATGGCGGTGACGAAGTTGGGGTTCTCATCCCAGAAGGATTGCATTTCAGCGTTGCCGCTGATATCGATGCGGACTGGGAAATAGCCGGTGCCGGTGTGCCAAGTGACCTGCTGATCTTCGGCTGCCATGAACTTCATGAACTCCCAGGCGGCGGCGTTTTCCGCTGCGTCGCCGGAGTCGATCAGCCACAGGGCCGCGCCGCCGATGACGACGCCGTTGCGTTCGCTGCTGTCGCTGTGCGGGATGAATGTGGTACGGACTTCGAAATCCGCGCCCTCCTCCATCGAGCTGGCTCCGGCGGTGGAGTCAAAGATCATCGCCGCCTGCCCGGCGAAGAAGGTGGCGTCGGTGTCGGTCCAGGTGTTTCCCAGGTTAGGGGCGTGCCCGTCGGCGATCAGGCCGGTCAGGAAATCAAAGACCTCCACACCCTGGCCCTGGTTGAACAGGACTTCTGTGGCCCGGCCGGTGCGGCCGTTGTCGTTATTGAAGTACAGCCCGCCGCTGTTGGCCAGGATCTGTTCGAAGTACCAGCCCACGGTGCCGAAAGTGACGCAGAACTCGACGCCGGAGGCCTCGAGATCTTCACAGGTTGCCAGGAAGTCGCTGAAGGTCCACTCAGGGTCGGGGGCATCCAACCCGGCGGCATCGAACATTTCGGCGTTGTAGTAGACGATCGGCGTGCTGCTGTTGAAAGCCATCGCCACCATGCCTTCGTTGTCGGAGTAATAGTCCCGGACAGCCGGCACGAAGACGCTGGCGTCGTAGCCGTCGGCCTCCATCAGCTCATGGGCCGGGACCAGGATGCCGGTGTCGAGCATGGTCTGGGAGGCCAGGTCGAAGTTCTGGGTGATGTTGGGCAGCGTGTCGCCGTCCATGGCCGCCAGCAGGGCGTTGTAGGTGTCGTCGTAAGAGCCCTGGAAGGTGGCGTTCACGATGATCTCATCCTGGCTGGCGTTGAAGCGGGCCACGAGTTCATCGACCACCTCGCCGAGGTTGCCGCCCATGGCGTGCCAGAACTCAATTGTGATGGGCTCCATATCTTCTTCAGGAGCTTCTGTCTCCTCCATCGTCACTTCGGTGTCTTCAGGCGGGGCTTCCGTCGCAGCCGGCGTGCATGCGGCCACGACAAAGGCCAAGAGGATTAAAACGGTCAACAAGGTTAATTTACGCATTGCTCTCTCCTTTTGTAAAGTTCGGACGCGGAAAAAATAGAGAAAAAAGATTTCCAGCTCACGGAAATCTTTGATCCACAAACGGAATGGGGTTTATCCCTTCAACCCGGTCATTGCGATACCCTTGACAAGCTGGCGCTGCGCGACCAGGAAGATGGCCAGCGTCGGCAGCAGGGCGATCATCGCCGAGGCCATGATCGCACCCCAATCGGCGCCCCGCTCCTGATCGAACAGAAAGAAGCGGATCGCGATCTGGATCGTGCGCATCGATTCGTCGTTGGTGATGATCAACGGCCACAGGTACTGGCTCCAGGCGCTGAGGAATGCGAAGATGCCGAAGGCGCTGATCGAACCTTTGCTGAGCGGCACCAGGATGGTCCACAGATACCGCCAATTGCTGGCGCCGTCCATAATGGCCGCATCGTGCAGATCGCGGGGGACTCCCATGAAAAACTGCCGCAGCAGGAAAACGCCGAATGCACTGGCCAGGAAAGGCACGGTCAACCCGGCATAGGTGTTCGTCCAGCCCAAATCGCTGATCAGGATGAAGTTGGGGATAAATGTGAGTTGGAACGGCACCATCAGGCTGCCCAGCACGAAGTAGAACATGAAATCGCGTCCTTTGAACTCCAGGACGGAGAATGCGTAGGCCGCCAGGATGCTGAAGAAAACCTGGAAGACGACGATCACGCCGGTCTGGACGACGCTGTTGAAGAAAAATCGACCGAAGGGCTTGGAAGTCCAGGCGGTAATGTAGTTCTCGACCGTCCAGGGTGCGGGGATCAGACTGGGGGGGTAGTTGATGATGTCCTTCGGTACCTTGAAGCTGGTGAAAAAGGCGATCAGGACCGGGGAAGCAACGACCAGCCCCACCCCGATGATGACAACATGCAGGAGAAGGTCCTTGCGGCTGACGACCGGCTTGCGGCGGATCTTTGGTTCGATCATTTTCGGTTCAAGCGCTGTGCTCATTGGTAGTGCACCCGGCCGCTGACCACCTTGAACTGGATGAACGACATGACCAGGATCAAGATGAATAGCAGGTACGCCTGGGCGGAGGCATAGCCCCGCAGCGGCGTTCCGATAAAGGCATCGACGTAAATCGAGTAGAGCATCGTCATCGTGGCCTGGCCAGGCCCGCCGTCCGTGAGGATGTTGATCTCGCCGAATGTCTGCAGGCTGTTGATGACGTTGATCATCAACAGGAAAAACAGGGTCGGGGAGAGCAGTGGCAGGGTGATGTGGCGGATGCGGTGCCACAGGTTGGCGCCGTCCACCTTGGCGGCCTCATAATACGTCTCGTCGATGTTCTGAATACCGGCCAGGGCGATGATGACGTTGAATCCCAGCTGGCGCCAGACAACGGCCAGGATGACGGCGGCCAGGGCCCACTCCTTGGAGGTCAGCCACCCCGGACCGTCGATCCCGACCAGCGATAGTCCATAGTTGACATAGCCGACCACCGGATGGTAGAGCCAGCGGAAAAGGACGCCGGTGACTGCGGTGCTGATGACGATCGGTAGGAAGATCAGCAGGCGGTGGAGCCAGGTCAGGTGCTTGAGCGGGTAGGAAAGTAGAATCGCCAGGCCGACGGCCAGGAAAATCCCGGTGGGGACGGTCCCCAGGGTAAACAGCAGGGAGACCTTTAGGGTATTCCAGTAATCCGGATCGTTGATCAGGCGCGAGTAGTTCTCGAAACCGACGTAGATCATCTGGCTGCCGAACGGCGCCACTCGGTTGAGGCTCAGCTGGAATGAAGTGACGATGGGGATAAAGACAAAGATAGTGAG
>DATKDL010000127.1:0-3070 GCA_035512695.1 Anaerolineales bacterium | reverse complement strand
ATCTTGTGGCCACAGCGGATATGGGCGCGCATTGGGAGGATGTCCCTATCAATCCTTGACCTTCAGCTTTAGCGGCTCCTACGATCACCGGCAGCCGGTATTAGACCGTCCAACCCAACAGCCCTGCCACTTTGGAGCGGGTTGGTTACCGCAAACCGTCATGGATTCAATTTCGTCCGGTACTGGACCGCCTCCGCAACGTGCACGGCCCGGATCCCCTCCTCCCCCGCCAGGTCGGCGATCGTGCGCGCGACCTTGAGCACGCGGTGGTATGCCCGGGCGGATAGCTGCAGTTTGGCCATCGCGGCGCGCATCAGGGCCTCCCCCGCCTCGTCCAGCTTGCAGTATTTCCGCACCTCGCCGGGACCCATCTCGGCGTTTGTCGTGCGGGTGGTCCCTTCGAATCGCCGGCGCTGCCGCTCCCGGGCCGCTTCGACCCGTTCCCGGACGCATTCCGAAGGTTCTCCGAGCCGGTCGTCGCTGAGCTTTTCGTATTCGACGCGCGGCACCTCGATATGGATGTCAACCCGGTCCATCAGGGGACCGGAGATCCGCTTCTGGTATTTGGTGACCGTGGCCGGCGAACAGGTGCATGGTTTGACCGGATCGCCGTGATAGCCGCACGGGCAGGGGTTCATCGCCGCGATAAGCTGGAAATTGGCCGGGAAGGTCAGCGAGCCCTGTGCCCGGCTGATCGTGACGACCTTGTCCTCCATCGGCTGGCGCATCACCTCGAGAACACGGCTGCCGAACTCCGGGAGCTCATCGAGAAAGAGAACGCCGCGATGCGCCAGCGAGATCTCCCCCGGCTGCGGCCAGTTCCCGCCGCCGACCAACCCGGCATGCGAAATGGTGTGGTGCGGGGCCCGGAATGGGCGCTTCCGCATCAGCGGCGTGTCCGCCGGGAGCTGGTCGGCGATCGAATAGATTCGGGTGACGTCCAGGGCTTCGTCAATCTCCATCGCCGGGAGGATCCCCGGCAGAGACCGGGCCACCAGCGTCTTCCCCGCTCCGGGCGGCCCGGACATCATCACGTTGTGTCCCCCGGCCGCGGCCACTTCCATCGCACGCTTGACATGCTCCTGCCCTTTGATCTCCGCGAAATCGGTCTGCCCGATCCCGAGGCCGTTCGCAGGCTCGACGAACGCCACCGCCGGGATCTGCTTCAACCCGCGCAAAAAGCCGATCACGCTCTGGATCGAATCGGCCGGAATGATCTCGAGATCGGGGATCAAAGCCGCTTCGGCTGCATCGATGCTCGGTACGATCAGGCGTTTGAACCCCCCGGCGCGAGCGGTCGCCGCCATCGGTAGCACCCCGCGTACGTGCCGCAGGGTCCCGTCCAGAGACAGCTCGCCGACGATCATCGTTCCCTCAACCGACTCGGCAGGAAGAAACCGACCCGCAACCAGCACACCGATTGCGATCGGCAGATCGTAAGCCGGACCGGCCTTGCGAACCGATGCCGGGGCGAGGTTTACGGTCACGTGCCCTTTCGGGAAAGGGTGGCCCGAGTTTCGTATCGCGGCCTCGACCCGCTCTCGGCTCTCCTGCACCGCCGCATCCGGCAGCCCAACGATGACGACCTTTGGCAATCCGTTGCGCGTATCGACCTCGACCTCGACGACGACACCATCGAGCCCAATCACAGCGCAGGAAAAAACACGGGCGAGCATTTAGAATCACCAATCCTTGGTTTTTGGGTGGGCTGGTTGGCTGGTTGGCTGGTTCTCCGGTAACCAGCCAACCAGCAAACCAGCAAACTCAACTACCCAAGTCTATTCTTTTCGTTCCACACCTGCACCGCCCGCTTGATGATGTCCCTGGCCGCTTCGTCCTCGACGTCGTCGATGGCCTGGTAGGTGTGGGTGTTGTGGATGATCTTGAGACCGCCGGCGAGGTCTTCGCTCAGGCGGATCATGCTGCCGGCCAGGGGATCCCGGGCCAGCAACTCCTGCAGGATCTCATCGATCTGGGCGGCGATCGATTTGGGCGGCTCCGGGGCCTGCCCCGATTTCTCCGGTTTTGTTCGCCGGCCCAGGATCAGCTCGCGCGTCCCCGGCATGGGGGGCAGCGTATCGGCAAAAGAGACGTTCGGATCGACCGGTACGCCGGGTCCGGCACCTGCCGTCCCGGGGTGTGCGACCGGCTGGGGGCCAAACCCCGGACCGGTCAAGGAATCGGACGGACCGGTGTGCGGCAGAGCTCCTCGGCCTTCCACCCAAAGCGCCATCTCCCGCACGAAATTCTTAAGCTGCTCGGCCTGGCCCGGGGTCATCTCCCCGGCATGCTCAGCCGTCTGCCCCATCATCTGCACCGTCAGCCCGCCGTCGGCCGGGCGGCGGCTGACGCGCAATATCTCGAGACCGCCGGCGGCGGGCGGCGGAGCCGGGGCTTCCGGTTCGGCCGGATGCACCGGCGGATCGGCGAACAGCGCCCGTTTCTGCTCGGCGATCTTTTCCGCCTCGGCGCCTTTCTGCCTGCGGTTGAGGGCCAGCCCGGCCCCGATCATGACGATCGAGAACACCAGCAGCCCCACGGCGATGAAAACAAATTGGCTCAGATCCATCTGCTACCGTCCTACATCCCTTACGGCGCTGGCTGGCAGTTGGGGCACAGGTGCGTCCCGCGCTGCCCGACGACGATTTTCTCAATCACTCCACCACAGTTCGGGCAGGGCTCCCCGGTCCGGCCGTACACGCGGAAGACGTTCTGGAACGTACCGCCGCGGTAGACCCAGTCGATGCTGGCGCCGTTGTTGTTTATGCTCTCGTGCAGCACGTCCCGGAGATGACCCCACAGGGCCCGCGCCTCCGGCTCGCTGACCGTTTGAGAACGGCGCAGCGGGTGGATGGCGGCCCGGTGCAGGCTCTCGTCGGCGTAGATGTTCCCGACGCCGGCCAGGAAACCCTGGTCCAACAGGAGCGGCTTGATCTGGCGGCTGCGGGTTTGCAAATTCTCGAACAGCCACTCCGGCGTGAAATCATCGCCCAGCGGCTCCGGTCCCAATCCGGCGAACAGTTCCTCCGGGTCGTCCACCAGCCAGACCCGGCCAAACTTGCGGGTGTCG
>DATKDL010000126.1:0-12326 GCA_035512695.1 Anaerolineales bacterium | reverse complement strand
TAAGTTTCCGAAGAAGGCCGCTTCCAGGAGTGTTGTTATGGACCTCGGAAGACAGGGGGAAGATAGATCAGCAATTCCACCTCGGTTAAAAGAGCGGCTTCGTAGGCTGCGAAGGCGTCGATCCGCCCGTGCCCGAAGGTGTTGTTCGGGATTTGGCTTCCGGGAATGCCGCCGCATTCCTGGACACCGGTCAACCCGACCGCGCTCCCCTCGATGAGATCCTCCAGGTCCCCGACCTGTCCTGCCAGTTCCGGAACGGCCGAAACCAGCAACCCGACCAGGCCGGCCACGTGCGGCCCGGCCATGCTCGTACCGCTCATATTCACGTAGCCGGTCCCCGGGAAAGATGAGCGGATGGCAGAGCCCGGGGCGCTCACATCCGGTTTTAGCCGCCCGCTGTCGTCCACGGTGACCGGGCCGCGGCTGCTGAAACCGGAGATCTGGTCCAGGTTGTTGGTCGAACCAACGGTGAACGATGCCTCGTAAATGGCAGCCGGATCCTGTATGGTTGTGCAGTTCGGTCCAGAATTCCCGGCCGAGGCGACCACGACGATCCCGGCCGCGCGCGTGTTCTCGACCACGGTCTTCAGGGCGTTCGGATCGGTGCAGCCCTCCGAGAACGGGCAGGCCCAGGAATTATTGATCACGTGTGGGGCCATGTCCGGATCGGGGTTCTGGCCGTTCAGGTCCGTCGGCGCGATGAACCATTGGAAACACTCCGAGTAGGTCGTCGGCGTGCCAACCCCTTCGTCCATGTTGCGGCAGCCGATCCATTTCGCCCTGGGTGCCATCCCGATCTGGTTGGAGCCGCCGTCATCCCCGACCATGATGCCCATGGTATGGGTCCCATGGCCGTTGTCGTCGCACGGCTCGGGGCTGTCCGAGCCGCAGACGCCGCCGTCGCTGTGGATGGCGTCATGCCAGTGGTAGCCGTGGTCGGCGGAGCTCCCGTTCCAGCCGCGGTAGGCGCCGATCAGGGCCGGGTGGTTCCAGTCATAACCCGTATCCTGCCCGGCGATCACCGCCCCGTCCCCGGTCACACCGGCAGCCCAGACATCGTCCGCATTGACTTTCAGGATGTTCCACTCGACCGCTGCCGGCGATTCCCCCTCCGGCTGCGGTTCGATGTCGAGGGCGACCCATGGGTTGGCGTAGATGTGCGCAACATCGTCCCGCTCCGCCAGCACCTGGACGACGTCGGCGCCCGCACGCACCCAGATGAAGTTCGCCACCCAGTACGCGCGATGTTCGACGTCCAGCGCTGCCAGCTGCGCGAGGAGCGGGCCTTGCGTCCGCGCGGCCGTATCGACCAGGGCCGCGAAAACGAAGGCCCCTTTTTGAGTCTTGTCGGGGAGACCGGCCGCGGCGCGCAGATCCGCCTGCTCGGTCAGGAAGACGATGAACTCCGTCGTCCCAGCTGCGGCGGTCCCGAGCACCCAGGGATCGACCTTCGTCTCCCAGGGTGCGGCGGAGGCTCGGCGGCCGGTTGTAAAAATCAGGAGCGCGGCGCCGATCGCAATCAGCAGGGCGCGGGCGGTACGGGTTCGAATCATAATTTCACCACCAGTTTGATCTCCGGCCAGATGAACGGGAGGGCGGCGAGCCCTCCTGCAGCGAGCGCGCCAAGACCGGCCAGGATCTCGGCGAACCCGCCCGATACGAAGCTGCCGGCAACCGCATTGACCGCCAGCACGACCCCTGCGCCGGCTGCGGCTCCTGCAACCGCCCGCAGGACGGTGGACCGGGCGCGGAATATCCCGGGGACCTTTCGCCGCAGCAGGATGAACAGGACGGTCGCTTCGACCGTGAAAGCCACCGAGTTGGCCGCAGCGATCCCGGCGACCCCGAAGGGCCTGTACAGGGCGATCGCCAGGACCGAATACAGAAGGACCAGGTTCAGGAACGCGGCAACCATCGGTGTGCGGGCATCCTGCCGAGCGTAGAACGAGCGGGCGGCGATCTCCAGCAAGGCGTGACCGGCGAGGCCGGCCAGGTAGACCTGCGTTGAAATGACGGCCAGGTCCGCCACGTGCGGTTCAAGCCCGATGATCCCGATCACCGGCCGGATCCCGGCGGCGAGAACGGCGGCCGCCGGGACCGTCAACCCGAGCATGACCCGGATCCCGCGATTAATCGTTTCTCGAAAAGCGTCGTCATCCCGTCGCACGAATTCCTCCGCCAGGGTCGGCAGAATGGCGATCGCCAGCGCCGTACCGATCAGGGTCTCGGGTACCTGCATCAGAAACCAACCGTAGTTCAGACCGGTCACCGAACCCTCGCCCAGCCGGGAGGCCAGGTTGTCGCGCAGGAGGAAGAACCACTGGATGCAGACCATCGTCAGGACGCGCGGGACGAGCAGCCGGAGAGTCTTCCGCACGCCGGGCGTATTCAAGCCCAACCCGGGTTGCCAGCGGAAACCGAACCGGAGGAGCGCCGGCACCTGGACCAACAGATGAAGCCCTGCCCCCAGGATGACGCCGTAGACGAGTCCGTGGATGCCCAGGCCGAGCCCGGCCGGCAGCGTGATGGGGCCGATCGAAAACTCGCTTTCGGTTGAAAAGACGATGATGCCGAAGATTTGACCGGCGTTGTAAAGCACCGGGGCCATCGCCGGAAAAAGGAAGTGCTGGTTGGCCTGCAGACCGGCCATCACCAATCCGGAAATGGAAAAGATCATAATGGCATAGAGATCGAGCCGCATCAATTCAGCCGCCAATTCGATCTGTTCCGGTCTAAAACCAGGGGCGATCCACGTCCCGACGATCCATTCTGCAAACATGGAGAGGATGACTGCCAGCAGCCCGGTGATGATGAACGCCAGGTTCAGGACTCGGGAGAACAGCTCCCAGGCGGCCGTACGGCCGCCCTGTTCGAGGTGTTCCGACAGGACCGGGATGAGGGCGACGCCGAGCGCACCGCCGGAGATCAGCACCGACAGCAGGTCGGGGATGTTGTTGGCCGCCAGGAACACGTCCAGGTCGGAGGTGGAATAAACCCGGGGCATCAAGACCTGCCGGACGAGTGCGGCGATCTTGTCGATCCCGAAAAAGACGGCGATGATTAAGGTGGAACGCGAGATATGAGTCATAGACCGGCCGGATCAGACCGGCAGAAGTATAGCACGCCCTTCACACCTCGCAAGCAGCAGGGAGCACGCAGGGGTATTTGTCGGGGCATTTTTTTTCATTCCGGTATAAAATGACCCGTCATGGATCGATACCTGGCTCTTTTGATCGCCCATATCCTGGCGGATTTCCCGCTCCAGGCGGGAATCATCTACACCTGGAAAACCTCTTCCAGGCTCGGTCTCGGCGTCCACGTCGCCATCCATATGATTGTGATGCTGTTGATGTTTGAATCGCCGCAGGAATGGTGGCCGGCGCTGGTCGCGTTGGGGATCGTCCACTACCTGATCGATTGGGCAAAGCTGAGATTCCCAATCCAACCGCAGGTCCTCGGTTATATCGTCGATCAAGCGCTGCATGCCGTTTCTCTGATCCCGATCGCCATCGTGTTCGATCAGATGCGCCCGGCGATCCCGAGCCGGTTCCTGGTCATCGATTTTCTGCTTGCGGTGATTCCGCCGATCCTGCTGATGTTCTGGACGTATACATGGGATGTTCGCACGCAGGAACCTATCACGCGTCCATACTCCCTGGTGAATTGGGCCAGGCGCAGCCTGCTCCCGATCTCACAATGGACCGGTTTCATCCTGATCGGCGCGATCGCCGTCCAGGTCCTGGCAGCCCGCTTTTAAGCCCCTGCTTCACCCAACATATCCAGCCTTCCCGAAGCGATCGCCAGGGGGACCGCCCCTGCGGCGATCGAGACCAGCGCCCCGGCCAGGGCCGTTTTTTGCTTCATCCCGTGCGAGAAGGTGTCGATCAGATCGTGGGCCACTTCCGCCAGGTCGAACAGACGGAGGAGTTCTACGCCTTTGCGGTCGGTCTCTTCCCGCGGAATCCCGCGCAGATCGGCAACAAACCGGAGGTATTCGACTGCCGTCAGCTTTTCGTAAAGCAGCGGCGTATCCGGGACGAACCCGATCACCCGCTTGGTCTCGACCGGAAATCGAGTGACATCCAGATCGAGGACCCGAAACGTTTTTCGATCCGGTCTAGTTTGAGTATTGAAGTCATCGATCCGCCATGCTCGCCGGTCATTATAATTCCTGAATGTTTCGCCACCCCACCAGCAACCGCCCGCGGAAGCGGGGCCTGACGATCTTATCGATCCTGCTGGCAGGCTTCTCCCTGTCGGCCTGCCTGCCCGCTGCGACGGCGGAGCCGACGGCGGAGGTCACGTCAATCCCGACGGCGATCCGCACCGCAACCCATTCGGGACCGGCTCCTCCAACGCCCACCCTGACGTTCACGGCGACCGCTCCGCCGACCGCCGTCCCAAGTCCGACTCCAGGGCCTCAGAAAGGCGCTGCTTCCGCCGGCGATCCGTTTTCACCGGAGTTAGGGAATACGGGATACGACGTCCTGCATTACCACCTCGAAATGGAGATCAATCCGTCGGTGACCTTCCTGCGCGGGGCCGCTACGATCACGGCGGCAGCTCGGCTTCACAACCTGGTCGAGTTCACGCTCGACTTCGCAGGGTTTGAGATCGTCGAACTGCTGCTCGATGGTGAGCCCGCCGATCACCGGCGCGAAGGGGAGAAGCTGTTCGTCACGACACCGGTGGGGTTTGCATCCGGACAGGAATTCGTCCTGTTCATCCGCTATGAGGGCAGCCCGCGGCAGGTCGGTTCGGAGTACGTCCCGTTCTTCAACCATCTCGGGTTCCAGTACCTGGGCCAAAGCGCCTTCACCTACAACCAGCCGGGCGGCGCCCACTTCTGGTTCCCGTCGAACGATCACCCGACCGATAAAGCGACATTTTCCTTCGAGATCTCCATCCCGGTCGGGCTGGTCGCGATCGCAAACGGAACCCTGGCGGAGGTCCGCGAGGTCGACAACCGGACGGTGCACCGGTGGGAGCACCCTTACCCGATGGCGACCTACCTCGTCCTGATCGCGATCGGAGATTACATCCGGATCGACGATGCATCTCCCGGTGGGATTCCCCTCCAGCACTATATCTTCGAAGATCTCCGGCCGGCGTTTTCGGATGCAGCTGGTGTGACCGGCGAGGCGCTGGACTGGATGGCGGAGATGTTTGGGCCGTACCCATTCGATGCTTTCGGGTTTGTCACCACCCGGCTGATCCGCGCCTCGCTTGAAACACAGGGGATGGTGCTGCTGAACGAAGACATGCTCAACGAGGAGACGATGATCCACGAGATCGTGCATATGTGGTTCGGGAATTGGGTCACGATGGCCTCGTGGGCGGACATGTGGCACAACGAAGGTTTTGCGGTTTATTTAAGCCTGATGTGGCAGACCCGCGCCAATCCGGGGTCGCTGAACATCTTCATGCAAAACCTCGAAGCCGAGGTCGATCGAGAAGCCAGCGCCGAACCGCTCGGAGACCTGGACCGGCACCGGCTGTTCGGGTTCGACAGCTACCAGCGCGGCGCGCTGATGATCCACTACCTGCGGCTGGAGGTTGGTGATGAGGCTTTTTTCGAAGCGCTGCGCCTGTACTTTGATCGCTTTGGCGGGGGCGTGGCGACGAGGGAGGACTTTATCGGGGTCATGGAAGAAGTGAGCGGGATCGAACTGGATGATTTCTTCACCCGTTGGCTGGAAACGCTGGATTACCCCTAGCCAAAAAGGATCATCCGGGACCCGGCGAGGCACCCCGCGGGACTCCAGGTGATCCTTTTTGGCTCACCTGCGCCACTCCAGGAACGCCTCCAGGATTTCCAGGTTTTCTTCGAAGTCGGTGAACACGTGCGTGTGCAGCTCAAGGTCGACCGAGGCGATGCCTTCGGCGGCGGCCCAATCGGGGAGCGTCCCGGTGTAGACGCAGCCGATGTCCAGGGGCGGGTAAGGGTATGTGCTGACCGCCGCCAGCGCCTCGGCCAGCTTCACCGAAGGTTCGTGCGGGGGATCGCCGCCGGGAAAGATCCCCAGGGCGGCGCTGTGGTAGCTGATCAGGGCCGTCACCCGGGTCTGGGTGGTGACGAAATCGATCAGGGCCTGCGTTTCCGGCTCCGAACCCGGTCCGGTCCCGCTGGAGGTCGGGGTGTAATTCCAGCACAGGGTCCGGTTCCAATCATCCGCCCAATTGACCGGGAAGTTGCGGTTCAGGTCGACCCCGTGGTTGTTGACTCTCCCGGCAACCCCGAGGGCGCGCACCAGGCCGTCCGGGTTAAGGGTCCGCAGGATATAAAGTGTGACGGTGTGCGGGATGATGTCCGGGTTGGCCTGGATGTGGGTGATCAATTCGTCGGCCAGCGCGGTCGTGTTCCATTCGTATCCGCCGTGGATCCCGGCGACGATCATGCGATGGACGGGCCCGGTCCCGAACCTGTAGACCTCGATCGGCCGCCCGCCCACGGAAGTCCCGATCACGATCGGTCCATCGGAGAAGGGGACGGGGGTGAAGATGAAGGTCGGGTTGGGCGGGAAAGGCTCGGCCGGGGTGAAGGTCGGCTCGAAATGCGGGCCGGAAGCGCTGCCGGCGGGCGTTGGGGGCGCTTCGTCGATCGCTTCCGGGGGCGCTCCCGGCGTCCAGGTCGGGGGGAGGGGGCCCGGGGCAGGCCCCGTGGCGTGCGGGGTGGGAAGCGCCAGCGTTGGGACGGCGAAAACCCCCAGGGAACTGGCCCCGATCAGCCCGCCTGCGAGAAGCAGGGCCAGGAACCAGACGAAGATCAGGATTCCGAGGAGAGGTCTGTGGCTGCGCCGCATAAATGATGGGCCAGTTTAGCACAGGTTTGCGCTGCCGGCTGAATAACCCCGGCCAGCGATCCAAACGCCTTTCGCTCCCACTGTGTAAAATTACCCCGTGCATAAATCCCGGATTCACACGGCCTTCCCCTACTTCCTCGTCGCGCTGGCCCTCGCCGCCCGCCTGCTCCCCGGCGCCCGCACCGTCGACGACGCCTACATCACCTACCGCTACGCCCGCAACCTGCTGGCCGGCGACGGGCTGGTGTATAACCCGGGCGAACGTGTGCTGGGGACGACGACGCCGTTGTATGCGGGAATATTGGCTGGTCCTGGGTTTTTTATGGGCGGTACCGCAGCGCCGTTCCCGGAAATCTCCCTGATCCTCAACGCAGCCGCGGATGCAGTGACCTGTTGTTTCCTGCTGGCGCTCGGGCGGAAGTTGGGCATCCCCCTGGCCGGGGCGTCGACGGGGCTGGTCTGGGCCGTCCTGCCTTTCAGCGTGACCTTTGCCATCGGTGGGTTGGAAACGAGCGTTTTCGTCCTGCTGCTGGCTGCGACGGTTTATTTCTATCTCGATCGCCGGTTCGCAGCCGCGGCGCTGTCGGCCGCCTTGAGCCTGCTGGCGCGGCCCGATGCAGGGCTCTTGATATTACCGTTGGCGATCGACCGAATTTATCTGGCTATGCGCAACCCCGGGCGAGGAGGCGTGTCCTGGAAAGAAAGCGCCGCCTTCGGGCTGCCGCTGCTGGCATGGCTCATCCCGGCGACCCTGTACTACGGCAGCCCCATCCCGCATTCCCTCTCCGCCAAAGCCGTCGCTTACAGCCTCCCGCCCGACGCCGCTTTCACCCGCCTGCTCCAGCACTACGCCACTCCTTTCATGGAAAACTTGACTTTTGGAAGCGCCGGGATCGTGGCTGGTCTCGTCCTTTATCCCTTCCTGGCCCTGCTCGGCGCCCGGCGGTTGATTGGTACCACCCCGCGCATCTGGCCCTTCCTCGCCTTTCCCTGGCTGTGGTTTGCGGCCTACGCCATCGCCAATCCGCTCATCTTCCGCTGGTACCTGACGCCGCCGCTGCCCGCCTATATCTTCTCCATCCTGGCCGGGCTGGCCACCCTCCGGAAAGACCTGGCCGCTGCCGGCCGGACCGGTGCGTTACCGAACGTTATGGCCGCCGTCCTGCTGGCAGGCCCGGTCCTGCTGGTCCTGCGCGGCTGGGAAATTCGGCCCAATCACGGCCCTTCCGGCCCGGCCCCGGAAATGGCCTACATCGAACTGGAGCTCAAATACATCGAAGCCGCCGAATTCCTGAACCCGATCCTGGCGGTCGCGGACGGCGAGCCGGTCCTGGCCGCGGCCGATATCGGCGCGTTGGGCTACTACACCGGCGTCCCGATCCTGGACACCCTCGGCTTAATCTCACCCGAGGCGACGGCCTACTACCCAACCCGGCCGGAATACCACGCCAACGCCTACGCCGTCGCACCGGAGCTGATCCTCGATCTCAAACCGGATTTCATCGTGCTGCTGGAGGTTTATGGGCGTCTCGGCCTCTTCCGCCACCCGGCGTTCAACAACGGTTACGACGGGCTGTACACGGTGGAAACGGATATCTATGGTTCGGACGGGATGCTCATCTTCATTCGACGATAGGCCAGGCTGCACCGAACATCATTCAAACAACAGCAGCAGCATCCGGACCGCCGTCCGGGCCTCCACGCTGTGCGGCAGGCCGGCCGGCATGTGGATCCAGGCGCCGGGAACGGCCGGGTGTGCGTCCTGGCCGAGCGTCAGGTCGGCCTCGCCTGCGAGGAAATGCAGGATGGCCGGCCTGGCAGCGGTGTGCTCGGACAGCGCCGTCCCGGGTGCAAAGCTGAACAGAACCGCCTTGACCCCGTCGCCCGAGAAGATCGTCCGGCTCAGGATGCTGTCCGGTGGGACCTCGGGGATGAGGTCGGTTAGGGTCAAATAAGTGTAGGAACCTGGCATCGTTCGCTCCATGGTTATAGGTGACTGTCACTGGGGGGGTGACTGTCACTGGGGGGAGTGACTGTCACCTGGGGGAGTGACGGTCACATCACCCGCCCGGTCACTTCGAAACCTTCCTCCAGGAGCCGCGCCTGAAGCGCCGGATGCATCCCGGCCTCCATCGCCTTAGCCCGCTCGATCACCCAATGGATCCAATGCCGCTCCGGCAGAAAGTCCGCGATCGCCTCCCGCGTCATCCAGCGCACTTCATCGTGCTCCGGACCGATCCGGACGGCGGCGGGATCGTCGATTGTGCAGGCGTACAGCACGCTGACCAGTTCGTTCTCAGGCCGCACCTCCCCCCGGAAAAAATGCGTCGTCCCCAGGATAAAGCGCGGGCGCGCCGCGACGCCCAGCTCCTCCCAAACCTCCCGCACGAGCGCCGCCTCGATCGACTCCCCCTGGTCGACCCGCCCGGTCGGGCACTCCCAGCTCCCAGCGCCGACGTCTTTCTCCCGCGAACGCCGCAGCAGCAGATATTTCCCCGCCGCCGGGTCGTGGACCAGGGCCGCCACACCAACAATAAATCGTCCGACAGGCATGCTCGCCTCCTCAATTCGCACGGCTCAGGAACCAGGTCTCCATCGGTCCCTTGCCCTTGATATCGACTTGTCCCCGGCTGGTGCACGCAAAGCGGTCTTTGATCCGTTCGTAGGACCCGCGCGCGATCTGGATTTTCCCGGGTACGCCGTGCGACTCCATCCGAGCCGCAATGTTCACCGCATCGCCCCACAGATCGTAATGAAACTTGGTTGTCCCGACGATTCCCGCCACAGCCTCCCCGGAGTTCATCCCGATTCGGATCTGCAGCCGGCCGTTTCGGTGTCCATCGATGTAATCGACCATCTCAAGCGCCAGGTTCGCCATCGCGATCGCATGGTCCGGCATCGGGACCGGCACACCGGCTGCGGCCATGTACCCATCCCCGACTGTCCGGATTTTCTCGACACCGTACCGCTCCACGAGCCGGTCGAAATAGGTGAAGACCTCGTTCAACAGATCGACGGTCTCGCGCGGCCGCATCGTTTCAGACAGCTCCGTGAACCCGGCCAGGTCAGCGAACAGCACGGTGACCTCATCGAAATGCCGGGCGATCTGGCGGTTGTGCTCTTTGAGCAGATCCGCGATCGCCCGCGGGAGTACGTTTAGCAGCAGCCGCTCGGACTTTTCCCGCTCGAGGCCCAGAAGCTCGTAGGCCCGGTTCTTCTCGCCGACGAAATAATGCAGCAGCAGAAAGGCGCACAGGATCGGCGCGCAGATATTGAGCACGAAGAAGATGATGACGACTCCCTGCGGCAAGTGGTGATCCACCGGAACCTGCGGCTCCAGGAAACCGCTGAGCACACACAAAAAGAAATATGCAATGAACCAGCTGATCGCTGCCCGCCGGCCGAACAGCAGCAGCGCACCGAGCGGCGCGACGATCGACCACAGGATGACGGCGCTCGAGCGGACAAAGCCGCCAAGGGCGGCCATCAGCAGGAAGGGCAGCAGCAGGATCAGGAGCAGTTGGACGAAGCTGAACGGCAGCGACCGCTTATGGATGAGGACAAACCCGATCAGGTTGGCCAGCGTGAGCGCGGCATACCCGAATGGGATCGACGCGGCCGCCGGCTCGCCGTAGCGCGCATACAGCGTCCCCCAGCCCAGCCCGGCGGCGAATGTCAACACAGTCAGGCCGAGAATCACCCCCCGGTTGATGCGTTCATCATTCGTCGCCGAAGGTGGGACTCCGAAACGGTTTAAAAAAGCATCCAATCGGGAGAGAACCGGAATGATATCCATAGGCGCCAGGGAATTGTAGCATTGAGTAGCACTCAATAATTTATCAAGGAAAATTCGGGCAGGTTCTAAGGGTAAAATTCCCCCATCACAGCAAGATCACCGGAACTAGCACGAGGAGCCAAACCCCATGCCCACATCGATCGACCTGCTCTCCACGCTGCGCGAGGGCCTCCCCCACCTCGAAACACCTCCTCGGAAAATCATCATCGCCGGCGCAGGGATGGCCGGGCTGGTGAGCGCGATGCTGCTCAAAGAGGCCGGCCATGAGGTCGTCCTGCTGGAAGCCCGCAACCGTCTCGGCGGCCGCATCTACACCTACCGCGGTTTCGCCGGGAATATGTACGGCGAGTTCGGTGCGATGCGCTTCCCGAAGCAGCACAAGCTCGGCCAACACCTGATCCATGAGCGCTTCAAGCTCAAAACGCAGCCCTTCCCGATGTACGACGCCGACACCTTCATCCACCTGAACGGGACCCGCGTCCGCCGCAGCGAATTCGACGCCGCCCCCTTCCACTTCGATCTGCGGGACGGCGAGCGGGGCCTGCTCCCCCCCGACCTGCTGCGCCGGACCGTCCAGCCCCTGATCGACCTGATCGAAATGCCCGGCGGCTGGGAGCAGCTGATCGAACACTATGACCGCTATTCGCTGATCGGCTATCTGACCGAGCGCGGCCTGAGCGAAGGCGCCCTCTCGATGCTCGGGCCGCTGCTCAACCTGGAGGGCCGCTACCACTTCTCGCTGGTGGAATGGTTCTCGCACTACCACGAGGACGTGATGGGCGACCTTGTCTACATCGAAAACGGCGCCGACGCTCTCCCGAACGCCTTCGCTCCGCTGCTGTTGAACGACACCCGCTTCGGCGCCGAAGTCCATGCGATCGAACAGCGCCCCGACGGAGTCCACGTCCACTATCGGGACCCCGCCGGCGCAAGCTGGACCGTCTCCGGCGACGAATGCATCCTGACGGTTCCACTGATCCTGCTGCGGCACATGGAGATCGACGGCCTGGACGTCGACAAGTGGTTCACGATCCGCAATGTCTACTACGGCCGCGCCCACAAGATCTTCATGCAGTTCAGCAGGAAATGGTGGCAGACCGACTACGCCATCACCCACGGCCTGACCGTCACGGATCTGGCCGTCCGCAACGTGGTTTACACGCCCGCGGGTCAGAACCCGGATATCGACAAGGGCGTCCTGATCGCATCGTATGCCTGGGACCAGGACAGCATGGCGTACAGCATGATGACCGAGGGACAGCGCATCGCCCAGGCCCTGCAGGACCTGTGCAAAATCCACCCCGAGGCCCGGGAAACCTTCGAGTTCGGCGTCTCTCACGACTGGGCGCTCGATCCCTACGCCGGCGGGATCGGTCCGCTCTTCCGGCCGCACGAGATGGTGAGCGAGTTCTTCGACGACATCATCCGCCCGGTCGGAAGGATCTGGTTCGCCAACGACGCGGCCGACCGGCGGCACCGGCGCTGGATCGAGGCCGCCATCCGCTCGGCGATCCGGAATGCGTTTGCGATCCACACTGGGATGAGGAACGAGCTGCCGGTGACCCCGGATTATTGATTCTTTTTATCACGGATACGCAAATATTTTTGCATATTTTTTAAATATGAGATTTTCTTTGCGTCTCCGCGCCTTTGCGTCTTTTGCATTAAGAACCTATCCGAAAATTGAGGCGGCGATTTGGGGGGCGGCTGCGGCTCCGCCGCAGCCG
>DATKDL010000125.1:0-10116 GCA_035512695.1 Anaerolineales bacterium | reverse complement strand
AATTAGGCACCGATTATACTTGACCCATGCCCGCCCCTCCCCCCTACCGCCCGGGCGGCACCAGGACAGGCGCTATCCCACTCGAACGATTTCTGCCTCCGATCCCGCCGGGGAGCGCGGCGGGTTGGATCGAGGGGCGCGTCCGGGCGGGCGGCTGGATCCTGGACCCGTTCGGGGCCTCGCCCGAACTGGCGCTCGAGATCGCACGCTCGGGAAGGCGGGTCCTGGTCGCCGCCAACAACCCCATCGCCCGATTCATCCTGGAGACCCTCGCAGCGGCGCCGGGTGAGACCGATCTGCAGACTGCCCTGGCGCACCTGGCTGCAGCCCGGGTCGGCGAGGAGCGCCTCGAGCCGCACCTGCTTGACCTGTATCGGACCCCCTGCGCGAGCTGCGGGTCTATGGTCAGCGCCGATGAATTCATCTGGGAGCGCGACGCCCCGGCGCCCTTCGCCCGTGTCTACAAATGCCCGAACTGCGTCGCTTCGGGGGAGCATCCCGCCGGAGGTTTCGATGCCGAACAGGCGACACGGGCCGCCGCCACCCAACTGCATTACGCCCGGACCCTGGAGCGCGTCGCCGCCCTGAACGACCCCGACCGCGAGTTTGCCGAGGAGGCCTTGCGGTACTATCCCCCGCGCGCGGTCTACGCGCTGGGCGTCCTGGTCAACAAGCTCGACACGTTCGAGCCCGCCGAACGCCGGCTGGTCTCGGCGCTGCTGCTGACCGCTTTCGACCGGGCCAACACGCTGTGGCCGTACCCCTCCGAGCGGCCGCGGCCCAAACAGCTCACGATCCCGCCGCGCTACCGGGAGCGCAGCGTGTTCCGGGCGTTGGAAGCGGCCGTCCGGATCTGGACCGGGACCGGGGAAGAGGCGGTCCAGGTGACCCGGTTCCCGGAGCTGCCGGGGGCCGGGCCGGGGATCTGCGTGTTCGAAGGCCGGATCCGGGACCTGGCCCCGCATTTGCCCGAGCTCGACCTCAGCGCCGTCGTCACCGCGCTACCGCGGCCGAACCAGGCTTTCTGGACGCTCTCGGCACTGTGGGCCGGCTGGCTGGGCGGGCGGGAGGCCGTCCAACCGTTCAAATCCGTCCTGCGCCGGCAGCGCTATGATTGGCGCTGGCACACCACGGCGCTGCACGCGGCCCTGGCGCACCTGACCCCCCATCTCCCGGACGGGATCGCCGGTTTCGCCCTGGTCCCGGAAGCCGAAACGGGTCTGCTCGCGGCGGCGCTGACCGCGCTGGACCGGTCCGGCTGGACCGTCGACGGACTCGCGCTGCGCGAGGCGGAGAAACAGGCCCAGGTCCACGGGGTAAAGCGAGCCGGCCGCGCGCCGACACCGCGTAATTTCTCCGATCACGGACGGATCCGAGAGGCCGCCCGGGCTTTTCTGTCGAACCGCGGCGAACCGTCCCCGCTGCTGCCGGTATTGGGGGCCGTGTTCCTGTACGGTGGCAACGAAACGGACGGCCGGGCGCCGGACGGCCAGGCGCCGAAGGGCGGAGTTCCGGGAGTTGCACCCGATGATGGCTATGCGCAATTTATCGAGGGGCTGGAGGAAGGCCTCACCTATCGGGCCGGGTTCCTGCGATACAACGCCGGCAAGGAGCTCGACACCGGCCTGTGGTGGCTGCGCGACGAACCCGGGCCGGCGCCGCTCGCCGACCGGGTCGAGACCGCCGCCGCCGCGTTCCTGCTCGACCATCCCGGCTCAGCCTTCTCCGAGATCGACCACGCCCTCTGCGCCGCCTTCCCCGGCCTCGACACACCGGACAGCGACCTGCTCTCCGCTTGCGTCGAATCCTACGGCGTCCGGGATGGCGATGGCTGGCGCCTGCGACCCGAAGATGACCCGGTCAGCCGAAAGAACGAGCACAACCACAACCGCAGCCTGCTCATCCGCCTCGGCGAACGGCTCGGTTTCACCGTCAACCCCGGACCGCCCCTCACCTGGGCCGACCCCGGCGGTCGTTACCGGTTCCAAATCACCACCACGGCCTCCTTCGTCGATCTGCTGCGGCCCGAAAACACCCTCCCCGCCCGCCGGATCGTCGTCCTGCCCGGCAGCCGAGCCAACCTGCTGATCTTCAAACGCCGGCGGGACCCGCGCCTCGACAACCTGCTGAACGATTGGAGCTTCGTCAAATTCCGCCACCTGCGCGCCCTCGAAGCCAACCCGCTCGTGACCCGTGATAATATCGACGAGCAGCTGCTGGCGGACCAGCTCACGTATGAGTCGCCGCAACTCAACCTGTTATAAAAACCCAAAAATTGCGGCCGGCTGCAGGGCTTAGCCCCGCAGCCGGCCCAATTTTTCGGGTTTCCAAAACCAAACCATGGGCAAAATCACCGTCCTCGGTAGCATCAACATGGACGTCGTCGTCCTGACCCCGCAGCATCCCCGCGCCGGGGAGACGGTCTTCGGCTCGGGTGTCCGGTTCATCCCCGGCGGCAAGGGGGCCAACCAGGCGGTCGCCGCCGCGCGCCTGGTGGACGGCGTCGGGCTGGCCGGCAAGCTCGGGCAGGACGCCTTCGGGGACTCGCTCCACGAATTTTTGCAAAGCGAACGGCTCGATCTGCACGTGACCCGCTCCGAGACCGCACCCAGCGGGACCGCCTTGATCACCGTCGACGATAACGGCGAGAACCGGATCATCGTCGTTTCGGGCGCCAACATGGAGCTCTCGCCGAACGATATCGAATTGATTTCAATCGGTTCGGGGGACCTGCTGGCTTCGGTCTTCGAAGTCCCCCAGGAGACGATCAAGACCGCCTTCGAGCGGGCTCGGGCCGCCGGCGCGCGCACGATCCTCAACCCGGCACCCGCATCCCCGTTCGTCGAAGGGCTGCGGGAGTTGTGCGATTTCCTGGTCGTCAACGAGACCGAGCTGGCATTTTACGCCGGGACAGACTCGGTCTTCAAAGACGACGACGGCTTACGGCGCCAGCTCCGGGAGGTCCGCGCCGGCGACGGACAGACCGTCATCGCCACGCTCGGCGCACAGGGTGCAGCGTACCTGGACCGGGACGAACTGGTCCGAGTCCCCGGGCGGGAGGTCCGCGCGGTCGACACCACCGGTGCGGGGGACTGCTTCACCGGCGCGCTGGCGGCGGCGCTGTCTGAAGGAAAGACGGTCGCGCAGGCCGTCGCCTTTGCGAACACGGCCGCCTCGCTCAGCGTGCAGGTGGTTGGCGCTTCCGCTTCGCTCCCGGACCGTGCGGCCGTGGAGCGGGTACTCGAACTGCCCAGGTTGGATTTGACGTGATCGAAAAAGTGAACGTCCATGCGGAGCGCTGCCCCGCATGGACGTTCACTTTTTTAACTCTTTGCCCCACTCCCCGAGCATCCCCGGCGTCACCGCCGCCCCCCCACAGACGATAAACAGGACCGGTTCGTGTGCAGTGACCGGACCCAGGGCCTCGTACCCGGCCGCCAGCGCCGCCCCGCAGGCCGGTTCCACCAGGACGCGGTGATCCTCTGCAAACGCGATACATGCATCCAGCGCCTGCCGGTCGCTGACGACGAGCGGGGTCACGCGGTGCCGCCGAGCGGAGTCGAGCGCCTGCCGGCAGACCGTCTGGGCGCCCAAGGTGGTCGCGATCGACGTGATCCCCGGCAAGGTCACCAGCTCACCGGCAGCCATCGCCTGCGCAAAAGAATCGGCCCCTTCGGTCTCGACGGTGAGGACGGGGACATCTCCCCAACCCGCTTCATCCATCCCGAGCAGCAGCCCGGACAGCAGCCCGCCCCCGCCGACCGAGACGACGATCAGCCCCGGTTCGAGCCCGGCATCCCGCACCTCCCGGATGATGGCGCTGTGCCCGCGCCAGACCTCCGGATCGTCGAACGGGTGGATATAAGCGCTGCCGGTTTCCTCCGCCAGCCGGACGGCGTGATCGTGCGCGTCGTCCCAGGCGTCGCCGTGGACGACCAGCCGGGCGCCTTCGCGCGCGATCAGCGCCCGGGCGCGATCGCCGGTCCGCTCCGGGACGACGATGGTGACGTCCAACCCCAGGACGCGCCCGGCGTAGGCCACCGCCAGCCCGGCGTTCCCCCCTGACGAGCAAACGACTTTCTCGACGCCGTTTTCTTTGGCTTTCAGGCAGGCCGCCCCCATCCCGCGCGATTTGAAGGAGCCGGCGGGCTGGAAGGCCTCCATTTTAAGGACGGCCCGGCGGCCGATACGTTCCGAAATCGCGGGGGATTCCCAGAGTGGGGTTTCTACGAATAGTTTCATCGAAAGATTTGTAAAAAAATTTAATGACCGGGCCGGTGAAATCGGCCCGGTCATTAAATTTTACTTGTCCTCGGGTTCGATGTGGACGGTGACACGATGGATCTGCGGGAACGTGTTGAGCAGCTCGCGCTCGAGATTCTCACTCAGGGCATGCGCCTCGGACAGCGAGGCATCCGACCGGATCGTGACCGCGGCGGTCACCCCGATTCGCAAGCCAAAGCGATAGGTCTGCAGGTCGCGCAGCCGGCGCTCGCCGGTCCGGCGGACGATCAAGTCGCGGATCCGGTCGCGCAGGGCTTCGGGGATATCCGGGTCCGTGTGCAGGACGTCATCCGGGACGGGTTCGAGGTGAGCGATCAGCCGGAACGGACGGGAAGCCCCCTCCGCCACCCGCCGCTCGAACTCGTCCGCCTGGGCGTGGGCATCCTGTAGGGAGATGCCGGCCGGCATCTCGAGATGCAGCTCCACGGAAAACGAACCGTCCTCCTCGGCGTTGACGTGCAGGTCGTGGAACGCGAGCCCCATCCCGTCGGCGATCTGGCGCAGGTCGTAGCGAATCCGGGCCAGCAGACCCGGCTGCTCGGCAGCCGGCTCGATGTGGACCAGCGCGTCGGTGATCTCCGGCAGGTCCGCCCGGAGCCGGCGCTCGACCTCGGTCGCGATCGCATGCGCCTGTTCGGTCGTCATCTCGGAGTGCACTTTTACGTGCAGATCCACGAAGCCCGATCCGGACGCGCCGCGCGACCGCACCCGGTGGACGAGGACGACCCCCGGCACAGCCCGGGCGATCCGCTCGACCTCGTCCGGATCGGCTACGATCCGATCGGTGAGCGTGAAGGCCGCGGTCCGCAGGATGCGGAAGGCCGCCCGCAGGATCAGGACGACGACGAAAGCGGCGACCAAACGGTCCAGGATCGGGAGCCCCAACCGGACCGCCACCAGGCTGACGATGACCGCTGCCGTCACGTACAGATCGGTGCCGGTGTGGGACGCATCGGCGAGCAGCACTTGCGAGTCGAGGGTCCGGCCTGCCCGGCGCTCGAACCGGTAAATGGCGACGTTGACCGGGAAGGTGGCGACCACCAGCCAGAAGGTCAGTGGAGACAGTTCGGGAACCTCACCGGCGGCGATCCGCCGGACGATCTCGCGAGAGACTTCGAAGGCCGCCACCAGGAGCATCCCTCCGATCGCAAAGGTCCCGATGGTTTCGTAGCGGGAATAGCCGTAAGGATGGTGTTCGTCGGGCGGGCGCTCCGCCATCCGGATAGCGCCCAGGGCGATCAGGTTGGAGGAAGTGTCCACCAGCGAGTGGAACCCGTCCGCCACGACGGCCAACGCCCCGGTCAGGAAACCCAGGGTCAGCTTGACGGCCGTGACCGCCAGGTTGGCGAAGAGGACTCCCCAGAGGACCCGCCGGACGCGGGCAAAGTTTTGGGTTCGGTCGGGCGGGGGGGACATGGGCGAATGGGCGAATGGGCGAATGGGCGAAAAAGCTCGTTCCCACGCTCCGCGTGGGAACGAGCTTGGGACGCTCTGCGTCCCGTGACGGCGACCAACGCACATCCCGCGGAGCGGGCATCCGGGTGACGACGCAGCGCGTCGTCACCAGACCGAGATCAGGGGTCCCCGGTCGGGCTGGGGGTGACGGTCGGTGGGATCCCGGAGGTGGGTGTGGGAGTGATCGGGGGTGACGGGGTCGGCGTGGGGGTGATCGTCGGGGTTTCGGTCATAGTCGGCGTGGGGGTCGGGGTCTCCGTCGGAGTTTCCGTCGGGGTCGGCGTTGGGGTCGGGGTGGGGATGTTGATCCGCACGTGGATCGTCCGGACCGCGTAGCCGCCGGATTCCGCCCGCACGAAGATCCGCAGGGTCACTATCCCGGGCTCGAAGAACAAATCCAGCTCCCACACGCCGAGTTCCTCCGGTTCCGGGGACGCCCGGTCGCGGCGGACGATCCGCTCCCAGTCGTTCGGGTCGTTCCCTTCGCCCCAATCGACCGTGAACTCCTCGATCCCGTCCGGGGCACTGACCACCCCAATGATCTCGACCGTCGTCGTCATGATCTCCTGGTTGTCCAGCGGGAAGTCAAACCGGATCGTCGGCTGCGGGTCGTCGGCTTCACAGGACCGGCGGGGAATAAAGCGAAACGGTTCGTCAAAACCCACGCTCTCCGCCCAATTTCTCCCGGCGTCCTCGCGCCGGATCCAGCGCACCGCCCAGGGATCCGTCACGTTGATCACCAGTTCCTCCTCGGTAAACTCGGAGCAGAACGGGGAGGCTTCCAACCCGGTCCAGGTATCGAGCAGGACCTCTTTCCAGAGATCGTCCGATGACGGCCGAGGGGGCTGGTCGGCGGCGAAGTACTCGGAACGCTGGTTGGGGCAGAAGCGGGAGGGCTCGGCGCCGGAGATCGAACAGATCACCCGCTCCACGATATTGGCCGGGCGCGGGAACTGCCCCGGGCTGCCTCCGGAGAGGCGCTCGGTCGCGAAAGTGAGAAACTCGGTGTAGATCGGGGCGGCACCGGTGAGCCCACTGGTGTTGACCATTGGGGTGTTATCGGCGTTCCCGACCCAGACTCCGACGACGATGTCGTTGGTGTAGCCCATGGTCCAGTTGTCCCGGAAGTCGTTGGTGGTGCCGGTTTTGCTTGCGGCCGGGAAGGGCAGGTTGAGGATCGAGTTGGGGCCGAAGGCCGGAGTCCGGGCGGCGTTATCGGAGAGGATGCTCGAGATCAGGAAGGCATGCTCCGGCCGGATAACCTGATCACCCGCCGGCGGGTTGTATTCGAAGATGACGTTCCCGGCCCGGTCCTCGATCGTCAGGATCCCGACCGGCGGGACGCGCCGGCCGCCGTTGGCGAAGGCCTGGAACGCCCCGGCCATCTCGATCAGCGGGACCTCCCCGCTTCCCAGGGTCAACGCGAGACCGAAATCGGGCCGGGTCAGCGTCGTGATCCCCAAACGCTGGGCGATCCCGATCAGCCCGTCCAATTCCGGGGTGTCCGGATCATCGTAGATTCCGATAAAATCGAGCGCCTTGACCGCCGGGATATTGTACGAGTTCGCCAGGGCGGAGCGAATTGTGACCGGGCCGTGGTAGCGTTCGTCGTAATTGACCGGGACGTACGGCGGGCTCGGGTCCCCGGCGATCCCGGAAGGCGGGAACTCGGACCGGACATCCCAGATCAGGGTCGCCGGCGTCCAGCCTTTCTCGAAGGCGGCGATATAGGTCAGCGGCTTGATCGCCGAGCCGGGCTGGCGCGGCGCCAGAGTCATGTTGACCTGGCCGGCGATCTCCTCATCGTAGAAATCAGCCGACCCGATCATCGCCAGGATCTCACCGGTGACCGGGTCGAGGGCGAGCAAGGCGCCGCTCCCGGCGTTGCGGTCGGCAAGGTTGGCGACCTGGGCGGCGACGATCTCCTGGGCCTTATCCTGGAGGACCGGGTCGAGCGTCGTCCGCACGATAAAGCCGGAGCGGTAGATCGTCTGCGCATCGACCAGCTTTTCGAGTTCGCTGCGGATGAATGTGACCCAATGCGGGTAGCGGATCTGGGAGACCGGCGGGGTGAACGAATGGCCGATAATCTCGTTGAATGCCCGGGCAGCTTCCTGGGGTTCGATACAGACCGGCTGCAGCTGCAGCCCGACGAAGATACAGTTCTCCTCCTCGCTGGCGGCGACCATCAGGACCAGGACGACCTGGAGCCGCCGGACGACGGCGTCCGGGTTGGTGTAGACGTCGTAGACGGCCGGTGCCTGCGGGAGACCGGCGAGGAAGGCGGACTGGCCCATGTCGAGCTGGCTGGCGGGCACGTGGAAATAGGTTTGCGAGGCGGCCTCGATGCCGTAGGCCAGGTTGCCGTAGTAGATCTCGTTGAGGTACAGCTCGAGGATCTCGTCTTTGGAATAGTTGTCGGTGATGGCAATCGCCAGCAGGGCTTCGCGGACCTTGCGCATGTAGGTGCGCTCGTAGCGCTCCTCTTCGTCGAAAAACAGCAGCCGTGCCAACTGCTGGGTGATCGTCGAAGCGCCGGAAACGGTCTCACCGCTCTGCCAGTTCTGGTAGAAGGCGCGCAGGATCGCCCAGGCGTCGAAGCCGGGATGGGAATAATACGCCTTATCCTCCGTCGCCAGCGTGGCGGCAATCAGGAAAGGGGAGATCTCACCAATCGTGACATAAGTCCGGCGGCCCGCGTTCGGATCGATGATCTCATACAGGACGTTGCCGTTGCGGTCCAGGATCGTGCTGGTCTCGAACTGCGAAGCACGGTTGCGCAAATCGTTCACTTCCGGGAGCGTCGCTTCGATACGGTAATACTGGAAGACGGCGTAACCGGCAAAGATCAGGAACGCCACCACGGCGACGAAGCTGACAGTGAGCATCGACCGGGCCAGGCAGCCCCAGGCGCGGCGCCAGTCCGGTCCCCCACCCGGCGAAGGCGGTCGCGCCGGGGCGGGTGGGCGGGTGGGGACGGGCTGCGGAGCAGCCGGAGTGGGACGGGGCTGCGGGCGGTAGGCCGCGGGGGTGACACGGGTCGCACCGCCGTCGTCCTGGTCGACTCGCCGGGGGAGCGGCATGCCCTGCGAATCGAGCGCCGGCGGTGTCCGCTGGGGCGTATCGCCGAATGCCGGCGGCGGCGGTGGGGAGGCAGGCCTGGTAGGGGTCCTTCGGGTGAGGGTCTCCTCCTCCCACTGCAGGTCTTCCTCCTCATCAAGGGGCTGCATGGGGGTGGTCTCTCCCGGTGAACCGGGCGGCGCGATGCCCTCGCCGATCGGGATCGGTTCCGAATCACCCGGAGGCTCATCACGCCAGGATGGATCCAGGTGCTGGGTATCGGCCGTATCCGGCCCGGGTTCCGAGCCGGGGGTCTCGAGCGGGATCGTCTCGCGTTCGGAGGGCGCCGACTCCTGGGTATCGGCGTCGTCGAGCAGCCGGCGCAGTCGAGCGCGCGGGTCCTCTTCTGGTATTTCGGGCTTCGGATCGTTAGAACTCATTTATTCCGGTTGAGACGCTATCAGGACGGTCCAGGTTCCCGACTGGACCGTTTCGTTGTGCTGGTTCATGACGGTCAGCTTCAGCGTAAGGGCGCCGCCGCCCAGCCTCGGTAGGGCTTTGAGGCCGGTGACTTCCAGGATGACGTGGACCGTGTCCCCGATAAAGACGGGCCGTGAGAATTTCCAGCCTTCCACCTCCCGGAAAGCCATGATCGTCCCTTCCATGAATCCGGTTTGGACGGCCAGGCCGGACACGATCGAAAGCACCAGCAGACCATGGGAGACGCGCCGGCCAAATACTGTCTCGGCGGCGAACTCGGCATCGGTGTGGATCTGGTTGAAGTCGCCGGACAGGCCGGCGAACTGGACGATGTCGGTCTCGGTGATCGTGCGACCGGCGGTGACGATCTGCCGCCCGATTTCAAATTCCTCGAAATAAAGGCCGCGCGCGTGGGGGGCAGCGGACATTCTGTCTCCTATTCCGGGGCGGGCGCGACCCGGATGCGTTCGCCCGTTTCCAGGGCCATATTCAAAGCGCCGCGGGCGAGGGCGACCAGCCGGGCGGGGTCCTCCAGCTGTGTGGCACTGACAGCCACACCGGCCGCCGCAGCGTGCCCGATCTCGAATCCGTCGTAAACGAATGGTTCGCTCAGGATCCCGATCATGCGTTCGGCGACCATGGCGGCGTTCTGGGGTTCCCGGACCTCGTAGAGCATGATGAAAAATGTCCCGTCGTTGGAACGTGTTTCGGGCGAGAACCCGAGCAGTCGCATCAGGTGCGAATACAGCTCGGCCACATCCGGGTCGTCTTCGACGATGAGGGCGTAGGGTTTATCCATGTCCTGGCATCCTGATGAGACGATTTTAGCATACCCGT
>DATKDL010000124.1:0-40657 GCA_035512695.1 Anaerolineales bacterium | reverse complement strand
GGAGGGCGGCTGCGGCGCAGCCGCAGCCGCCCTCCAAATCGACCGACCACTGAATTTTCGGGTAGGTTCTATTGTAATTTCTTTCACTTTCGAGGATAATCAGCCGGGGAGGCATAAATTGGAGCAATCAGCATGGCAAAGAGCAAACTGACAAACACCAGGAAATCGACGGCCGGGCAGCCCACCAGGTTGCTCTGGTACGGTGCGGCGGCGGCCGTCGTCCTGTTCATCGTGATCGCGTTCTTCGTGGCGCGTGCAACCGCGGTCCCGTTCGAATTGACCGGCGGGTCCAAGAATCCGACCATCTTCCTGCGGAACGAATCCACCGTAAATTATGAATTGACCTACACCGGGAGTGGGCCGGCCGTCCTCGAACGGGTTCTCCCGCGCATCCAGCTTTTCACGGGCCAGGTTCTCGTGGCGGACGTCCAGCGGGTTCTGATCCAGGTGGACGGCCAAGAGCTCGTGCTGGAGGAAGGCTATTTCCCGGAGGGCGTTGAATTGCTCCTCCAGCCCGGCGAAGCATTTGATATCGGCGTCGTTTTCCTGGCCCAGGAGCTCGGTTGGAACCGGATCTACGGGTTCCGGATCGTGTACAGTATCGACGGCCGGTCAGTCGACAGCGAGCTGACCCTTGAAGAGGATTACTATATTTTCGTGGAGTGAAATTGTCTGAATTCCAGGTCATCGACGGGAAAGCGATCGCCGAAGCGATCCGGACGGAAATCGCCGGTTCGGTCTCCGCCCGTACCCAGGCCGGGCAAAGCGCACCGGGGCTGGCGACGGTCCTGGTGGGCGAAGACCCGGCCTCCGAGGTCTACGTCCGTATGAAGCGCAAGGCTTGCGCCGAAGCCGGTATCGAATCGTTCGGGTTCGAACTGCCGGCGGACAGCTCACAGGATAAGGTCGAAGGGCTCGTCCGAGAGTTGAACGCGGATCCGCGCGTCAACGGGATCCTGGTCCAACTGCCGCTGCCCGGCCACCTCGACGAGGAGCGGGTGCTGCAGGCGATCTCCCTGGAGAAGGACGTCGACGGGTTCCACCCGATCAACATCGGCCGGCTGGCGCAGAAGGGGAGAGAGCCCCTGTTCATCCCCTGCACGCCCTACGGCTGCATGGTCCTGCTGGAAAAAGCCGGGGCGACGTTCGAAGGGGCCAATGCCGTCGTCCTGGGCCGGTCGAATATCGTCGGGATGCCGGCCGCGCTGCTCCTGATCGAACGGAATGCAACCGTCACGGTCTGCCACTCCCGAACCCGCGACCTGCCGTCCGTCGTGCGTTCGGCGGATATCCTGATCGCCGCGGTCGGCCGTCCCGAAATGGTCCGGGGCGACTGGATCAAGCCGGGCGCCTATGTGATCGATGTCGGCGTCAACCGGATCGAAGACCCCTCAAAGAAATCCGGTTACCGGCTGGTGGGCGACGTGGCGTTCGACGAGGCGAAGGAAGTCGCCGCTGCGGCGACCCCGGTTCCCGGAGGGGTGGGGCCGATGACGATCGCCATGCTGCTGAAAAATACACTACACGCCGCGGAGTTAGGGGAGTAAAAAATGGATGGGGCGGTGGGCGGAAACCCCACCGCCCCATCCATTTTTCGATCATGTCCACGCTGCTCATCCGGAACGCCGAACTTCTCGTCACCATGGACCCGGCCCGGCGAGAGATCCGGGACGGGGGTCTTTTCGCCCGCGACGGGTTCATCGAAGCGGTCGGTGCGGCGGACGAGCTGCCCGAAACCGCCGCGGAGGTCCTCGATCTGAGCGGCCATCTCGTGCTGCCCGGGCTGGTTAACACCCATCACCACTTCTACCAGACCCTGACAAGAGCCGTCCCGGCCGCGCAGGACGCCAACCTGTTCAACTGGCTCAAAACGCTCTACCCGATCTGGGCTCGCCTGACCCCGGACGACATTTACGTTTCGGCCAAAACAGCGTTGGCCGAGCTGGCGCTTTCCGGTTGCACGACGGCCTCCGATCACCTCTACCTTTTCCCGAACGGCGCCCGGCTGGATGACGAGATCCGGGCCGCCCGCGAGCTCGGGCTGCGGCTGCACGCCTCGCGCGGTTCGATGAGCCTGGGCGAGCGCGACGGCGGGCTGCCGCCCGATTCGGTCGTCGAGCCCGAGGCGCGGATCCTGGATGATTCCCTCCGGCTGATCCAGGCGTACCATGACCCGGCCCCCGGCGCCATGGTCCGCATCGTCCTGGCGCCGTGTTCCCCGTTCTCGGTCACGACCGACCTGATGCGCTCGACGGCCGCGCTGGCGCGCGAATATGCGGTCCATCTCCACACCCATCTCGCCGAAACCGCCGATGAAGAGGTCTTTTGCCTGGAGACCTTCGGCCGCCGGCCGGTCGCATTGATGGAAGACCTTGAATGGGTCGGGAAGGACGTCTGGTTTGCGCACTCCGTCCACGTCGACGCCGGGGAGATGGCGCTTTACGCGCACACCGGCTGCGGCGTGGCTCACTGCCCGACCTCGAACATGCGGTTGGCATCGGGGATCGCTCCGGTGATGGCGATGCGCCGCGCCGGGGTCAACGTCGGTCTGGGCGTGGACGGTTCGGCGAGCAACGACAGTTCGCACATGCTGGCCGAGGCGCGCCAGGCGTTGCTGCTGGCCCGCCTCGATGCGAGGCTGCGCGGCGCCTCGCGCTCCGGAGAAGACGCCCCGCCGCTGATGACGGCCCGGGAGGCGCTCGAGCTGGCCACCCTCGGCGGTGCGGCCGTGCTCGGCCGGGACGATATCGGCTCGCTTTCGCCCGGGAAATGCGCCGATTTCATTGCGATCGATCTGAACCGCCTGGAATACGCCGGCGCACAATCAGACCCGCTCGCCGCCGCCCTGTTCTGCGCACCGGTCAACGTGGATTACAACGCCGTCGGCGGCCGCTTCGTCGTCCGCGCCGGCGAGCTGCAGACGCTGGACCTCGAAGCGCACATCACAGCGCATAACCTGGCTGCCAGGCGGCTCCTTGAATGAACCCCCTCACAACTCCGCAGCGTATTCTCCTCGGCCCGGGACCCAGCATGGTGCCCCGGCGCGTCCTCGATGCCCTCGCCCAGCCGACCGTCGGCCATCTCGACCCGCTTTTCCAGCAGATCATGGACGAGACCAAGACCTTTCTGCGGCGGGCCTTCCGGACGGAAAACGAATTCGCCTTGCCGATTTCGGGGACCGGCAGCGCCGGGATGGAAGCGGCGTTGTGTAATTTCATCGAACCCGGAGACCGCGTCCTGATCGGCGTGATGGGGTATTTCGGTGAGCGGATGTTTGACATGGCGACGCGCTACACCGACCAGGTCGACCGGATCGACGCCCCCTGGGGCGAGCCCCTCGATCTCTCCGATATCAAGCGCGCCCTGGCCTCCCGTTCATACAAACTTTTCGCATTCGTCCACTGCGAGACCTCGACCGGCGTGCTCCAGCCGGGCGTGGCGGAGATCAGCGCGGCGGCACACGATCATGGCGCCCTCGTCGTCCTCGACACCGTCGCATCGTGGCCGGGCGTCCCGGTCGAGACGGATATCTGGGACCTCGATGTCGTTTACAGCGGTTCTCAGAAAGCGCTTTCCGCTCCGCCGGGGTTGGCTCCCCTGACGGTCAGCCCGCGCGCCATGGACGATCTGCGGAAGCGGGAGACGCCGGTGCGCAACTGGTACCTGGACTTCCGGGCGCTCGACCGCTACTGGCGTTCCGGGACGCGGACGTACCATCACACCGCGCCGGTCAACATGGTCTACGCCCTGCGGGAGGCCCTGGCGCTGGTCGAGGAAGAGGGTTTGGAGCAGGTCCATCTGCGGCACCGGGACGCGGCCGAGCATCTGTGGGAAGGCCTGGATTCGCTTGGTCTTCCGCCGCGCGCCCCTGTGGAATTTCGCTCTCCGACCCTGACCACCCCCATTGTGCCGCATGGGGTGGATGAGCTGGCTGTCCGCATGCGGCTCCTGGACGAGTACGGGATCGAGATCGCAGGAGGTTTCGGCCCGCTGGCCGGCGAGATCTGGCGCGTCGGTCTGATGGGGCACAGCGCCAGGGTTGAGAATGTGGATGCGCTCCTCGGTGCGCTCACCGAAATCGATCTGAAAAATTGAGACTGCTGTCGGCCCTGTCCGGCGCCGGCAGCAGTCTCAATTTTTCGCACGGAATTTGGCTGGAATTGGAGGAATCTGATTTGTTACCGATCGCAGAAATTCACAAGCGGGTTCTAGAACAAAAGGACGAAATCATCCGGCTCCTGCGCGAAACTTGCGCCATCCCAAGCGTGGACTCGCAGATCGGGCCGGTCGGGGAGCGGGTGCAGGCGGAGATGCGGGCGCTCGGTTTCGACGAAGTGCGGTTCGACAGGATGGGCAACACGATCGGCCGGATTGGGGATGGGCCGGTGGTCCTGGTCTACGATTCGCATATCGACACGGTCGGGATCGGTAACCCGGATGAATGGGAGTGGGATCCATTTGAAGGGATGGTTGATGCCGATGGACGCTTCTTCGCCCGCGGCGCCTGCGACGAAAAAGGCAGCACGCCCGGGATGATCTACGGGCTGGCGATCGCCCGTGATCTCGGCCTGCTGGACGGTTACACGGCCTATTATTTCGGCAACATGGAGGAATGGTGCGATGGGATCGCCCCGAACACCTTTGTCGAAGTCGATCCCGGCGTCCGGCCGGATTTCGTCGTGATCGGTGAGCCGACAAATATGCAGGTTTACCGGGGGCACAAGGGGCGGGTTGAATTGCAGGTTATCGCCCGCGGCCGGAGCTGCCATGCGGCCAGCAACCACCTGGGCGACAACCCGATCTACAAGCTGCTGCCCGTGATCGCAGGGATCCGCGACCTCGAGCCTCAGCTCGGAGACGATCCGTTCCTCGGCCACGGGAAGATCACGGTCAGCGATCTGCACGTCAACACCCCCAGCATCAACGCCGTCCCGGATGAGGCCAGGATCTTCGTCGACCGCCGGCTCACCTTCGGGGAGACGGTCGAAGGCGCGATCCGGCAGGTCGAAGCGCTGATCCCACCTGAGGACCGCGAGGCGATCCGTGTCGAGATGTTGTTCTATGACGACCCTTCGTACACCGGTTTCGTTTACGAGGTCGATAAGTATTTTCCCGCCTGGGCCCTGCCGGAGGACGCCCCGATCGTCCGCGCCGGGGTCGAGACCCGCGGTCTGATCGGCCTCCCGCCCGCCCCGACCGGGAAGTGGAACTTCAGCACCAACGGAACGTATTGGGCCGGGAAAGCCGGCATTCCCAGCATCGGCTTTGGTCCCGGTGAAGAAGAGACGGCCCATACCGTAAACGATTCGGTCCTGCTGGCGGACGTCGTCAAGGCGGCGGAGTTTTATGCCTTGCTGCCTGCGGTAATTAAATAGAAAAAACGAATACCCCGGGCGGCTGTGCCGCCCGGGGTATTCGTTTTTTCTGAATTGAGGAGATAATTCATGCAAACCAACCTCGCCGGCCGAGATTTCATCGGCGACCTGGATTTCACAAAAGAGGAAGTCGAGACCGTCCTGGATGTAGCCTGGGATCTGAAGCGCAAGCGGGCACTTGGGGAGCCGCACGCATATTTGCGGGACAAAACTCTGGCCATGCTGTTCTTCTTCACCAGCACCCGCACGCGCGGCTCGTTCGAGGCGGGGATGGCCCAGCTCGGCGGGCATGCCGCCTTCATTGACTCGGACACCACCCAGATCTCGCACGGCGACACCGCCAAGGAGATTGGCGAGATCTTCGGGCGCTACTTCGACGGGATCGCCATCCGCCAGTGCGACTGGGATTTCGGCAACGGGTATATCAACGACGTCGCCAAAGCCAGCCGCGTCCCGGTGCTCAATATGCAGGATGACGTCTATCACCCGTTCCAGATCCTGGCCGACCTGATGACGGTCATCGAAAAGAAGGGCCGGGACCTGCGCCGGAAGAAGATGGTGGTCAGCTGGGCTTACGCAGCCTCCTACAGCAAGCCGATTTCCGTCCCGCAGTCGCTGATCCTGCAGATGACTCGTTTTGGCTGCGACGTCGTCCTGGCGCATCCGCCGGAGTTCAAATTGATGCCGGACATCCTGGACCGGGCGAAAGACAATGCTCGAAAATATAATGTCAATTTCGAGGTAACTGACAATATGGACGACGCCTTCAAGGACGCCGACATCGTCTACCCCAAGTCCTGGGGTCCGCTGCTGACGACCCACGAACCCGCCGAGGGCAAGGCCCTGATCGAGAAATACAAATCATGGATCACCGATGAACGCCGGATGTCTCTTGCCAAAGAAGACGCCGTCTACATGCACTGCCTCCCCGCCGACCGCGGCCTCGAAGTCACCGACGCCGTCATCGACGGCCCCCAATCCGTCGTCTACGACGAAGCCGAAAACCGCATGCACGTTCAGAAAGCCGTCATGGCGCTTACGATGAGATAGTGGAATGCCCCTAAAACCCGCTCTCGCCGTAGTCGCTGTCGGTGGAAACTCGCTGATCACCGACCAGAAGAAAAAAACCATCGACGACCAATACGAGGCCGCTGCGGCATCGATGGGGCACATCGCCGATATGATCGAGGCCGGCTGGGACGTCATCATCTCGCACGGGAACGGACCGCAGGTCGGGTTCATCTTGCGCCGCAGCGAACTGGCCCTGCACGAACTGCATCCGGTCTGGATGGATTACGCCGTCGCCGACACGCAGGGGGCGATCGGCTACATGTTCCAACGCGCCCTCCATAATGAATTTAAGCGGCGGGGGATCGACAAGCAGGCCGTCAGCGTCGTGACCCAGGTGCTGGTCGATCCGGACGATCCGGCTTTCCTGGATCCGTCGAAACCGATCGGCACGTTCATGGACGAGGCGACGGCCAGGGAAAGGGCCGCCGCATTTGGTTGGGTCGTCGTGGAAGATGCCGGGCGCGGCTATCGCCGGGTGGTCCCATCCCCGGAGCCGCGGGAGATCCTCGAAGTGGAGGCCATCCGCTCGCTGGTGGGGCAGGGGTTCGTCGTCATCGCTTGCGGGGGGGGCGGGATCCCCGTTTTTTATAAAAAGGACGGCGATCTGCGCGGCGTCGAAGCCGTGATCGATAAGGACCTGGCCTCCGCGCTGCTGGCGGATTCCGTGGGCGCTGACCTGTTCCTGGTCGCGACGGCGGTCGACCGCTGCGCGCTGTATTTCAACACACCGGAACAGGTATGGATCGACCGGATGACGGTTGCCGAAGCGGAGCGGTATATCGCCGAAGGCCACTTCGCGCGCGGCAGTATGCAGCCCAAAGTGGAGGCGATCGTCCAGTATCTGAAAAACGGCGGCAAGACCGGCCTGATCACGAGCCCATGGGGTATTCCCCGGGCATTGAAAGGGGAAACCGGCACGCTTATCGTTCCCTGACCGGATTCTTGAGTTAGAATGGTTGTGAGGGAGACCGGCCAATACCGACGGACGGTTTGAAGGAAGAAGGAGGTGCCCTGCTCCGCACGACAACCCACGCTTTTCAATCCAATTGAATATTCCGTTAACGTCCTTTCTGTCCGGGACATTAAATATAGGCGTCACGCATTTGGAGAGAAAATCGGCGAAAACGGGGTGCAAGGGCGGGCACAGCCCGCCCTTGCACCCCGTTTTCGCCGGCTTTTCACCTCAACCGCGCGATTCCTGAAATATTTTTTAGAGGAGAATGTAGATGAAAACCAGAGCGCTTTGGATTACTGTTCTTTTAGTGTTTGTCCTGGCTCTCTCGGCCTGTGCCGAGACCGGTGCGACGGCTGAGCCGACCGAATCGGGTGGAACAGGAACGGAAACCACCGTCGACTGCCGGGCGGAGTCGGAAGCCTCGGCAGAAGGCAACTACCAGATCCCCGCGATCATCGAGGGCTGCTTCAACGTCGCTTTCGTGTACGTTGGCCCGCACAATGACGGCGGGTGGACCCAGGCCCATGATGTCGGTCGGGTCTATGTCGAGGAGACGCTCGACGATGTGCACACCGCCTACGTCGAGATCGTGGCGGAAGGGGCGGACGCCGAGCAGGTGATCCGCTCGCTGGCCCGCAAAGGCTTCGACGTCATCTTCACGACGTCATTCGGCTACATGGACGCATCGGAGACCGTTGCCGGCGAGTTCCCCGACGTGGATATCATCCACGTCTCGGGTTTCAAATCAAACGGCGCCAACTTCGGAAACCTTTTCGGCGCCATGGAGAACATCAAGTACCTGGCCGGGATCCTGGCGGGGTCGCGCGCCAAAATGGACGGCAATCCCCGTCTCGGCTATATCGCCACCTTCCCGATCCCTGAAGAGCTCCGGCTCGGGAACGCGTTCGCCCTGGGCGCCCAGCTGACCTGCCCGGAGTGCACCGTCGACGTCCGCTGGATCTTCACCTGGCACGATCCGATCATCGAGCGGGAGGCCGCCCAGTCGCTGTTTGACAGCGGGGTCCAGGTGGTCATGACCGGCGCCGACACCCCGGCCCCGGCCGAGGCCGCCCCGCCCGGAAAATGGGGGATCACCTACGACTACATCGACAACTGCACGATCGACGCCTGCCTGACATCCATGTACTGGAATTGGGGCCCGGTCTACGCCGATATCGTCGAACGCTCCCGGAACGGGACCTACGTCGGCGGCTCGGAATACTTCGACGGAGACAGCGGCGCGCTGGGTCTGTACGGGTTCATGGAAGGCGAAACGCTTCAGCCGGGCCTCGCTGAGCTGCCCGAGGAAGATCTGCAGCTGGTCCGTGACATCCTGGCGGAGATGCTGGCGGGTAATTTCACCCGCTTCGACGTGTTCAAGGGTCCAATCGTCGACAACCAGGGCAACGTCGTCCTTGAGGACGGGGTCAGCCTCGAGCAGGTCGATCTGGATGGCTTTGCCCAGTTCGGCAGCCCCTGCGGGACCTGCATGTACTGGTGGAATGAGAACGTCACCGCCGAGCTCCCGGACCTGGATTCCTAACTTCGCGTAAATCCTGTTCGGCGTAGGGTTGCGGCTCCGGCCGCAGCCCTACGCCGCGGAGACCCTCCCTTGGACAATTTCAACGAGTGGTTCCCCTGGCTCTTCAGCGGCGGGACAGTCCTGACGATCCTGTTCGTCGTCTTCTACAACCCGGTCAACCCGGCGCAGGCCTGCCTGGAGCGCTAGCGGATGCAGCCAGCCCAACCGGCCGTCGAAATGACCGATATCGTGGTCCGTTTCCCGGGCGTCCTTGCAAACGACCACGTTAATCTGAGCGTCGAACGCGGCGAGATCCATGCCTTGCTGGGGGAAAACGGGGCCGGGAAGAGCACGCTGATGAACGTCCTTTCCGGGCTTTATCGCCCGACCTCCGGCGCCATCCGGATCTACGGCGAACCGGTCGAGTTCAGCTCGCCGCGCGATGCAATCGAGAAAGGCGTCGGGATGGTGCACCAGCATTTCATGCTCGTCCCGACGCAAACCGTGACGGAGAATATCCAGCTCGGGCTGAAGCACCCGCGGTTCGTGATGAACATGCGCCCGCTCGACGAGGAGGTGGCGGCGCTCGGGGCGCAGTACGGTCTGCGCGTCGATCCGCAGGCGAAGATCTGGCAGCTGTCGGTGGGGGAGCAGCAGCGGGTGGAGATCCTCAAGTCCCTGTATCGCGGTGCCGAGATCCTGATCCTCGACGAACCGACCGCCGTGCTCGCGCCCCAGGAAATCCACGATCTGATGGATACGATGCACGCGATGGTCGAGCAGGGCAAATCGATCGTTTTTATCAGCCACAAACTCCAGGAAGTTGCCGCGGTCGCCGACCGGGTGACCGTCTTGCGTAAAGGGGTTGCCACGGCGGAAGGGTTGAGCATGGCCGGATTGGACAAACCCCGGCTGGCTGAATTGATGGTCGGCCGCAACGTCGTGTTCCGGGTGGAGAAGACGGCTCACACAATCGGTGATCCCGTCCTTGCGCTGGAAGATGTTTACGCGATAAACGATAAAGGTATTCAGGCGCTGCGGGGGATCTCCCTGGACATCCGGGCCGGAGAGATCCTGGGTGTTGCCGGTGTGGCCGGGAACGGGCAGTCGGAACTGGCGCAGGTCATCACCGGTCTGCGCCCGTGCCGCGGCAGCGTGAAGGTCAACGGGCTCGAACTTGCAAACCAGACCCCGATCAAGGCGATCCGCTCCGGAGTCGCCCACGTGCCGGAGGATCGGACCGGAGTCGGCAGCGCGCCGAACATGTCGATCACCGAGAACACGATCATGAAGAACTACCGGTCCGAACCGATCGGGAACGGCTGGGGGATCGATTTCACCACAGCCCGATCGTTTGCCCAGGAGCTGAAAGAAAAGTTCGAGATCGTGGCGCCGGGTGTCCGCACCCTGGCGCGCAAGCTATCCGGGGGAAACTTGCAGAAGGTCATCCTGGCCCGTGAGATATCCGGACAGCCGAAGCTGATGGTCGCCGTCCAGCCGACGCGCGGCCTGGATGTCGGAGCGATCGAGGCAGTCCAGACCCTTTTGCTCGAACAGCGGGATGCCGGCACGGCAGTCCTGTTGATCTCGGAGGAATTGGAGGAATTGCTCGCATTGAGTGACCGGATCGCCGTCATCTACGAAGGCCGCATCATGGGAACGATGTCCGCGGATGAGGCGGATATCCAGCGGATCGGATTGATGATGATGGGGACTCCTTTGGAGACGATTCAGAAAGTGGAGCTGCCCGGATAATGCGCTACCGCCTCGTCTTCGAGCGGCGCACCGAGGAGGTGCCGGCCTGGCTGCCGTTTGCGACCGCCCTGGGGTCCGTCGTCCTCGCTTTTATTGTGGGCGGGATCATCCTGGCGCTGATCGGGGGGGACCCGGCACGGACGCTCGTTTTCTTTTACAACGCCACGTTTGGGAGCTGGCCGGTTTTCTCCGATACCATCGTCAAGGCCACGCCGCTGATCATGGTCGGCTTGGGCTGCGCGGTCGCGTTTAAGATGAAACTTTGGAACATCGGGGCCGAAGGACAGTTTTATCTCGGCGCCTTCTTCGCCAGCCTGGTCGTCCTGGTCCCGATCGCGGATCCTGAGACCACGCCGAAATGGGTCCTGCTTGGTTTGATGGCGATCATGGGGATGGTCGGCGGTGCGTTGTGGGGTTTCATCCCCGGATATCTCAAAGCCCGGTTCAACGTAAACGAGATCATCACTTCTTTGATGTTGAACTACGTGGCCATTTTTTGGAATAATTTTTGGATCTTCGACAAATGGAGCGATGCAGGTTTCCAGATGACGCCCCAGTTCCCCCGCAGCGCATGGCTGCCGCGCCTCGCGGATTACGCCGTCGAATACCCGCAGTTTGCGGGGATCACGCTTCACCTGGGGGTGTTGTTCGGTGTGTTTGCAGCCGTCGCAATCTGGTGGATCCTGGCGCGCAGCCGCTGGGGATACGAGATCAAGTTGATCGGGGATAACCCGAGGGCGGCCGAATATGCAGGGCTGAATATCGCACGGAACATCGTCCTGGTCATGATGCTCTCCGGTGCGCTGGCAGGGTTGGCCGGGATGAGCGAGATATCCGGTGTCGTCCATCGCTTGCAGGAGCGAATCTCCCCGGGGTACGGTTTCACCGGGATCATCGTCGCCTGGCTTGCAAAGCTGAACCCGTTCGCTGTGATCGTGGTTGCGATCCTTTTCGGAGCGCTGATCGTTGCCGGCCGCGAGATTCAACCTTCCGGATTGTCCAATTTACTCCAGGGCATCATCCTGTTTTTTGTGATCAGCAGCGACGTGCTCCTGCGATACCGGCTGCGGTTGACTCGGGTTGCAAGCGTGGAGGCGCTGCAGTGAGCCTCGAAACAATCCTGAACGCCGGGCTTGCCACGGGAACGATCCTGCTGTTTGCGACGATCGGGGAGATCTACGCGGAGCGGTCGGGGGTGCTCAACCTGGGCGTCGAGGGGATGATGCTGATCGGCGCGATGGCCGGCTTTAAGACCTCGCTGGCGACCGGGAGTCCCTGGCTGGGGCTCGTGGTGGCCATGCTCGCAGCCGGCGTGCTCAGCCTGGCGCACGGCCTGGTCACGATCCATTTCCAGGCGGACCAGGTGGTCAGCGGGCTGTCCCTGACCTTTTTAGGCACCGGGCTGGCGCTCGTGCTCGGAGAGGGCCTGACCGGCCAGAACGCGACCCTGATCCCAAGGGCCGATCTACCGCTGCTGTCGTCGATCCCTTTTATTGGACCGGTTTTTTTTACAAACCACAGCGTCCTGGTCTATATCGGTTATTTATTCGCTCCGTTGAGCTGGTATATCATCCACCGGACTCGCCCGGGGCTGCACCTGCGGGCGGTCGGGGAGAAGCCGGCTGCAGCGGACACCCTCGGAATCAATGTGTATGGTTTGCGATATTTGTACACATTTATCGGCGGGATGCTGGCGGGGCTGGCCGGGGCGACGATCAGCCTCTCGGTGTCGCCGGGTTGGTACAGTGCGCAGACGACCTCCGGGCAGGGTTGGATCGCGATCGGATTGGTGATCTTCGCCCAATGGAATCCGCTCACCGCGGCACTGGGGGGCTATCTGTTTGGAGCGGTCCGGCGCGGGATCCTGGATCTGCAAGGCCCGGCGACGATCTTAGGGTTCACCAACCCGTTTTTCATCAATTCGAACCTCGGCTTTTTCTTGCAGATGACGCCGTTCCTGTTGACGATCCTCGCGCTGGTCTGGGGTTCGCGGGCGGCGACCCGCAAGCGGTTGGGAGCGCCGGCGGCGCTCGGGGTGCCATACGTGCGGGGAGAACGCGGGCTGTAGGGCGGCCAATTCAGCCCAAAACCAGGTCCTGATGGACCATGGATGTGCTATAATTCTCATGAACACCAGAGCAACTGCTCACCCTAACGGGGATTGAAGTCGTGTAGGTGAGTAGGGCAGGTTTCCTTCGATCAAGATTTCCTCTGGTAACAGCTCTGTGATCGTTCCGTGTACACCGTGATGGATACTCACCGCGGTGCAGGAGACGAAAATGAACAGGTTAAAAGCGCTTACCGTTTCGATCATTCTCGCGTTGATACTTGGCGTAGCAGGCCCATCGATTTATGTTTCTGCAGGACCGCTCCAGGCCGATTCGCCTGATCTTGGCGATGCGACAAGCTACTCCGTTTTGGCCGGCTCGATCGTGACCAATACCGGTCTAACCACTGTATCCGGAGATCTGGGCATCAGCCCAAGTATTGGGGTAGCACCGCATTATACGGGCTTTCCCCCAGGCATTGTCGGACCTCCAGGGACGATACATGATGCAGATGCGCACGCGGCCGCTGCTCAGTTTGATGCGACGGCTGCCTTCGCTTTTCTCGACCAGCCCTGCGATACCACCTATGCGGGTGTGCAGGACCTGACCCTGGTCTCGCCTCTTGTGCCAGGCACTTATTGTGCCGATGCGTTCTTGTTGACAGGAAACCTGACCCTCGAAGGGGCCGGGGTCTGGATTTTCAAGTCTGCTGCAACGCTCACGACCTCGGCCGGTTCCAGTGTCACCGGTGGTGATCCGTGTAACGTCTGGTGGAGGCTCGCTTCCTCCGGCACGCTCGGCGCAAACACTTCGTTAATCGGAAACATCCTCGCACTCACGGATATCGGCCTCTTAACCGGAGCAAGTTTGAACGGCCGCGCCCTGGCACAAACAGGTCAGGTGACGCTGGACTCAAACAACGTTTTCGGCCCAGTATGTAGACAGGGCCCGACAAATACGCCTGTCGCAACCAATACGGCGACGAACACACCCATTCCGCCGACCGCAACCAACACAAACACCCCCGCCGTGACGCCGACGGGCACATTGCCCACCGCGACCAACACATCGACCGCAACCGATACACCTCTCCCGGAGACAGCGACCGCGATTGCCGCGACCGGAACGGCGACTACGATTGCTGCGACCCAAACGGCGATCGCTGCGACCGGAACGGCGACTACGATTGCTGCGACCCAAACGGCGATCGCATTGACGGGAACACCCAATCCGACAAAGACGCTTTTGCCGGCTGTCACTGCTTTGCCGGGCACCGGTGCTGCACCGATCCGAGGGGACGGTCTCGACTGGGGTTGGGTCATCGTCGCCGGCTCAATCGCCTTAGCGATGGGTCTGGGTTTACGAGAATACCGCAGCAAACAAAGGCGGAATCAATAATTCGCAGAACGACGCTCGGTTGGCTAGTGACCATACTGGCGATGAGCGCACTCGTACTGAGCGGATGCAGGGACGTAGAGGAAGAGACAGGACAGACGGACATCGGGCGGCGGACCTGGCCTAACATACTATACCCTTCCGGTCAGCCAACGGTTGAACCGGTTGAAACGGTTGTTGACACGGACGATAGGTTGACCGCGCTTCCTCCAGTCCAGGTGGCCGTCCCATCGACGCCTACCCCCGTTGTACTTGGACCGCTCTTTGATCCTGGCTACGAGCTGAAGGAAGGGCCAATCCATCTGCCGCTCGTGCTTCAGATTCCATCGCTCAACATCAACGCCCGGGTACTTGGCGTTGGCCTCACCGCGCTGAATGCAATGGATGCACCCAAAGGGGCGATCGATGACCCGGTATGGCATTCGGCATTCTGGTATCGCGGCAGCGGAATCCCGGGCGATCCAGGCACCGCAACGATTGCCGGCCACGTCAACGATCCGCTTGGACGCCCGCAGATCTTTGCCGACCTCGAGGATCTCAAGCCCGGTGACCTGATCATCGTCCTCTACACCCTGCTTAACATAAAAATTCACTTCAGTGTCGACGAGACCATCGTTTATTCCACCCGTGAGTCTTCCGATCCGGCGGTGCTGGAACGGATCTTCGGCCAGGGGCCGGTGGCCGGAATTGAACCACAGCCCGCGTCCGACGGTCTCTCCTATCTAACGCTCATCACCTGCGCTGGAAATATCATCGACGGCCAATTCGATCATCACACCGTCGTTTACGCCAGCCGCATCCCGTGAGCGCCGATTTATAACCCTCGACCGGCGTCATTCGTCAATCAATATCCTCAGATCGTGCGCGATCTCCTCGGGGGACATCCCCGAGAAGAAACCCAACCGTAAATTGCCCGACTTATCGACGACATAGATTACGCTGGTGTGCGAGACTTCATAGCCGGCCGACTCCGGGTCCTGCGGCTCCGGTTCCACGTAGGCATCGTAATCCCCGATGAGCTTTTCGAGCTGTTCGGGATCCGGCCGGACGCCCAGGAATGATGGGTCGAAACGGGCCAGGTACCCCTCGAGGATGGCCAGGTTGTCGCGGGCGGGGTCGACGGAGACGAAGACGAGTTCAATCCGGCTGCGTTCTGCATCGTCGAGCCGGTTGAGGGCGGTGCGGACGAGGCCGAGGGTCTGCGGGCACACGTCGGGGCAAAAGGTGTAGCCGAAGAAAATCAACGTGACGACGTCTTCCTGGTCGCTGAGGGTGAAATCGCCGCCGCGCGTTGACGGCAGGGTGAAATCCGGCGGTCGTCCGGGAGCGGCGTAGACGGCGCCCTTGAACTCGGGCGGTCGGGCAAAACCGCTGCAGCCGGTGACGGCGAACAGGCAAAAGACGTACACTCCAAAGCGCGTAGATTTCAATAGAAACCGATCCTCGGATCGATCTCATGCGCATAGGCATCGATCCCGCCGGCCAGGCTCCACACATCGTTCCAGCCGTTCTGCCGCATCCAGGCCGTGACCTGGGCGCTGCGCACGCCGTGATGGCACATGACGATGATCTCAGTATTTTTCGGAAACGCGTCCTGATTGAGCGCCATTAGCTGTTTCCGGGCCAGCTCACTCAAGGGGATGACAACCAGTTGGTCCGGTTCGATCGAGACCGTTCCGATCTCGTGGTGCTCGCGCACGTCCAGCAGAATAAAGTCTTCGTCATCGGACAGCTTCCGGGCGAGATCGTGAACGGTGATCTCGGGGGCGCCGTAAACATTACCCATGAGTCAGAACACCCGGATGACAGTCCCAGCGCCTTCGACGTACCAGTCTTCGTTTCCCCCGGTTGGGGTTGTCCAGCGATACATCCACTTGGCGTCGTCCGGGGTCATATTGACGCAGCCTTTGCTCATCTGGCGGCCGAAATTGTTGTGCCACCAGGCCCCGTGCAGGGCGACGCCCGTGGCGACGAAATAACTGACCCAGGGGACGCCGGGCAGTTCGTAATGGGTGAGGTTCGAGACCAGGTCGCCGTTCCCCATGTGCCGGACCGGCATCTTGCGGCTGACCCGGAAAGACCCTTTCGGTGTATTGGTCGGGATCCCGTTGGAAGGATTGCCTCGCTGATCCAGGCCGGTCGCTACTTTGGTCTTCAAGACCACCTGGTCGCCTTCATAGGCGGTCAGGGTCTGCCGGTTAATCGAGATCTCGATGTGTTTGTCCCCCGCGGGAATGTCCGGCGAGATCGGATCCAGTTCGCTCGCCGGGATCAACCGGAGATGCTCGGCCGGGACGTGATAGATCTGCCCGTGCCGTTCGCTCGTGATCCCGTACCAGGCCGTCCCGTCCGGACCCTCATCGATCGAAGTGACCCAATGCGTGGACCTGTAGTACAACCGGTAGAGCGGATTCCAGCCGGAGTTCCGGATGAAGCGGAGCGAGTCCGTGTAGGGTACGGTCACCTCCGTCAGTGCGCCGGTCCTGGGAACGGACCGCGCCGGGATCTGGAATCGGGTTTCGACCGGCTGAATATACCCGCTGTAGATGAAGCCCTTCACGATCCGGTACCAGCGCGGGTTGTATGCCGGGCCGTCCGGTCCTTCGACGACTTCGAGCAGCGGGATGACCTGGTCGAGATACCGCCGGTCGATTTCATCCGCATAAAAAGTGGGTCGTTTCCGGACCGGGAGCCAATCCCAGGCGATCCGCCCGTAGCCGTGGATCGGCGGCGCCTCACCAGGCGGGAGATAATCGCGGAACCCCGCCAGCCCCGCGCCTCCGGCCGATACCAGGCCGAATTTCATGAATTCCCTGCGATTGATTTCTTTGCCAGACATTTTCCCATTAGTATACCGCCAAACGGCAGGAAAGCCCGGTCCCGGTAGAGACGCCATTTAACCTGGACCGTTGCCCCCCGCGGCGCACCCAGGCGCCACGGTGGGGCCACGCTGCTGTTATACTACCGCAACAGAAATGAACCCTATGCTCGAAGCGAACCCAATGCTGATCGATCGCCTGCCGTACTGGCCGGTTCGCAGCCTGCCGACGCCCGTCGAGAAATTAGCCGGTTTCGGCAAACGCGTGGGCGTACCGGAGCTTTACGTCAAGCGGGATGATCGAAGCGAAGAATCTGTGTGAAATCGAAACCATGCCCAATCCGATCTACGCTCTGATCCTCGCAGGGGGGACCGGTTCCCGGCTCTGGCCGAGCAGCCGGACCCGCCACCCGAAACAGTTCCTGGAGCTGACGGGGGATCAGACCATGATCCAGGAAGCCCTGAAACGATTGGTCCCGCTCGTCCCGCCGGAGCGTACGTATGTCGCCACCGGCGCGCAGTATCTCGACATCGTCGCCAAACAGCTTCCTGGCCTGCCTGCAGAAAACCTGATCGGCGAACCCGTCGGGCGCGGGACTGCGGCGGCGATCGGTCTGACGGCGATGATGATCCGGCGGAAGAACCCGCAAGCCGTCATGGCGGTCCAGACCTCGGATCACCTGATCCAACGGGTCGACGTGTTCCGGCGAGCCCTGGAGGCGGCCGGACATGTCGCTTCGGAGGGGTGGCTGGTCACCCTGGGGATCCGGCCGGATTACCCGGAGACCGGCTACGGCTACATCGAGCGGGGGGACTTCCTCGGCCAGGTTGGCGAGTTCGAAGGTTTTGCGGTCCGGCGTTTTATCGAGAAACCCGATCTGGAAGTCGCCCGCGCTTTCGTCGAGGGCGGCAACCATGACTGGAACAGCGGTATGTTCGTCTGGCAGGTCCAGCGGATCCTGGAGGAGATGGAACGCCACCTCCCCGAACTGTACGCCGGGCTGGACCGGATCGCCGCGGCGATCGGGACGCCGGATTACCAGGCGACCCTCGAGGAGGTTTTCCCCGATCTGCCCAACGTGACGATCGACTACGGGATCATGGAGAAGGCGGAGAAAGTCGCCGTGCTCCCGATCGAGATCGGCTGGAATGACGTCGGGAGCTGGTCGTCGGTTTTCGACGTGCTGCCGAAAGACGCGGCCAACAATGCCGTCGTCGGCCGGCACATCTCGCCGGACACCCGAAACTCGCTGATCTTCAGCCCCAACAGGCTGATCGCAACCATCGGGCTGGACGATTTCGTCATCGTCGATACCGACGATGTCCTCCTGGTCTGCCGGCGCGACCGCGCGCAGGATGTCCGAAAGCTGGTCGAGATCCTCAAGCAGAACGGGGAGGCCGGCTACCTGGACGGGCTCCCCGGCGCCGAACCGCTTTCAGCCGGCGAGATCCGGGAGTTGTTTTCGGAAGCAAATTCGCTCGAAAAAGCCCTGCTGAGCATGCTGCTGCACGCCGGTTTGTGGCCGAGCCATATCGCCGGTGCGTCCTCGGCGGATTTCGACCTGATCGGCGGTTGGCTGGACACACCGGACGGCCGGCGCCCGCTGCCGAACAAAACCCGCAACCTGATCTACGCCTGGATGGCGGAGCAAGACAAGATTCAGTTTTCGTTCTCGAAGCAATGGCCGGGAAGCCAGGATCTCAAGCGGGACCTGGCCGCCTTCGGGGAACGGGCCGGGGTGCGGTTGAGCATCGATCGCCTGTACGAGACCCTGGCGCGCGCCCTGTTCGAAGCCAGCGAAGAGGGCCAGGTGATGCGCAAAGTGCTCGGGGACGAGGTCGATCTGGTCAACGTGCCGCTGCACGCCCTGTTCCCGTTTTCACTCTCTGATTTTTCCGGAAACGAGAGCAACGAATTGGGCGAGCGAGCCCTGCGGGTCCTGAACGACGCGGAGGGACGGTTGTGAGAAACCGATGAACATGGATATCAGGCTTGGACCGCACACAGATGATTTCGAAAAGGTGTCCGATGCGATGCGGGCGAATGACGTGCTCGCCCGCATCTGGGATCGCGACCACACGGTCTGGTCCCCGGACCCGGATGAGATCGCCGACCGGCTGGGCTGGCTCGACGTGCACGAACGAATGCGGGCCGAGGTCCCGGCGCTGCACGCCTTCCGGCGTGAACTCGTCGACGCCGGCTTCACACACGCCCTCCTGCTCGGCATGGGCGGCTCGAGCCTGGCGCCGGAAGTGTTCCGGAAAACGTTCGGCGTCGCAGCCGACAGCCTCGATCTGGAAATCCTCGACAGCACCGATCCGGGTGCGATCCGGTCCAAAACCGCAGGCCTGGATCCGTTCCGAACGCTTTATATCGTCGCCACGAAGTCCGGCGGGACGGTTGAGACCTTTTCGATGTTCAAACACTGCTATAACCTGTCCGTTGAACGGGTGGGCGCTGCGGCTGCCGGGAGCCGGTTCATTGCGATCACCGATCCGGGCAGTGGTCTGGTCGACACCGCCGAGAAATACAAATTCCGCCGCGTTTTCCTGAACGATCCGGAAATCGGCGGGCGCTATTCAGCCCTTTCGCTGTTCGGTCTCGTCCCGGCCGCCTTGCTCGGGGTCGACCTCGACCGGCTGCTCGATCGGGCGGCGGCGGTCGCCGCGGCCTCCCGCGGGCCGGACTGCGACGCCGCTCGGCTCGGAATAGCCCTGGGGGTCCTGGCCCTTGCCGGGCGGGATAAGCTAACCCTGGTCCTTCCGGAGCCGATCGCATCGTTCGGGGATTGGGTCGAGCAGCTGGTTGCGGAAAGCACCGGCAAGCGCGGGCGAGGGATCCTGCCGGTGGCCGGCGAGCGACCCGGTGGCCGCTATGGAGCGGACCGAGTTTTCGCAGGGCTGCTGCTCCCGGGTGACGATGCGGTGGCAGCCCGGCTATCTGCGCTGGAAGCGGCCGGCCACCCGGTGATCCGGTTCGAGCTGGACGACCGCTACGATTTGGGCGGCCAGTTTTTCCTGTGGGAGCTGGCTACGGCCGTCACCGGACACGTGATGGGGATCCAGCCGTTCGACCAGCCGAATGTCGAATCCGCCAAGGTCCTGGCCCGCCGGATGGTCGACCGCTACCAGGAGACTGGTGCGCTCCCGGACGGTGAACACGCTGCGTTCTCGACGGAGGCGGTCACCCGGTTCACCGCCGGGATGGCCGCCGGCGGGTACATCGCCATCCACGCCTATCTGACGCCGGATGAGGCCACCGATCGGGCTATCGCGGATTTCCGGGAGGCGCTGCGCGAGCACACCGGCGCCGCGGTGACCGCCGGCTACGGCCCCCGTTTCCTGCACTCGACCGGCCAGCTCCATAAAGGCGACGCCGGGAACGGCCGTTTCATCCAGTTCACCGCGGACGCCGAACCCGATCTGCCGATCCCCGACGAAGCGGGCAGCCCCGCCTCCGCGATGACCTTCGGGACATTGAAGCTCTCCCAGGCCCTCGGCGATTTCGAAGCGCTCCGCCAGGCCGATCCCCCCCGCCGCGTGATCCGCTTCCACCTGACCGGCGATCCCCCCACCCAAATCGCCGCCCTCTCCGTAAACTTATAAGCGCGACCAGGCCCTTCTCCCCTCCCAATGGCCGGCGAACCCCAAAAAAATCTGCTAACCAGCCAACCAGCCAACCAGCCAACTAACTCAAAACCCCCAAGGACTCTCCCCATGCAACTAACCATCATCGGCCTCGGAAAAATGGGCGCAAACATGGCCCGCCGGCTCCTGCGCGCCGGTCACGACGTGATCGGGACCAACCGCTCGCACGAGATCATCGAAACGCTCACAAAGGAGGAAGGGATGACCGCGGCAACCTCGGTTGCGGATGCGGTGATGAAGATGAGCAAACCGCGCGCGGCCTGGGTCATGGTGCCTTCCGGCGACCCCACGGAAGACGTGATCGACCAGCTCGCCGAGACGCTGTCGGCGGGCGACATCGTCATCGACGGTGGGAACAGCAACTACAAGGAGACGATGCGGCGGGCCGAAAAACTGGCGGAGCGCGGGATTGTCATGCTCGATTCCGGTACCAGCGGCGGGATCTGGGGGCTGGCCGAGGGCTACAGTCTGATGATCGGAGGCCCCCAGGAGGCCGTGGAGCGTTTGCGGCCGGTCTTCGAGACCCTGGCGCCGGCGCCGGACAAGGGTTGGGGCCGCGTCGGGCCTTCCGGCAGCGGCCATTTCGTCAAGATGGTCCACAACGGGATCGAGTACGGGATGATGCAGGCCTTCGCCGAAGGCTTCGATATCCTGCGCGCCAAGCGGGAGTACGAGATCGACCTCCACGATGTCGCCCGGATCTGGCAGCACGGCTCGGTGGTCCGGTCATGGCTGCTCGACCTGACCGCGGCCGCGCTGGAGGAGGACCAGGAACTGGCGGATATCAAGCCCTGGGTGGCCGATTCCGGGGAGGGGCGCTGGACCGTTTTTGAATCGATCGACCTGGATGTCCCGGCGCCGGTCATCACCCTGGCGCTGCAGATGCGGCTGGCGAGCCGGGACGAATACGGATACGCCGCGCGAATGCTGGCCGCGATGCGCAACCAGTTCGGGGGGCATGCCGTTAAGAAAGCTTGAAAAATCAAGTCCCGTGCAGGGCTCGATTTTCACGATAAGGTAAAGAAATGACCGAACCAAACGACCTCCCCACGACGATCGTCATCTTTGGAGCCTCAGGCGATCTGACCGCGCGCAAGCTGGTCCCGGCGCTCTATCACCTGTTTGGTAAAGAGCGCCTGCCGGAGAAATTCCGGGTCATCGGGCTGTCGCGCACGAATTGGTCCGACGAAACGTTCCGGGAGAAGATGCGGGAGGCTGCGCAGACCTTCGCCGGGGACCAGTTCGATCAGGATCAATGGGGGCCGTTCTCAGAGCACCTGCACTATTTCCCTTTCGACATGACCGAAGAAAGCCTATACGAGGACTGCCTGGCGCACATCTGCGGTTTGGAAGACGGACCCGCCAACCGGCTGTTCTACCTGGCGACGGCGCCGCAGTTCTTTCCGATCGCGGTTGAATACATGGGGAAGCACGGGATGACGGCCGAGAAAGAGGGCTGGCGGCGCGTCATCATCGAAAAGCCGTTCGGGAGCGACCTGCCATCGGCGCTGGAGCTCAACCGGGTGTTGCACGAATATCTACATGAGCACCAGATTTACCGGATCGACCACTACCTGGCCAAGGAGACGGTCCAGAACCTGCTGGTGTTCCGGTTCGGGAACGCCATCTTCGAGCCGATCTGGAACCGGAACTACATCGACCACGTCCAGATCACGGCCGCAGAAAACGTCGACGTCGGGCACCGCGGCGGGTATTACGACGAATCGGGCGTCTTCCGGGACATGTTCCAAAACCACTTGCTTCAACTGGTTTCGCTGGTGGCGATGGAGGCGCCGGCTTCGTTCAACGCCGGCGCACTGCGGAACGAGAAATTCAAGGCCCTGGCGGCGGTGAGAGAGATCCCGGCGGAGGCGATGGGGGAGGAGATCGTCGTCGGTCAGTATGAGGGCTATCTCGAGACGGACGAAGTCGTGGAGGGCTCCCGCACACCGACCTATGCTGCGGTCCGGTTCTGGCTTGACAACTGGCGCTGGCAGGGCGTCCCGTTCTACGTCCGCTCCGGCAAAGCGCTGTGCGACAAGACGACGGAGATCCTGATCAAGTTCAAGACCCCGCCGCACAACATGTTCCCGATGGGGCCGGGCGAACCGATCCGCGGCAATATGCTTTCGATCTGCGTCCAGCCGGACGAGGGCATCCACCTGCGGTTTGAAGCCAAGGTCCCGGATACCCCGGCGAAGATGCGTTCGGTGGACATGGAGTTTCATTATTCAGACGATTTCGGCGACCTGGTCATCCCGGAGGCCTACGAGCGCCTGCTGCTGGACGCGCTGAACGGCGATGCATCCCTGTTCACCCGGGCAGACAGCATCGAGGAAGCCTGGCGGATCATCGACCCGATCCTGCAGGTCTGCGAAGCCGGCCTGATCCCGACTGCAAAATACGAAAAGGGTTCCTGGGGGCCGAAGGAGGCGGACAAGTTCCTGGCGCGCGACGGGAGGCGGTGGCAGATGGGGTGCTGGCATGAGTAAATTGGGCGAATGGGCGAATGGGCGAATGGGCGAATGGATGAATGGGCGAATGGATGAATGGGCGAAACCGGCGAGGCCGGTAGGGGCGCCCCTTGTGGGCGCCCGGTGCGCGTGGCCCGTGGGATTCGTGCGACCCCTTCCATATTGAGGTGCGGCATTGGAACGATTGCATTTCGATCATCCGGAAAAATTATTTTCCGATATGGCTGCCGAACTCGAGGCGATCGCGACCGCTGCGATCGCCGAGCGCGGCGTCTTCCAGCTTGTTTTGAACGGCGGCAGCACGCCGAGTGGGCTGTTCGAGGTCCTGCGGTCCGGGGCTTACCGGGGGTCGGATGCCTGGCGTGCGACGCAGTTCTGGTGGGGGGATGAGCGCTCGGTCCGGCCGGGTGCCGGTGGTTCGAACTACCGGATGGCCCGGGAGCAGCTGTTGGATCCGCTGGAGATCGAGCCTTCGCAGGTTCGGCGGATCAAGGGCGAGCTGGATTCCGTTGAGGCGGCGGTCCATTACACGGAACTCCTGCGCCGTGCAGCCGGGCCGGGGCGCGGCTGGCCTTGCTTCGACCTCGTCCTCCTCGGCCTGGGGCTCGACGGGCACACGGCCTCGCTGTTCCCGGGGAGCGTGGAACCGGAGGGCGCGGCGGCCATCGCCGTTACCGCCCACTACGGCGACAGGCCATCCGAGCGGGTCAGCCTGTCGTCGGCGGTTTTCAATTCAGCGAGAAATGTGTTTTTTATGGTCGTAGGGGAGGAGAAGAAGGAGATCGTCGAGCGGGTGTTGGATGGTCCGTACGAACCGGAGCTTCTACCGGCGCAGCGGATCCGGCCATTGGCAGGCGAAGTGGCGTGGTGGTTAAATTTTCAAAAATGAGCCTGCGGCGGGGATTTCGTCCCCACCGCAGGCTCATTTTTGTAAAACCACTATCCCCGCCTCCCCTTCCACCGGCATAATAAACACGGCCGTCTCCGGCGTGTATGGACTTTCCGCTGCCACGTCGGAATAATCGGCAATGTTCCGGTCCATTTCGACCCACCGTGTGAGCCGGTTTCCATCCAGGAAAACCAACAGCGTGATCGCGTCGGATTTTTCGATCGACTCAGAAGCGAGCCTGGGCCAGGCCGTCCCGGTCTCGCGCTCGACGGTTTCAATCGCGGTGTAGGGGGCGAAGATGTGGACTTCGGTCCACTCGAAATCGGTGAACTCGGACAGGGCGATGTGCGAGGCGTAGCCAATCTGGTACATCCGGGCGGCCTGGACCAGGCTCGCCTCCAGCTTCCCCCGCCGGTAGATCGGCGCGCCGATCAAGAAACCGACCAACAGGCAGACGGTGGCCAACAAGATCAAGGGAGTCCAGGCTGCAGAGACCCGGCGCGGGTCAATTTCCATCATCGAGCGAGGCGCCGGCCAAAAGAGAACCAGCGAACCAGAGAACTACGATTTCATCTTCTCCACAAACTTACTCCGGAATTTCGCCACCTTTGGTCGGACCACGAATTGGCAGTAACCGGCTCCGGGGTTATTCCGGTAGTAGTTCTGGTGGTAGTCCTCGGCCTGGAAAAATGTCTCGATCGGCGCCACCTCGGTCACGATCGGGTCGTCGTAGACGCCTTCCGCCTCGAACTCGGTGATAACGGCTTCTGCGATCCGCTTCTGCTCGTCGTCGTGGTAGAAGATGGCCGAGCGGTACTGCGGTCCGACGTCGGCGCCCTGGCGGTTGAGGGTGCTCGGGTCGTGGATGGTGAAGAAGACATCCAGGATTTCGCGGAAGCTGACCGTCTCGGGGTCGAAGGTCAGCTGGACGACTTCGGCGTGCCCCGTCTTCTTGCCGGTGACCTGCTGGTAGGTCGGGTGATCGACGTGTCCGCCGGAGTAGCCGGAGACGACGGATTCGACCCCGCGCAGCTCCTGGTAGACGGCCTCGAGGCACCAGAAACATCCGCCGCCGAGGGTTGCGGTTTGCTTTTCCATGATTTGGCTCCTTGTAGGTAAGGATAATCGATTTCGAGGGTGATTCTATGGTTTAATCTTACAGGAGTATTTCGGCGGCGTCATAATGATGTAAATATTCGTGCTGTTTTCAAGACGAAGCAATGGAGGGAAACTTGGGAACGCGAAACGACATGAAGTCCGAGCTCTTGATTGCGCTCCCATGTATTATCGTCGCCGGTTTGATGGCAATTTCAGGCTGTTTCGTTTCACGGTCTTCCTCACCTTCTCCAAACGAACCTGGAACGATTTCCGATAAGATCGCAGAGCCAAAATCGACTTCACTACCGGCGATATCCTCCCTCGCTTCGTTTGCCACCACATTTCCACTTACATCTGACGGCGGCGTATGGATCGATCTGCCGTCCTATCGGTCGGACCCGCTGGAAGATATCCGGTATCTCTACCGGATGACGTTCAACCCGGCGTATTGGCTGTTGCAAGAAGGAGATTCGATCAAGGAACCGGCATATCTCCTTTCTTCCCGACTCTACTCGGGCTGCAAGATATTTCCGACCGTCGGAAAGGGCTATGGTCCCGAGGTTATCGGGATCCGCGAGTTGCATGATTTTTCCGGAATTGAATTTATGAAAACGACATTGATCGATCCCGCTGGGAGCAGCTCGACTGTGTTTTGCGGTGGACCGAATAGCTTTCTAACATGTTACGCAGTCATTGGTGGCCACGAGCCGATCATCTGTCATGATTTGGGGCTAGAAGTCATCCGTTCAATAGATCTGATAGAAAATCCTCGCTGGAAGCATTAGCGGATGGTTCTCGGAAATGATTTCCAAAGCCAGACCTCAAAGGTCTTCAAGACATTTGAGGTCTGTTTATAATTCCCCCATGGCTACCCCACCCGAAATCCTCTGGCAGCCCTCCGACCAGACCATCGCCGGCGCCAACCTGACCGCCTACCTTGGCTGGCTCAGAAAAACCAAACGCTTAGACTTCCCCGACTACCAATCCCTATGGACCTGGTCCGTGACCGAAATCGAACGCTTCTGGGCCTCGATATGGGATTATTTCGACATCATCGCCTCCGCGCCTTACACCGAAGTCCTCCCCGACCGTTTCATGCCCGGCGCGAACTGGTTCCCCGGTGCCCGGCTGAACTACGCCGAGAACATATTCCGCCGAGCCGAACGATCCGGGACCGCCATCCTGTACCGAACGGAGTCTGGCTCGGGCGTTGAAGTGTCCTGGGAGGAACTGCACACCCAAACGGCGAAACTGGCCGCCGCGTTCCGCGACCTCGGCGTCGGCAAAGGCGACCGGGTCGTCGCCTACCTCCCCAACATTCCCGAGACCGTCGCCGCTTTCCTCGCGGCGGCCAGCCTGGGGGCGATCTGGTCGTCTTGCCCGCCGGACTTCGGCGACCGCAGCGTCCTGGACCGGTTCATCCAGATCGAGCCAAAGCTGCTCCTGGCCGTCGACGGTTATCGCTGGGCTGGTAAATCTTTCGACCGCATGGCCGTCGTCGAAAAAATGCGGGCGGGGCTGCCGACCCTGGATCACACGATCCTGATCCCCCGGCTCGACCCGGGCCGCCTCGCCCCGCCGGGGGTCACGAAATGGGACGACCTGCTCGCCACAGCGCCCGTCGCGGACCTCGCATTCGAGCAGGTCCCGTTCGGGCACCCGCTGTGGGTCCTGTATTCGTCCGGTACCACCGGGCTGCCCAAGCCGATCGTCCATGGGCACGGCGGGATCCTGCTCGAGCACCTCAAGACGACCCACCTGCACCTCGACCTCAAACCGGAAGACCGCTTCTTCTGGTTCACGAGCACCGGCTGGATGATGTGGAACTTCCTGCTCGGTGGGCTGCTCAACGGGACGCCGGTCGTCCTGTACGACGGGGCGCCGAACTATCCGGACTTGAACGCGCTCTGGAAGCTGGCCGAACAAACCGGGATCACCTATTTCGGGACCGGCGCGGCGTTCATCCACGGCTGCATGCAAGCAGGGATCGAACCGAAACGCGATTTCGACCTGGGTCGGATCCGGGCGCTGGGGTCGACCGGGTCGCCGCTGTCGATGGACGGGTTCCGGTGGGTGTACAAACATGTCAATCCGGACCTGGCGCTCGAGTCGTTCAGCGGAGGGACGGATCTGTGCACCGGTTTCATCGGGGGAGTGCGGACGCAGCCGATCTACGCCGGGGAGCTGCAGTCGCCGCTGCTGGGGGCGAAGATCCAGGCGTTCGATGAGGCGGGGGAGCCGGTCGTGGGGGCGGTCGGGGAGCTCGTGATCAGCGAGCCGATGCCGTCAATGCCGCTGCATTTCTGGAACGACCCGGGGATGGAACGTTATATGGAGAGCTATTTTGGCATGTACCCGGGCGTCTGGCGGCATGGCGATTGGATTTCGATCAACGAACGCAACGGCTGCGTCATTTACGGCCGCTCGGATGCGACCATCAACCGGCAGGGGGTCCGGATGGGGACCAGCGAGATCTACCGGGTGGTGGAGGCTTTTGAGGAGGTGATCGACAGCCTGGTGATCGACCTGGAGTTCCTGGAGGGGGAGTCGTATCTGCCGCTGTTCGTCGTTCTGCAAGAGGGGGTGCTGTTGGATGACAACCTGGTCTCCCGGATCAAGGCCCGCCTGCGTGCGGAAGTCTCCCCGCGGCACGTCCCGGACGAGGTGATCCAGATCGAGGAGGTGCCGTATACGCTGAGCGGGAAGAAGATGGAGGTCCCGGTGCGGAAGATCCTGCTGGGGAGATCCGTGGAGGAGGCGGCGAATGTGGGGGCGATGCGGAACCCGGGGGCGCTGGGGTATTTTGTCGAGCTTGCGCTGAGACCGGGAAAATAGAAGCTCGCCGAGCTCAGCTCGCCGAGCTTCTATTTTCCCGGTCTGTCGGGGTGCAGGGATTCGAACCCTGGACCTCTTGCACCCCATGCAAGCGCGCTACCGGGCTGCGCCACACCCCGAACGAGTGGGGATTATAGTCGATTGTCCGACATTCGTGTAGAGGCCGGGGTTTGACCGGTTGCATAGTAACCGAGATCGTGGATAATTCACCCCATGCACCGCACCAGCACCTGCGCCATCCTACCGATCCTCCTCCTCTTCAGCCTCGCTGCCTGCACCCCCGCACCGGTTCCGACCGCAACCGCCTCCCCGACCCTGGCGCCCGCATCCCAAACCGCCGCCCCGTCTCTGCTCCCATCGCTCACGCAGGCCCCGGCCACCGCGACCGAAACCCGGCCACCGTCTCCGACCGGCCCCCCGACCGAAACCGCCACCCCCGATCCATACGCCCTCTACACGATCGATACCCTCGCCTCCCGCGAATACGGTGGCGGGTCAATCGAGATCGTCGAGGTGATGGCCGAGACCGGCTGGTTCACCCGCTACCTGATCCGCTACCCGAGCGACGGGCTGTGGATCTACGGCTTCCTCAACGTTCCGATCCCGGAAGGGCCTGCCGGTCCCGGGCCTTACCCGGTGGTCATCGCCCTGCACGGCTATATCGACCCGTCCATCTACCACACGCTCGACTACACCACCGGCTACGCCGACGCCCTGGCGCGGGCCGGCTATTTCGTCCTCCACCCCAATTTGCGCGGCTACCGACCCTCCGACGACGGCGAGAACCTGTTCCGGGTCGGGATGGCGATCGACGTGCTCAACCTGATCGCCCTCGTCCAGGCCGGCGCGGCGGAAAGCTGGCTGCTGGCGAACGTAGACACCGCGATGATCGGTCTGTGGGGCCACTCGATGGGCGGCGGGATCTCGACGCGCGTCATCACCGTCACCGACCGGGTCCAGGCTGCGGTCCTTTACGCCCCGATGAGCGGCGACGAGCGGCAGAACTTCGAAGCGATCAACGGCTGGTCCGGCGGGGCGCGCGGGCTGGAGGAGCTGGCCTTTCCGGAAAGAGAACTGGCCCGCATCTCGCCCATGTATTTCTTCGACCGCATCACGGCCGCGGTCAGCATCCACCACGGCCGGGCCGATGAGCTGGTCCCGCTCGGCTGGTCGATCGCCACCTGCAACGCCATGCTTGAACTCGACCTCGACGTCCGCTGCCATTATTACGACGCGATGCCGCACACCTTTTTCGGCGCCGGGAACGACCAGTTGATCGCCGATATGATCGCTTTCTTCGACGAAACGCTTAAAGAAGAATGACGAAAAAATGGGGTCCCGACCAGGCGGCTGCCCGGTCGGGACCCCATTTTTTCCTACATAGAACTTGTTGCGCATCGCGGGCAGAATGTTATACTCCGAAGCAGAGAGGACGATGACGATGCATCGGATCCGGCTGCTGCGAAGGCTCCCCCTGTTGACGCTGGCGCTCGCCGCCCTGGCCTGCCAGGGCGGTTTGCCGCTCGTCGTCACGCCGACCGCCAGCAGCACCCGGACCCCCTTCCCGACCGGCGTCCCGCTGACCGCGACTCTCATCCCGACGATTACCGCCACGCTGCGCCCTTCCAGCACACCGCTGCCCACCCTGACTCTGGCGCCTTCGCTGACCGCGATCCCGACCCTGACTCCCACTCCCGGGGTGATCGGAGTCGGGGTCGACACCGGACCGTTCCGGGATGACTTCTCCGACCCGCTCAGCGGCTGGCCGACCGAAACCGGGGAGAACTGGGGCTTCGGCTATTTCGACGGCGGGTACCGGATGTACAACAACCAGGTCTACACCGAGGTCTGCACATCCCGAACCCGTTTTCACACGGATTTCGTCGTCTCCGTCACGGCGACAAAGCTGTCCGGTCCGGATAACGCCTATTTCGGGGTCACCTGCCGGAAGACGGGGAACAACTATTACACTTTAGCGATCAACGGGATGGGCCAGTACAAGATCTACAAGACCAGCGGCGGGATCCCGGCCCTGCTCTTTACCGGAGAGAACGGCGCGATCCGCCAGGGCAACCAGACCAACCGCCTGGTCGGGTCTTGCATCGGGAATCGCCTGACCCTGGTCGTCAACGGCGTCGAGGTGGTCAGCGTGACCGACGCGGGTCCGCTTTTCGGGAGCATGATCGGTCTGCTCGTCGGCACGACAGACCAGCCGGGGATCGATATCAAGTTCGACAACTTCGACTCCTTCCCGGTCACCGGCGCGCCGCCGTTCCCGACGATGACGGCCACGGAAACTGCGACAGAGACCCCCTGACCGGGGGGCATTCGAGGCTTGGTTCCCGGTCCGCGGCGCATCGCCGGACCGGGTCCTGGGCCTCGCAGAGACAATATGACGGCCGAATCAATCTTGGAATTTATGAACGCCCTGCCGGACCGCTACAACCCCGGCCCGGCCGGAGGCCCTGCCGCGGCGGTGCAGTTCCACTTCACCGGTGCCCACGCCTCCGATTGGACCCTCGAACTGGACGGAACCGACTGCCGGACGAAACCCGGTGTGCTCACCGACCCGTCTGTCACTGTGACGATCGACAGCGGCGACTTTATCCGGTTGCTGGAAGGGGAACTCGAACCGATGGCGGCTTTTATGCGGGGGAAGCTGAAGGTGAAGGGGGATGTGAGCCTGGCGATGAAACTGACGAAGATGTTTCAATAGCGTACGGGCCGGGGCGCAGCCCCGGCCCGTACGCTATTTTTGAAAATCAATAATAAAGCCCCCAATCCGCCCCCGCTCCATCTTCCATATAAGAGAAATCCCACACATCCGTCCCCATCTTGATCGTGGTGGGCAATTCGAGCGCTTCTTCGGCTTTCTGACGGGTCATCTCGAGCATCGCCGGGCCGTACGGACAGAACGGGGTGGTCAGGATCATTTTGACCTCGGCCGTTTCCCCCTCGATGCGAACATCACGAACCAGGCCGAGCTGGATGATCTCGAGGCCGATCTCAGGATCGACGACCTCCCGCAGGGTTGTTTTCACCGATTCGACGATGTCCGGATGGGTGCTTTCGATTTCCCAGATGACCTGGTTTTTGGATTCGGTTTGTGTGTTCATTATCGCATTTTCTCCAGCAATCGTTCAGAAAAGTTTTGAAAAAACGGTGGGCGGCGGGGGCTGGCCCCCGCCGCCCACCGTTTTTTCAATTACCTGCTACCTGCCCGCGATGGGGATATCTTCAACCGAAATCACCGGCACCACGTACGTGCAGTGGGTATCCCCATCCAGGATGCATTTGACGCGGGTGGCCGGCACGTCCAGGAAATTCGAGATCATCGCCCGATCCACTGAGCAGACTTCCGGGTGGCTCTGCCCGACCTGGTAATACGGGCAGGAGAGTTCTTTGATGTGAAACTGGTCGTTCACCTTTTCCCAGGTTACGCTGAAACCCTCGTTCTCGAGGAACTTAATCAGTACATCCAGTCGCTCTTCCATCGAGAGCGCAGACAGATCGACCTCGGCGATGGCGTTGTGCGCCATCTCGCTTCCGAGTTGAGTGAAAAGTGAGGCGACCGTGTCCTCCGGCAGGCTGGACTTGATCTGTTCGAGCAGCCGGGTCGTCAGGGTCAGATACCGGGTAGGAAAGGATTCCATCCCGTCTTCCGTCAGGAAATAGTACCTGCGCGGCCGGCCGACCCCGTGACGCTCGTCGTCCGAAGAGACCAACCCCTCCGCTTCAAGCCTGGAGATGTGATGCCGGACCGAAATCGGGTTGATTCCGACCGAATCCGCCAGGTCGATGATGGTGGCCCGCTGGTGGTTAAGGATGGTTTCGAGGATCTTGTCGCGTGTGCTTGACATGGTTTTGAATTGTGATATGTTACACAACTACGCTGCCCAGTATATCATCACGCCTGAAAATAGTCAACATTATTTTGATATTTATCATAAATATTGACAGCGCACGGGGTGAATGCTATAATCTTCACAAATGGAACAGGATACCGTTTCCGGAAAATGGGGCCGGGCGGCGTGCCGCCCGGCCCCATTTTCCGGAGAAATTCCCTCCAAAGGAGCTTTAGCGAATGTCTGAACTGATTATTAAGGACCTGCACGTCACGATCGAGGACAACCAGATCCTCAAGGGGGTGTCCCTCACTGTCAAACAGGGCGAAGTGCACGCGCTGATGGGTCCAAACGGGAGCGGGAAATCGACTTTATCCAACATCATCATGGGCAACCCGGCCTACGAGATTGAGAAAGGCGAAATCTGGTTCAAGGGGAAGGAGATCTCCGAAATCTCCCCGGACGAGCGGTCCCACATGGGGATTTTCCTGGCGTTCCAGTACCCGGTCGCAATCCCGGGTGTGACCCTGGCGAATTTCCTGCGCACGGCGATCAATTCCCGGCGCAAAGCCGATAACCCCGACGACAAGGGCATCACGATCCCCGAGTTCCGCAAGCTGCTGATCGGTAAGCTGGACGGACTCCAGATGGACCATGCCTTTGCGGGCCGCTACCTGAACGAGGGGTTCTCCGGCGGTGAGAAGAAACGGGCTGAGATCCTGCAGATGGCCACGCTCCAACCTGAGATCGCCATCCTGGACGAGACCGATTCCGGGCTCGATATCGACGCCCTGCGGATCGTCGCCGACGGTGTCAACTCGCTGCGCGGCCCCGACCTGGGTGTCCTGGTGATCACCCACTACCAGCGTATTTTGAACTACATCCAGCCGGATTTCGTTCACGTCATTTTCAACGGGCGAATCGTCGAATCCGGGGGACCGGAGCTGGCGCATTATCTCGAGGAGAATGGCTACGAAGCGCTGCGGGAAAAACATACGCCGCAGCCGGCCTGAACCAGGGAGCTTTACTATGACTACAACCGACGCAAAACTACTCGAAGGTATCGACGACTATAAATACGACTTCAGGAACGAAGACGTCCACGTTTTCCAGTCTCCCCGCAAGGGGTTGGATGCGGAGATCGTAACGCAGATCTCGGCCATGAAAAATGAGCCGCAATGGATGCTCGATTTCCGCCTCAAAGCCCTGGCGCACTTCGAACAGCGCCCGATGCCCGAATGGGGGGGGGACCTTTCCAAACTCAACCTGGATGAAATCTACTTCTACACCAAGCCGACCGAAGGTGAGAGCAGGAGCTGGGACGACGTCCCGGATAATATCAAGACCACGTTCGACCGGCTCGGCATCCCCGAAGCGGAGCAGAAGTTCCTGGCCGGCGTTGGCGCGCAGTATGAATCAGAAATGGTTTATCATTCCATCAAGGAACACCTCGCCGAGCAGGGCGTGATCTTCAAATCGATCGAGCACGGCCTCCGGGACCACGAAGAGCTGTTCCGCGAATACTTCGCCACCGTCATCCCGATCGAGGATAACAAATTCGCCGCGCTGAACAGCGCGGTCTGGTCCGGCGGATCATTTGTCTACGTCCCGCCGGGCGTGACCGTCGACATGCCGCTGCAGGCCTATTTCCGGATCAACACCGCCGAGCTGGGCCAGTTCGAGCGCACCCTGATCATCGTCGACGAAGGGGCGCAGGTGCACTACGTCGAGGGATGCACGGCGCCGATCTACAGCACGGACTCGTTCCACAGCGGTGTGATCGAGATCATCGTCAAGCCGGGCGCCCGGATGCGGTACACGACCATCCAGAACTGGTCGACCAATATGTACAACCTGGTGACACAGCGGGCGTTCGTCGCAGAGAACGCGACCATGGAATGGGTCGATGCGAATCTCGGATCGAGGCTGACAATGAAGTACCCTTCCTGTTATCTCCTTGGCGAAGGCGCGCACGGTGAGATCCTCTCCCTGGCCTTCGCCTCCGGCAAACAGCACCAGGACACCGGCGGCAAGGTCCTGCACTTCGCGCCACGGACCACCAGCAAGATCACATCGAAGTCGATCAGCAAATCCGGCGGGCGAGCATCTTACCGCGGCCTGCTCAAGGTCTACCCGGAGGCCGAAGGTTCGACCTCAAACGTGGTCTGCGACGCCTTGCTGCTGGACGACCACTCACGCTCGGACACCTATCCTTATATCGAGATCGATGCCCAGGATGTGTCCATCGGTCACGAAGCATCGGTCTCAAAGGTCGGGGAGGAGCAGCTCTTCTACCTGATGAGCCGCGGGCTGAGCGAGGAGGAGGCGACGACGATGGTGGTGGCCGGTTTTATCGAACCGCTTGTCAAAGAACTGCCGATGGAGTACGCCGTCGAGATGAATCGGCTGATCCAGCTGCAGATGGAAGGATCGATTGGCTGATATGAACGAAAGAACTGTCCGAAGGGTCGTGACGAGAGGCGGCCGCGGCCCCGAGGTGCGCGAGTTCGCCTTCACGCGCGACATGCTCCCCTCGCAGAACGGCGCCGCGGCGGATTTCGTCATCGCCGCACGCCAGGCGGCCTGGGCTGCCGCCGAGCGTTTCCCGCTCCCGCATACCAGGCTCGAACCCTGGCGCCGGACTGATCTGCGGTCGCTGCGGGTCAACGATTTCAAGCTGCCGCTGGACGGCGGTCCGGCGGATGCGCCGCCGATCCCCGAGAGCCTGCTCGCACCGCTCGTCGGGGATGAGCACGGCGGCCTGATCGCCCTGGGGCCGGATCGCACGGAGATCACCCTCAACCCGGCGCTGGCTGCCCAGGGGGTCGTCTTCACCGACTATGCCACGGCGGAACGGGAATACCCGGCGCTGCTCGAAAAGACTCTCGGCTTATCCGTCCGGCCCGACGAAGGCAAATTCGCCGCATTGACGGCCGCGCTGGCCCGCGACGGGGTCCTCGTCTACGTGCCCAAAGGCGTCGATGTCGAACTGCCGCTGCATTCGGTGATCTGGTCTCCGGGGACGGACCTGGCGCATTTCTCCCACGTGCTGATCTACGTGGACGACGGCGCTTCCGTCACCTACGTCCACGAGACCGCTTCGCCGGATGCCGAAGGACAGGCCCTCAACGGGGCGATCGTCGAAGGTTACGTCGGGCAGAACGCCCGGCTGACTTTCGTCGAGCTCCAATCGTTGGGGCGCCACGTCTACAACTTCGCCCACGAGCGCATCCGGGTCGACCGTGACGGCAGTGTGGATTGGATCTACGGCGCGCTCGGCACCCGCCTGACGAAGGCCTTCTCCGATCTCAACCTGGAGGGCGAAGGTTCTTCGGGCCGCATGTCGGGCTTCTACTTCACCGATAAGGACCAGCACCTGGACCTGGATACCCAGCAGAACCACCACGCCCCACATACGACCAGCGACCTGCTTTTCAAGGGGGCGCTCAAAGGCGAGAGCCGCTCCGTGTGGCAGGGGATGATCTACGTCGCCCCGAAAGCCCAGAAGACCGACGGCTACCAGGCTAACCGGAACCTGGTCCTGGAAAAGACGGCCCGTGCCGATTCGATCCCGGGTCTTGAGATCCTGGCCGACGACGTGCGCTGCACGCACGGCGCCACGATCGGGAAGATCGACCCGGACCACATGTTCTATCTCCGGTCGCGCGGCATACCCGAGCGGGAAGCCCAGCGGCTGGTTGTTGAAGGTTTCTTTGCTCCCATCATGGACCGCATCCCGTTCGAGGCCGTTCGGGAGCGGCTGATGGCAGCCATTCAGAGTAGAATGATCGTAGGAGAATGATATTGGCAGAGCTCAGGTTCAACCGCGCGCCCGACCGTGAAGAGGAATTCAAAGTCGGCGACAACGTCGAAGTGTACTGTGACCACGAAATCGGCGGCGACCGCACGCGCGACTGGCTGCGAGGCGTCGTCGTCCAGGCGGACGCCAAAATGGTGGCAGTCCAGTTCCAGGATAACGTCTATCTCACCGATGGCTGGATGATCCCGGACAAGGTGCTGTGGTGCACGCAGAAATCCACCCAGATCCGGATGTACCGGGCTACCCGAAAGCGCCGACCGCGCAAGGCCTGATCCCGGTTCGGGATTCTCGATGTCGAACCTTCATCCCGAGCAGTTCCTGGAAATCGATGTAATCCGGGCAGACTTCCCTGTGCTGAGCCGGGAGGTTCGCCCCGGTGTGCCGCTGGTCTATCTCGATTCCACGGCAACCAGCCAGAAACCGCGGCAGGTGCTTGCGGCGATGGCCGATTTCTATGAACGGCACAACGCCAACATCCACCGCGGCATCCATACGCTGGCGGAGGAAGCCACGGCGGCCTATGAATCGGCCCGTGAACGCATCGCCGCCTTCATCGGTGCAGCGGACCCGGCCGAAATCATCTTCACCCGCAATACGACTGAATCGATCAACCTGGTCGCCAATTCGTGGGGCCGGTTCAATCTGAAGCCAGGCGACAGGATCGTCCTGACCGAGATGGAGCACCACTCGAACCTGGTGCCCTGGCACATCATCGCGGGCCAGACCGGAGCGCAGATCGAATATATCTCCGTCACAGAGACAGGCGAGCTCGATCTGGAGAGCTATTTGCGCCTGTTAGCGCAAAAGCCGAGCATCGTCGCATTCACGCATATGTCGAATGTCGTGGGGACGATCAATCCGGCTGCGGAGATCATCCGGCTCGCGCACGAAGTCGGCGCCGTGACCGTCGTCGATGCAGCCCAGGCAGTTCCGCATTTCAAGGTCGACGTGACCGGGCTGGACGCCGATTTCTACGCCTTCTCGGCGCACAAGATGTGCGGTCCGACCGGGATCGGCGTCCTGTACGGCAAACGACATCTGCTGGAAGCCATGCCTCCCTTCCTGGGCGGCGGCGAGATGATCAAGCGCGTCCGGTTGGACGGTTTCACCCCGAACGATATCCCGCACAAATTCGAGGCCGGCACGCCGGCCATCGCCGAGGCCGTTGGCCTTGGCGCGGCGGTCGATTATCTCGCCGGGATCGGGATGGACCGGATCGCGGCCCACGAGCACGCCATGACCGCCTATGCGATCGAGCGGCTCGAAGAAGTGCCGGGGGTCTGGATCTTTGGCCCCGACGCCGAGAAAAAGGGTGGGGTGGCTGCATTCACGCTCGAAGGCGTTCACGCCCACGACGTCTCGGAGATCCTGGACCGCCACGGGGTCGCCGTGCGTGCCGGGCACCACTGCGCCATGCCGCTGCACGAGAAGTTCGGCATCCCTGCCACGTCCCGGGCCAGTTTTTACCTGTACAATACGTATGCCGAGATCGATACACTGATCGAGGCCGTTTACGACGTAAAAAGAATATTCGGATAACAATTGCGGCGAAAATGGGGCTGCGTGCGGGCATCGCCCGCACGCAGCCCCATTTTCGCCCACCCATTTGAACCATGGACGACCTCTACCGCGAACAGATCATCGAACGCTACAAAAACCCGCACCACCGCGGCTTCCTCGACCCGTATGACATCTCATACGAGGACGACAATCCGCTTTGCGGCGATAAGATCCGGATCGATCTTCGCGTCGATGCAGACGATGTCGTCACCGAGGCGGTTTTTTCAGGGCAGGGCTGCTCGATCTCGCTGGCCTCGGCCGACCTGCTGGTGGAGACGATCGTTGGAAAAACGCTGGAACAGGTCCGAGCGATGTCCAAAGAGGACGTCTTGGACCTGCTCGGGATCGAGCTGGGTCCGGTCCGGCTTAAGTGTGCGCTGTTGTCGCTCAAAGTGGTCAAAGCCGGGGTCTACGGCCTGGCGGCAGGCGAAGCCGGGGACGAGATCGTCGAGGGCTGAGCCCGGGGGAATGCATGTTCAATTACAACGAAAAGAACGAATCGGAATGCGAGTTCATCGTGGTGGCTTCCGCCGGCGAAGTTCCGAACGGCGGCCGGCTTTTCGTCGAGATCGACGGCGAATCGATCGTCATTTTTAACATCGCCGGGAGCCTGTTTGCGATCGGCGATGTCTGTTCGCACGACGACGGCCCGCTGGGCGACGGGACCCTGGAAAAGGAATATGAGATCGCCTGCCCCCGCCACGGCGCGCGTTTTGATGTTCGGACCGGGAAAGTGCTGGCGCTGCCGGCGGTTGTCGATATCCCGGCTTATCCGGTGCGGGTTATCGACGGCCAGATCGAGATCGGATTGCCTGCGGTCGCCGGAAGCTGACCATTAATCGACCGCAGAAAATCACGGCAGCACTGCACGCAGAAAGAACAGCCCGCCCATCCCGGCCAGGATCGTCCAGAGCAGGTTGTTTGTCCGGTGAGCGACGATGGCTGCGACGATCCCGGCCAGGAGGTAATCGTTGCTCGGAGATAGATCAAGGCGGTTTCCGTCACGGATCAGAACCGCCGGCAACGTGATCGCGGCCAGGACTGCGGGGGGGACGAATTTTAATGATCTGCGGAGCCACTCCGGCAAGTCGATCCGGCTGACCAGTGCCAAGACCGGGTAGCGCACACCGAACGTAACCGCAAACATCCCCAGGATAATCCCGAACTCAGTCATCCCGCCGGTTCTCCTGCTGCCGTTCCACCAGCATCCCCAGGGCGATCCCCACCAACGCACCTGAAAGCAGCCCCAGTCGATGGGGAAGCCCGTTGGCCAGGACGGCGGTCACGCCGGCAGCTGCGGCGCAAACCACAACCGGGCGGGTGCGGAGCAGCGGTACGACCAGCCCGATAAACGTGACGCTCATGGCGAAATCCAGCCCCCAGCCGGCCGGATCCGGAATCGCGCGGCCCAGGATGATCCCGATCAAAGTGCAGAGCTGCCAGTTCGTGTACATAAATATTTCGGATCCGAGCAAATACCAGTGCTTGTCGTCCCCCGGGTCCGGCTCGGAAAAACGTTGGGCGGCCACGGCAAACGATTCGTCGGTCAGCCAGAAACCCAATGGGATCAACCAGCGCTGCGGGAGCGCTTGTAAATGGGCCCCGAGCGTGGTGGCGTAAAGGGCGTGGCGCAGGTTGACGATGAAAGTCGTCAGGATAATGACCAGCGTTCCCGCCCCCTCGGCGAACAGCCCGGCGGCCAGGAACTGCGAGGCTCCTGCGAAAACAAAAAGTGAAAGCCCCATCGTCCCGGCCGGGGAGATCCCGGCCGAAACTGCCAGCGCACCGAACAAGATCCCGAACGGGACCGCCCCGATCACGAGCGGAAGGGTGTCTTTGAAACCACGGGTGAACTCCGCCCGCGCCGGGTTTTGAGCAGGCATCGGCGCGCCTCAAGGGTCTTCCGGGACGTCCAGATCGACCCGGTTGCCGGTGCAGGTGTTGCCCATTACCCGGTGAGCGCCGAGAGGCGGAGCCGGGCCGTTGGTCGTGAACGGTACGATCCCATGGTCCTGGTCGGCGGCGATGCGGACGGCCGTTCCGTTGTGATCGAATTCGTTCCCGGTGATGGTCCAATCGCGGCTGGTATCGTTCTCCGGAACCGCGGCGTCGAATTCAGGGATCCGCCTGGACCACAAAAGGATGCCGTGGCCGTTCCGGATGAACCGGTTGCCCCTGGCCTCCATGTCGATCCCATTTTCGACAGCAATTCCGGCCTGGCGATTGAATCGGATCGTGTTCCCTTCCAGCAGATTCTGTTGAGAGAAGCCGAGCCAGAAACCGTAGTTGCAGTGATCGGCGATGTTGTCTTTGAAAATGTTCCCGCTGGAAAAGGTGGCTTCAAAACCGATATTCGGGCTCCATGAGGCGTCGTTCCCGAGGAAGCGGTTGTCGTTGCAGGGCATTAGTACCCGGTGATGCGTGAGGCCGGCCAGGAAGAAGCCGTCTCCGCCCATCCTGGCCTTATTGCCCTGGAATGTGTTTCCGGAAGCGCCGCGCACCAGGACGAACCCGGCGGCATCGGCGCCCATATGACCCGCGCCGCCGTCCCTCGGCTGCCAGCGGCAGCAGAAGTCGGCATCATTGTCGGCGAAAGTGCTGTCCCGGATGCCGGACAAATAAAAACCGAACCCGCTGCAGTAGTTCGCCGTGCAGCGCTGGACGTTTAGATGGCGGCTATCATACCCGAGCAGGCCGCAGAGCTGGTGGGAAAGATCGCAGCCGTCCATGTCGATCGCTTCGCTGTCCTGCACCAGGACGCCGCCGCCGTAGGATCCGGGGACGTGGAAGATATCCAGAAAGACCGTGCTGTGCGGGATCTCGGCGGTCCCGAAGATGCGCACGTTCTCCAGGCGGATATCCGCCGACCCGCTGATCGAAATCCCGTGCCGGTAACCTGAGATCGACAGGTTGCGGACGACGATGTTCCGGCGCCCCGCGATCCGAATCCCGGTTCCCTCGCCGGGGTTACCGGCCAGGGTCGCCCCTTTTCCGTCCAGGGTGATCCCGTCCGCATCGAAATCGAGCCCTCCGGGCAGCGCGTACGGTTTTTCTTCGAGATCGGTGTCTTCGAGCAGGACCATCCGGGCGAGTATACTACAGGGGTATGTTCCGCGATGATTTCATTCTGCGCCATATCCGGTTGTTCGTCCAGGCGATCGCCAAAGCGCTTGGCCTGATCAAGGAGGGCGACCTCGGTTTTGCGCTCGAGACCGTGCGGGTCTCATTCTCCGATCTGCTTGGGATGAGCCTGGACGACTTCCTGGCATACCCGGACGACCGGGTCAAAGACTTCCTGTATTTCGGGGAACTGGGGCCGATGGGTCTCAACCGGACCGCGTTTGCGGCCGGCATGCTGGCGATCGCCGGGCGGATCCACGCCGCCCAGGACCGGCCTGAATTGAGCCATGCCTGTTTTGAAAAAGCGCTGCGAGTGCTCCTTGAAACCGTTCTGGGCGATGAGGAGGAGATCGAGCTCCCGGAATTCGCTCCCCCGATCGACGAGATCCTGGAGGCGGTGCCTGTCCAATCGCTGAACGACGACCTGCT
>DATKDL010000123.1:0-7960 GCA_035512695.1 Anaerolineales bacterium | reverse complement strand
GAACCGCAGCCGGACCTCACGGCCCGGGCCCAGGCGGAAGAACTTGTTCGGCGGATCCTCCATAAAATCTTCGCGTTCGATATAGAGCTCGCCGGAGAACGGCATCTCCCGGGTGCCGGCGTTCTCGTCTTCGGGGTTGTTGACCGCCTCCACCAGCTCGCTCTCGCCCTCCGGGTAGTTGGTGATCACGACTTTGACCGGATCCAGGACCGCCAGCCGGCGCTGGGCGCGGGCGTTCAGGTCCTGACGGATCGTGTGCTCGAGCAGGGCGATGTCGATCGTGCTCTCGTTCCGGGCGACGCCGATCGTGTCGCAGAAGGTCCGCAGGGCCTCCGGGGGTACGCCGCGGCGGCGGAGGCCGGACAGGGTCGGCATGCGCGGGTCGTCCCAGCCGGCGACAACGCCTTCGTTGACCATCTGCACCAGCCGGCGCTTGGACAGGACGGTGTAGGTCAGGTTGAGCGGGGCAAATTCGATCTGCTGGGGATGGAAGATGCCGAGCTGGTCTAAACACCAATCATAGAGCGGGCGGTGGTTCTCGAACTCGAGCGTGCAGATCGAGTGGGTGATGCCTTCGATCGAATCGGATTGGCCGTGCGCCCAGTCGTAGAGCGGGTAGATGCACCACTTGTCGCCGGTGTTGTGGTGCGGCTGGTGCAGGATGCGGTAGAGGACGGGGTCGCGCAGGTACAGGTTTGGGCTGGCCATGTCGATCTTTGCGCGCAGGACCCGGGTCCCATCCGGGAACTCGCCGGCCCGCATCCGCTCGAACAGGTCCAGGTTTTCTTCGATCGAGCGGTCTCGGTAGGGGCTGTCCGTGCCGGGTTGGGTCAGGGTGCCGCGCGTGTCGCGGATCTGTTCGGCGGTCTGGTCGTCGATGTAGGACTTGCCGTCCCGGATCAGCTGGACGGCCCATTCGTAGAGCTGGTCGAAGTAGTCGGAAGCGAAGCGCAGCTCGTCCCATTCAAAGCCGAGCCAGCGGACGTCCGCCTGGATGGCGTCGACGTATTCCTGCTCTTCTTTCGTGGGGTTGGTGTCGTCGAAGCGGAGGTTGGTCTTCCCGCTGTAGTCCCTGGCAATTCCGAAGTTGAGGGTGATCGACTTGGCGTGTCCGATATGAAGGTAGCCGTTCGGCTCGGGCGGGAAACGGGTGTGGACCCGGCCGTCGAACCGGCCCGTGCGGTTGTGCTCGTCGATGATGGCGCGGATGAAGTCGGTGGGGCGAGGGGAGGGGGAGGTCATAGGGGTGTATTGTAAGGGTAAAATGGATCCCAAGGTGGTACTTTGCACCACCTTGGGATCCATTTTACCCTTACAATACACCCCTATGACCGCAACTCCTGCCCGCGTCCGCTTCGCCCCCTCGCCCACCGGCCGCCTCCACATCGGGGGCGGGCGCACCGCCCTTTACAACTACCTGCTCGCCCGCCAGACCGGCGGGCAGTTCATCCTGCGCTTCGAAGACACCGACCGGGCCCGCTACCAGCCCGAGACCGAGAAAGAGATCATCGACGGCCTGCACTGGCTCGGGATCGACTGGGATGAGGGACCCGACAAAGGCGGACCGCACGCCCCCTATTCCCAGTCCGAACGCAAGGAGATCTACCTGGCCCACGCCGAGAAGCTGATCGCCTCCGGCCACGCCTACCGGTGTTTCTGCACCGCAGCGCGGCTGGCCGAGCTGCGTAAACGGCAGCAGGAGACCAAAGAGACCCCCCGTTACGACGGCCTGTGCCGGACCCGGACCCCCGACGACGTCGCCGCCCGCCTCGCCGCCGGTGAGCCGCACGTGGTCCGGTTCAAGATGCCCAAAACGGGCTCCGTCACCTGCGTCGACCGGATCCGCGGCGAGATCGTCGTCGAGAACGCCAACCTGGACGACTCGATCCTGGTCAAATCGGACGGCTGGGCGCTCTACCACCTGGCCGCCATGGTCGATGACCGTGAAATGGAGATCACCCACGTCTTCCGCAGCTCCGAGTGGCTGCCTTCCTTCCCGCTGCACGTCCACATCTACAACGCCTTCGGCTGGGACCAGCCGGAATGGGTCCACCTGTCGGTCTTCCTCAAGCCGAGCGGCAAGGGCAAGATGAGCAAGCGCGAGACGGCCGAGATGGTTGAGGATGGGCAGTCGATCTTCCTGACCGACCTGGAAGGCCTGGGTTACCTGCCCGAGGCGGTCAACAACTGGATCGCCCTGATGGGCTGGAGCTACGACGACCGGACCGAGTTCTTCACGATGGAAGACCTGATTGCGAAGTTCAGCCTGGACAAGCTCAACCCGGCCCCAGCCGCCATCAACTTCAGCAAGTTCGACCACTTCAACGGCCTGCACATAAGGGCCCTCGATCCGGACGACCTGGCCGGGCGGCTGCTGCCGTTCTTCCACCGGGCTGGGTTCGAGGCCGATCTCGAGACCCTCCGGAAGATCACGCCGATCATCCAGGAGCGGGTCAAGACCCTCGACGACGCGCCGGAGATCGCCGGGTTCTTCTTTAAGGGGAGCATTTCCACGACCCTGGAAGAACTGATCCCCCGCAAGACGACGCAGGCCGAGGCGGCCGCGATCGCAGCAGGGGCGTTGGAGATCCTGGAGCGTCTCCCCGACCTGGCCCACGACACCACCGACGCCCCTTTGCGGGCCATGGCGGAGGAGATGGGCTTTTCTGCCGGCCAGGTCTTCGGCGTCCTGCGCGGCGCGGTGACGGGCCAGTCCGTCAGTCCGCCGCTGCTGGAGACGATGGAGATATTGGGGAGGGAGGTCGTCCTGGAGCGGGTCGCAGGCGCAGCATCGGCCCTCTCTTCGTGAAAAATGACCCCTGGCCGGGCTTCCTCCGGCCAGGGGTTCATTTTTCCAGATCTATTTGGTAGAATACGACCCCATTGCGGGCTCGTCTAACGGTAGGACAGCGGACTCTGAATCCGTATGTGGAGGTTCGAATCCTTCGCCCGCAGCACAGATGGTGACAAAATAAGGGTCGTCGAGCGAAGCTCGACGACCCTTATTTTGTCGGAAAAATAATCAAAGCGACCCGGATACAAAGCCCTACAAACTCATCGCCACCCCATCCGCCCGCGGGTCGCTCCCGCCTGTCAATACCCCCGCCTCATCCCGCAAGATAATCTGCCCGCGCCCAAAGATCGACCGACCCCAGCCATCCCTTACGTTCACGGCGTGCCCCATCTCCGCCAGCGCTTCCACCACCCCCTGCGGGATCCCCGCCTCCAGCGACACCGCCCCGCCCGCCGCCCCGCCCTCGATGCAGAACCTCGGCCGGTCCAATGCCGCCTGGGGGTCGAGACCGTCGTCGAGCAGGGCGACGCACATCTGCAGGTGGCCCTGCGGCTGCATGTAGCCGCCCATGACGCCGTAGCAGGCGTGCAGCTCCTTCCGCCCGTCGCCCGGGCGGGTGATCAGCCCGGGGATGATGGTGTGGTAGGGCCGCTTCCCCGGCGCCAGCGCGTTCGGATGCGCCGGGTCCAGGCTGAACCCGTGGCCGCGGTTTTGCAGGGTGAACCCCCAGCCCTGCGGGACGATGCCGGTGCCGAAACCCATGTAATTGCTGTTGATAAACGAACAGGCGTTTCCTTCCCCGTCGACGACGCTCAAATAGACTGTGTCCGATCCGGCTGCGGGCGCGCCGCGGACCGGGTCGACCGCCGCCCGGTCGAGGTCGATCCGCTTGCGCCGTTCGGCAGCGTAGTCCTTCGATAAAAGCGCCTCCAACGGCGCCGGGTCCGTCTCCGGGTCGGCGATGTACCAGTTCCCGTCCGCAAACCCCAGCCGCATCGCTTCGATCATCCAGTGCAGCCGGTTGACCGAGTCCAGCCCGGTCCCGCCGACATCGAAGCCCTCCAGGATGTTCAGGGCGATCAGCGCCGCCAGCCCCTGCCCGTTCGGCGGGCATTCCCAGACCCGGTGGCCTCGGTAGGTGGTGGAGATCGGTTCGTCCCAGGTCGCCCGGTGCGCCGCCAGGTCGCCCGCCGTCATGCACCCGCCCACCGACCCCAGGACGGCGGCGATCGCCTCGGCGATCTCGCCTCCGTAGAAGGCCGCCGGCCCGCCTTCGGCGACCCGCCGGAAGGTCCGCGCCAGCCCCGGGTTGCGGAAAAGCTCCCCGGCGAACGGGGCGCGGCCGTCGATCAGCAGCTCGCCGCCGTTGGGGGCTTTCGCCAACAACCGCCCGGCGCTGCGCTCCCAGAAATAGGCCGTCACCGGGGCGACGGGGAAACCCTCCTCCGCCAGCCGGATCGCCGGCGCCAGGACGGCCGCCATTTCCAGCCGGCCGTGGCGTTCGACCATCTCGCACCACGCGCTGCACGCCCCCGGGACGGTGATAGTATGCGGGTGGGTCGCCGGGAGGTCGCCGCCCGTATCCCGTTTCAAGCGCTCCAACGTCAGCGCCCGCGGCGCCCGGCCGGAGCCGTTCAGCGAACGGACCGCGCCGGTCGCGGCGTCGAAAAACAGGGCGAAGGCGTCCCCGCCGATCCCGGTGGAGGTCGGTTCGGTGACGTTCAGGGCGGCGGCGGTCGCCACGGCGGCATCGGCAGCGTTCCCGCCCGCCGCCAGCACCTCCAGCCCGGCCGCAACCGCCAGCGGCTGACTGGTGGCGACCATGCCCCGGGTTCCGAGGACGGGGGAGCGACGTGAGTTGAATTGCATCATTAAATTGTTTCCTCAGATGAGACGTCACTCAAAAAAGATGTTTGAGCGTGCTCCGCACGCTCAAACATCTTTTTTGAGATATAGGCTCAGCTCCCACCACGGCGGGGCCAGGCCCAGGTTTGTGAAGATGCGGCTCTCCTGCCTAGAGTGATACAAAGTATCAATAGAGTTCCTGCGCCGGATCGTGATTTGTGCCGCGTCCGCTCGAGGCGGAACCGGTGCGATCCGGTGCGATCCGGTGCTGCCCGAGTCGATTCTAACAGCATCAGGGCGTATAATTCGGGGGGAGGATTCTCATGAAACGCTATCAAATCACCGGCCTCTTGATCGTCGCCGTCCTGGCGGCGCTCCGGGCATATTCGATCATCGATGATCTGATCCGGGTCCTGCTGGTCGATGTGACTTACTTCGACCTGGGATCGATCTTCCTTTTGGGCCTGGTCTCCGGGCTTACCGCCGGGCTGGCGATAGGGATTTGGCGAAAGCGGGGAAAGGGGAGTGGATGATCGTCTGATCGCCCTTTTACGCGGCGTCAACGTCGGCGGCCACAACAAAGTCCCGATGACGGACCTGCGCAGCCTCTGCACACAGTTGGGCTGGGCGGATGTGCAGACCTACATCCAGAGCGGGAACATCCTCTTCCATGCAAAAGGCGAACCCGCCGCGCTCGAAAAGACCCTCGAAATGGCGATCCGGGATAGGATGGGTTTCAAGATCCCCGTCATCGTCCGCACGGCGGCCGACTGGGCCGGATACATCCTTGCCAACCCGTTCCCTGGTGCATCCGAGCGCGAGCCAAATTTCGTCCACCTCCTGCTTTCAAAGTTCTCCCCTGATCCCGGCGCCGTCGAAGCGCTGCAGGAACGGGCACAAGGTGGGGAGCGGGTCGCCCTGGCCGCCGGCGCTCTCTGGGTCCACTATGCAAGCGGGGCCGGGCGCTCGAAGCTGGCCCCGGCGCTCCTCGACCGGCTGGCCGGGTCGCCGGTCACCGGGCGGAACTGGCGGACGGTGCTGAAGGTCGATGAGATGCTGGGCAGCCCCCGGCGGTCGCACTGAAAGGAACCGGCTCCAGGAGCTCGCCCCAGGATGAGACACCCATGACAACCAACAACCTCCATTCTGTCTACCGCGGCTGGGACGGACACCAGCAAGCCCTCCTTTCCGCTGTCTCCCCGCTCACGCCCGAGCAGCTCGCCTGGCGCCCGGCGCCGCACCTGCGCCCGGTCGGTGAGCTGGTCCGGCACATCGCCCTCGGCCGGATCGACTGGTTCCTGAGGATGGACGCCCCCGGCAGCCGGGCGCTGGCGGATCGGATAAAGGACTGGGAAGAGGATCCCCACGGCAACCGCTATGTGATCGAGGACGCCGTCGTCGCGGCGGACGACCCCGCCGCGCTGACCGGCTGGCTGGAAGCGTCCGGGGAGATGATCGACCGGACCCTGAAGGAGTGGACCGTCGCCGATCTGGAGCGCACCTTCCGCCACACCTGGCGCGGCCAGGACTATGCCATACCTTACCAGTGGGTCCTCTGGCGCATCATGGCGCACGACATTCACCACGGCGGCGAGCTGGTCGCCATGCTGGGGATGCAGGGTCTGGAGAACTTCGAACTGGGCGACCTGGGTGGGCATATCATCGAGCCGCCGCTCGCGGGCGAGTCCGGCGAAAACGGGTGATCGGGCGGGTTTCACCCGCCCGATCACCCGTTTTCGCCGAAATTTTTCAAAATACTCGCCGCATGCTTCGCCCCCTTGAGATACAGATCGATCCGCAAATTCTCGTTCGGCGCATGCGCCTGGGAGCCGGGGTGGCCGACCCCGGAGGTCGCCACAGGCAGCCCCAGGTCGTGGATGAAATACGAGCTCGGCCCGGAACCGCCGATGATCGGCTCGATGTGGACCGGTTTGTCGTAGATCGGCCCGGCTGCATCGATGACGAGCTTGAAGAACGGGTCGTCCGGGTCGCTGCGGGCCGGGGTCGTCCCGCCGTGGTAGTGCAGGTGGACGTCGTCGAAGCCCTCGGCGTCCAGGTGGCGGCGGAGCTTCTCGAAGATGTCCTCAGGCCGCTGGTCCGGCACCAGCCTGAAATCCATTTTCGCCGAGGCCCGGTGGGGCAGGACGGTCTTGGATCCCTTGCCCTGGTACCCGGCGTCCAGGCCGCAGATCGTTGCGGAGGGCTCGAATACCTCTTTGATCCGCAGTTCCAGTTCGTCCTCCGTGTTGTCCAGGAATGATTTCACCCCGTAGCGACCCCGGAGGTCGTCGATGCGCGGCGGCAGGGCGGCCAGCATGGCTATGTCCCGCTCGGTCGGCGGCACGATATTCTCGTAGAAACCCGGGATGTGGATCCGGCTGTCGTTGCCCTTGATCGACCGCAGCGCCCAGACCAGCCGCCAGGCGGCGTTCGGGAAGATCGATCCGCCCAGGCCCGAGTGGGCGTCCTGCGAGGCCGTCTCGACCGAAAGCTCGACGTAGCAGATCCCGCGCATCCCCAGGGTTAGCCCCGGAGATTCCAGGTAGTCCACCCCGCCAAACTCCCAGATGCAGACGTCGGCGGCGAATTTCTCAAGGTTCTCTCGGATCACCGGCCCGAGGTGCGGGCTGCTGATCTCCTCCTCGCCCTCGATCAGGAACTTGACGCCGCAGGGCAGGTCGCCCTCCTCCGCCAGCAGGGCGTCCAGGGCGAACAGCCGGCTGGTCACGTGGCCCTTGTCGTCGCTGACGCCGCGGGCGTACATCTTCCCATCCCGGACCTCCGGCGCAAACGGCGAGCTGTCCCACAGCTCGAGCGGGTCGGCGGGCTGCACGTCGTAGTGGTTGTAGAACAGGAGCGTTTTCTCGCTCCGGCCGGGCCGGAAGCCGTACACGACCGGCGAGCCGCCGGTCGGGATCAGCTCGACCTCGAAGCCGCGCTTGCGCAGCATCTCCCCCGTCAGCACGGCGCACGCTTCGATCCCTTCGCCGGTCGCCGCCACGCTGGGCTGGGCGCAGTAGGTCTTCAGCTCGGCGAGGCTTTCGTCGAGGTGGTTTTCAAGATATTGGTGGATTTCAACGGTTGTCGCCATGATGGATCCTTTCGTAGAATTGGAAATCGGATGGGCGGTGGGGGGGGCAGCCCTCCCGCCGGCCATCCGATTTTTATTGCAAGAGGAAGAGACGTTCGATCCATTCGACCGAAAGAGTCCCCAACCAGGCCACCAGGACCATCTTGGGGAGCTTGCCGGCCAGGCACCAGAGCTGGAACTGCCAGACCGGCATCCGCAGCGCGCCGGCGGCCATCCCGGCCAGGTCGATG
>DATKDL010000122.1:0-28668 GCA_035512695.1 Anaerolineales bacterium | reverse complement strand
GGCTGTGCAAGGCGCAGCCCTGCACAGCCACCCCCAAAATTCGCCCCTCACAAGAAATTAGGATTCGATAAGAACGGCCCGGTTCTGGCGGACGGACTGCAAAAAGTGCTTATAATTCGCTCTCCTAACAATTAGCGGAGCTAACTAACTGATGATCGATGACCCGACGTTTGCCGCCCGCGAGATCCTTGAGATTTTGCCTCTCGTCATGCGGACCTTGCGTACCCAGCTGGGGAAACCCGCCGAGCTCCCGAGCCCCGGCCATTTCCCGCTGCTGTTCATGCTGACCGAGGGGCCGCACAGCCTGAGCGAACTGGCGGAGAAGCACAACGTCACCCTCCCGACCATGTCCAGGACAATCTCGACGCTGTCCGAGCACGGCTTTGTCCGGCGCTCCCCGTCCGAGGAGGACCGCCGCCGGGTCGTGATCGTGCTCACCGAAACCGGCGCAGCGCTGCTGCGTCGGATCATGGAAGAGGCGGTCGTCCACCTGGCCGCCGTCCTGGGGGCCCTCAGCCCGGACGAGCGCCGCAAACTGATCGATGGCCTGGCCGTGCTGCGCGCCGCATTCGCCCAAACCAAACCTTCAAACCGAATATCCGCCCCGTAATCCACGTTAAGAATAACCAGCCAACCAGCCAACCAGCTTCCCTAGAGCCCCCATGAAAAGATTCCTCACATTCATCCTCCTCGTCATCGTCCTCGGCGGCGGCCTGTACGCCTTTGGTCTTTACCGGTCGGACCAGCAGCGGGCCGCGACCCTGGCCGGGCTGCAGACCGAGCCCGCCGGACGCGGCGACCTGGTCGCCACCGTCGGCGCAACCGGGGTTGTCCGCTCCAGCCAGGGGGCCGTCCTCGTCTGGCAAACCTCCGGGACGGTCGGGGAAGTCGGCGTGTTGGCCGGGGACGCTGTCGAAGCCGGGGATCTGCTGGCCGCCATTCGCCAGACCACCCTGCCACAGAACGTGATCCTGGCGCAGGCCGACCTGGTCAGCGCGCAGCAGGCGCTCGAGGACCTCCAGAACTCGGTCCTGCAGGAAGCCCAGGCGCTCATCGCCGTTGAGGAGGCCCGCCAGGCGCTTGACGACGCCCTGAACCCCGAACTGCAGCAGGCCCTGGCCCTCCAGGCCATCGCCGACGCCGAGAAAGCCGTCGAGGACGCCGGGACCCGGCTCCGGATCATCCAGACCCCGGCCGGCCAGGCTGCCATCGACGCCCAAAAAGCCCAGGTGATCCTGGCCCAGGACGCCCTCGACCGAGCCAGGCAGCTGTTCGAGCCCTATGCCGACAAGCCGGAGGACAATCTGATCCGGGCCAACCTGCAGGCCAACCTGTCCGCCGCCCAGCAGAACTACGACGCCGCGGTCCGCACGCTCAACGGCCTGCTATCGACCGGGAACCCGTTCGATATCGCCCAGGCCGAGGCGGCGCTGGCCACTGCGCAGGCCCAACTCCTGCAAGCCCAGCGGGATTACGAACAGGTCAAAGACGGCCCCAGCCCGGCCCAGATCGCCCTGCTGGATGCCCAACTGGCGGATGCCGAGGAGTACTACGCCAATATTCTGGCCGGTCCCGACCCCGACGACCTCGCCGCTGCCCAGGCCCGCGTGGCCGCCGCGCAGGCGACCCTGGACTCGGCTTTCATCACCGCCCCGTTCTCCGGCGTGATCTCCGAGATCACGGCCAAACCGGGCGACCTGGTCACGGCCGGGAGCGTCGCCTTCCGGCTGGACGACCTCTCCCACCTGTTCGTCGACGTGGAAGTCTCCGAAGTCGATATCAACCGGATCGAAGTGGGACAGGAAACCGTCTTGACCTTCGACGCCGTCCTGGCCCGCGAATACCACGGCGTGGTGACCGAGGTCGCCCTGGTCGGGACCACGGTCCAGGGCGTGGTGAGCTTCAAGGTGACCGTCGAACTGCTCGATGCGGACGAGGACGTCCGCCCGGGCATGACGGCCGGGGTCAACCTGGTGATCAGCCAGCTCGCGGACGTCCTCCTTGTCCCGAACCGGGCCGTGCGGGTGCTGGAGGGAGAGCGCGTGGTCTATATCCTGGACCCGGCCACCGGTCTGCCGTCCCCGGTGAACGTTCTCCTGGGCGCCTCCTCCGAAAATTACAGCGAGGTGGCCGGCGGCGGCCTGGAGGAAGGCGACACGATCGTCCTCAACCCGCCGACGGACTTCTCGGGCTTTTTCCAGGGAGGGCCACCCTAACGGTTGAAAAGATGATGGGCGGGCGGGGCTCTGCCCCGGTTGTCCATCGTTTTTCCAGGGTATTGAATGATATGGATCAGCAAAACGAATCCGTCATCACCGCCACCGACCTGACCAAGGTCTACCGCATGGGCGAGGTGGAAGTCCACGCGCTGCGAGGGCTGTCCATGCAGGTTCGGCGCGGCGAAGTGGTCGCCATCATGGGCCCGTCCGGGTCCGGGAAATCGACCCTGATGAACATCATCGGAGCGCTCGATCGCCCGACCTCGGGGGAGTACATTCTGGATGGCGAGCGCGTCTCCGATCTCCGGGACGACCAGCTTGCGCTGGTGCGCAACCGCAAGATCGGCTTCGTCTTCCAGAGCTTTAACCTGCTCTCGCGCGCCACGGCGCTGGCCAACGTCGAGCTCCCGCTGCGCTACGCCGGGCAGACTCGCGATCGCCGGACCCGCGCCCGGGCGGCGCTGGAGGCCGTCGGCCTGGCCGATCGGGTGACCCATCGCCCGACCGAGCTGTCCGGCGGCCAGCAGCAGCGCGTCGCGATCGCCCGCGCCCTGGTCAACGACCCGGCCATCATCCTGGCCGACGAACCGACCGGCAACCTCGACTCCAAATCCGGCGACGAGATCATGGACCTGCTCCTGAGCCTCAACCGCGAGCGCGGCACCACCGTCATCGTCGTCACGCATGATCCCGAAGTCGCGGCGCTGACGGAAAGGGTGATTCGGATACGGGATGGGGTAGTAGAGGAATAAGAAAAATTGAATATCCGGACCGGGCTTTGCCCGGTCCGGATATTCAATTTTTCGTCATTGAGGAAATATGACCATCTGGCAAGCCTTCTTCGAAGCACTCGAATCCCTGGCCGCGAACAAGCTGCGGTCGGGGCTGACGATTTTGGGGATCGTGATCGGGGTGGGGGCCGTGATCGCGATGCTGTCGATCGGGCGCGGGGCGGAGGAATCGATCACCGGATCGATCCAGGGGATCGGGACCAACCTGCTGTTCGTGTTCCGCGGCGGGGATGAACTGGTCCGAAACCCGCAGCCCATCACGCTGGGGGATGCGGAGGCCCTGGCGGAACCGTTCGCCGCGCCGGCGGTGGCGGCGGTCGCCCCGGTGCTGCAGGGGGGCGGGGAGGTCACGTTCGGGGGGGAGAGCACGAGCACCCAGATCCAGGGGGTCACCCCGATCTACTCCCAGGTCCGGAACTACAACGTCAGCGAAGGCGAGTTCATCAATGAAGGCCACATGCTTGGGCGCTCATCCGTCGTCCTGCTGGGCCCGAACGTCGCCGAGGCGCTGTTTGGGCGGACGGAGGCGGTCACCGGCGAGACGGTCCGAATCGAGGGACAACCTTTCCGGGTGATCGGAGTCCTGGAGGCCAAGGGCGGGGGCGGGTTCGGCCCCAGCGAGGACGACCAGATCATGGTGCCGCTGACGACGGCCCAGACCCGGCTGCTGCGCCGCGGGACCGACCGGATCGATGTGATCATGGTCTCCGCCGTCAGCGCTGAAGAGGTCCCGGATGCGCAGGAGCAGATCGCCGCCATCCTGCGCGCCCGTCACCGCACCGAGGTCGGGCTGGACGACTTCACGATCGTGACCCAGCAGGAGTTCCTGGAGACCTTTGCGACCATCACCGGGGTGCTGACGATCTTCCTGGGCGGGATCGCGGCGATCTCGCTGCTGGTGGGCGGGATCGGGATCATGAACATCATGCTGGTCTCGGTGACGGAGCGGACGCGGGAGATCGGTCTGCGCAAGGCGCTGGGCGCCCGGAAGGCCGACATCCTGATCCAGTTCCTGACCGAGTCGTCGCTGCTGAGCCTGATTGGCGGGGTGATCGGGATCGGGCTGGGCTGGCTGATCTCGACCATCGTGCAGCAGGTCGCTGCGGCGAGCGACACCGTTTTCATCCCCGTCATCGGCATGGACGCCGTGCTGCTGGCGACGATCTTCTCGGCGGCGGTCGGATTGTTCTTTGGAATTTACCCGGCCAACCGGGCGGCGGCACTGGAGCCGGTGGAGGCGTTGAGATACGAATAAAAAGACCGGGGCTGCGGATCGAAGGATCCGCAGCCCCGGTCTTTTTATTCGTTATGGAACAGTCCGGCGGTGACGTAGTCGGTCCGCTTCCCACCCAGCAGCCCAACGACCAGGTGGTACAGCGCAAAGATCTCCATCCCAAACGGCGGGTAGCCGCCGTAGCCGAGCAGGGGCATTTCGAAGACGTGCAGGAAATCGGCCCAGGGAACGACGTAGATCCATTTCGGGTACGAATACCAGTTCCACATCTCCCAGAAGAAACCGCAGATCAGGGTCCCCAGCCACAGGGCGACGACGGGGCGCCAATCGCCGTGGCGGGTGCGCTCGCTCAATGAGCGGTGCCCCAACCATACGTTGACCGGCGCCAGGATGAAATAGAGGGAGAGCCAGAAGAACGGGAAGAACAAATTCGGCCAGGCGATCATCAGCGCAAAGGTGATCAGCCCCAGGAGCGCGAAGAACCGCGTCGTGCGCGCATCCGGACCGAGGCGCGGACCGCGTATGGCCCGGCGTCCGAAGCGGGTCCCGGCGATAAACTCGGCCGTCCCGAATACGGCCGGGATAACGGTTGAGAAGGACAGGCTCGAGAAGAAAAAATACTCGACATCGGTGAACAGTTCCCGGCCCTCGTATCGCCAGTTCTGCATCCGCCAGTTGAGCACCTCGAACAACCACCAGGCAGGGGCCGAGACCAGGAACAGCCCCACATATTTTTTCACGCTGCGTTCCAGCAGCGACGTCCCCCGGCGGGCCAGGTTGACCGCATCGATCGCCAGGGCGTAACCCAGCCAGAGCGGGAAGAACAGATAAGCCGTGACCGGCGCGGAAGCCGACAGGATCCAGTTGGCCGGCCAGATGACGGCCACCAGCCCAAGCCCGATCCAGCCGTGCGCCGGGAAACCGGCGAGCCGGGCGGCCCGGTCAACCATTTAGTTCCTCTGCTCCTCGGGCAGATCGCCGCCGTTGCGCAGGTTACGGAGAAAGCCCCAGGCGGCCGTGACCGCCGTTTGCCCGCGAGACATCACCCGATCGGCCAGTTCACGGGCGCGGTGCAGCCGGATCTCGGGCTCCGCCTCAGTCAGCTCGTAGAGCTCCAGCAGCACGCCCTGGGTGCTTTTCGGGTGAACGAAGGCGATCTTTTTGCCCCCCGTCCCGATCGTCGGCTCTTCGTTGATCAGGATGACCCCGTGGCGTTTCAGGCGGGCCAGCGTCTCGTCGATGTCCTCAACCTCGAAGCAGATGTGGTGCAGTCCCGGGCCGCGTTTACGCAGATAACGGGCGACCCCCGAGTCATCCAGCGTCGGCTTGACCAGCTCGATCTCGGCTTCCCCGCTCGGCAGGAAGGCGACGACGGCGTTCTGATCCGGGACGTCTTCGACGTAAGAGAGCTCCAGCCCAAGCGCGTCCCGCCAGAACTCGAGGGCCAAGTCGATATCGTCGACGACGATGGCGATGTGGTTGATGGATTTGATGTTTGCCATGGTTTGTCAAAGGGCGAAACCGGGTGGCGCGTCGGGCGGAGCCCGGCGCGCCACCCGGTTTCGCCGGATCATACCCAGCTGCCGGGCCGGTATTCGCCCCAAACCTCCCGAAGCGCGCCGCAGATCTCCCCGAGGGTGACGTCGTTTTCGACGCACTCGATGAAAAGCGGCATCAGGTTCTCGTCTGTGCGGGCCGCGGCGGCCAGCCGGGAGCGGAGTTCGGAGACGCGGGTAGCGTCCCTATGGCGGCGCAGGGCGGCCAGCCGCTGCCGCTGCCCGGCTTCGACGGCCGGGTCAACCTTCAGGGTCTCGATCGTCGGGGCGTCTTCGGTCACGTGGGCGTTCATCCCGACGACGACCTGCGAGCCGTCCTCGATCGCCTGCTGGTAGCGGTAGGCAGCGTCCTGGATCTCGGTTTGGATATAGCCTTTCTCGATCGCCGACAGTGCGCCGCCGAGCTCGTCGATCCTCCCGATATACGCCTCAGCCCCCCGTTCGAGTTCATCCGTCAGGTGCTCGATGAGAAAGGACCCGCCCAGCGGGTCGACCGTATCGGCCGCGCCGGTTTCGTGCGCGATGATCTGCTGGGTCCGCAGTGCGATCCGTACGGCGTTCTCGGTCGGGAGCGCCAGGGCTTCGTCCAGGCTGTTGGTGTGGAGCGACTGCGTCCCGCCCAGGACGGCCGCCAGGGCCTGCAGCGCCACCCGGACGACGTTGTTCTCCGGCTGCTGGGCGGTCAGGGTCGAGCCGCCTGTCTGGGTGTGGAAACGCAGGGTCCAGGAACGCGGGTCCCGGGCTGCGAAGCGCTCGCGCATGATCCGTGCCCACAACCGCCGGGCGGCGCGGAACTTGGCGACTTCTTCCAGGAAATGGTTGTGCGCATTGAAGAAAAAGGAGAGCTGGCCGGCGAACTCGTCCACGTCGAGCCCGGCCGCCCGGGCGGCCTCGACGTAGGCGATCCCGTTCGCCAGGGTGAACCCGATCTCCTGTGCGGCGGTTGACCCGGCCTCGCGGATATGGTAGCCGGAGACCGAGATCGTGTTCCAGCGCGGGACGCATTCCAGGCAGTAGGCGAACACGTCGGTGACCAGCCGCATCGACGGTTCGGGCGGGAAGATATACGTCCCGCGGGCGATGTATTCTTTCAGGATATCGTTCTGGACCGTCCCGCGCAGCTGCGCCGGTTCGACCCCCTGCTGTTTCCCGACGGCGATGTACATCGCCAGCAAGACGGCCGCCGGGGCGTTGATCGTCATGCTGGTCGAGACCTTGTCGAGCGGGATCCCGTGGAACAGGATCCGCATATCCTCCAATGAGGAAATCGAGACTCCGACTTTGCCGACCTCGCCGAGTGCGGCCGGGTCGTCGGCGTCGTAGCCGATCTGGGTCGGCAGGTCGAAGGCGACCGAGAGCCCGCTCTGTCCGTGGTCGAGCAGGTAGCGGTAGCGGGCATTGGACTCGGCCGCGCCGGCGTACCCGGCGTACTGCCGCATCGTCCAAAGCCGCCCGCGGTACATCGTCGGCTGAACGCCGCGGGTGAACGGGTATTCGCCCGGGAACCCCAGTTTACCGCCGTGATCCCACTCCCCGTCGTCCGGCGCCGCCAGCCGCGGCATCTCGACCGAGCTGGCGTGGAAGGCGTCCTTCCGCTCCGGAAAACGCTCGAGGGCAGGCCGAAGGATTTCCTCTTCCCAGCGTTCGCGGTCGTTCTTCATAGGCAGGGGGTAGTATAACCGAGTCCCTCGTGATTGACTTTTATCGTACAGATACGTATAATTCCCGCCGCATTCATTAAATGTTCGCCAAAATGAGAACCCCAGGGCGGAACGAAGCCCCGCCCTGGGGTTCTCATTTCCACCCAGAACACAGGAGCAAAATCCTTGACCACAGTAACCCTACGCCCCAACGAGACCTCGGATTCCCTTTTCCGGCGTTTCAAGAGAAAAGTGATCAAAGCCGGGACGCTTGGAGAGACCAAGCGCAAGCGCTGGTTCGTCCCCAAGGGCGAGGCGCGCCGGGAGGCCCGCAAGAAAGCGACGCGCCGGATGAAACGCCGGCAGATCGTCCGCGACAACGAGCGTTAAGAAGAAAAACCGTAAAGACGGGCCGCCGGGCGGTTTTACCGCCCGGCGGCCCGTCTTTACGGTTAAAATTCACCCGATGCTCGAGAAATTGCCGCAAGAGAGCGAGGAGTTGCTCGGGATCCCGATCCCGCCGGACCGGCTGGCCGCGCTGGAGGCGTACGCCGGCCTGCTCGTCCGCTGGAACGACCGGTTCAACCTGACCGCCGTCCGGGACCCGGAAGGGATCCGGGTGCGGCATTTCCTCGATTCGCTTTCTTGCCTCTCCATGATGCCGGACCCGATCGGCCGCCTGGTAGACGTCGGGACCGGGGCCGGGTTCCCCGGGCTGGTCCTCAAGATTGTCCGGCCGGAAATCGAACTGGCGCTGGTCGAATCCGTCGAAAAGAAGGCCGGTTTCTGCCGGGTTGTCGTGGAGGAATTGGGGCTTGAGGGGGTGACGGTGCTGACCGAACGGGCGGAGACGCTGGGGCAGGACCCCGATCACCGGGAGACCTATGACTGGGCCATCGCCCGGGCGGTGGCGGCCACGCCCGTGCTGGCCGAGTACCTGCTTCCGCTGGTGCGGGTGGGCGGGCATGCGCTGGCCCAGAAAGGGGCGGATGGTTTGGAGGAAGCCGGCGCCGCGGCCGGAGCGGTGAAAACGCTCGGCGGTGAGTTGAAGAACCACCGGGAGGTCCGCTTCCCCGGCGTCCCCGAGGCGCACACGCTGCTCGTGTTTGAGAAAGTCCGCCACACGCCTGAGAAATATCCCCGCAGGGTAGGAATACCGACGAAGAGACCATTGTGAAAAAAGAAAGCTGCGGTCAGCGAAGCCGACCGCAGCTTTCTTTTTTCCTTTATCTGGAAATCTGCCCGCCCCTCACCCGCCAAACCACCGCCTTCTCCACAAAACCCTCCGCAAACAGCCCCAGGTCCGTCGTCGTCGCCAGGGTCTGCTCGATCCCGGCGACTCGCCCGAGCAGGTCCTCCCGCCGCGCCTCGTCCAGCTCGGCCAGCACCTCGTCCAGCAGCAGGACCGGCCAGTGCCCCGTCTTCCCCTTCATCCAGGTCACCTCGGCCAGCTTGAGCGACAGCATCGCGGTGCGCACCTGGCCGCGCGAGCCGTAGGCGCCCAGGTCGATCCGGTTGCTGAGGAAGCGAAGATCGTCCCGGTGCGGGCCGATGACGGTCGCGCCGCGGGCCAGTTCCTCCGCCCGTCGCTCCCCCAGCGCCGCCAGGAACCCGGCCTCGATCTCTTCGATGCTCAGCCCGGTCCGGTCCTTCGGGTCGTCGATCCCCAGGGCGATCTGCCGGGCAGGGACGGGGAGCGGGTCGTAGGCTGGCTGGTAATCGAAGCGCAGGACCTCGGCGGAGCGGGTCAGGTCCAGGTGGATCGGGGCTGCGGCGGCTTCGAGCTCGCGGATCGCCCGGATCCGGGCGTGGATCAGCCGGGCGCCCAGCCCGGCGATCTCGCCGTCCCAATATTCCAGCTGCGCCGGGTCGCCGCCGTTCTCGGCCAGCTGTTTGAGCAGGGCGTTGCGCTGGGAGACGGCTTTCCCGTAGGTCGACAGGACGGCGGTGTAATCCGGGAGCACCTGGGCCAGGGCAAGGTCGAGATAGCGGCGGCGGTGGGCCGGGGAACCCTCGACGATTTCGAGCATCTGCGGCAGAAACAGGACCGCGTTGAACTGCCCGACCGCCTCGCCGAGCTTACCCTTGAGCCCGTCGAACAGGACCTCCTTGCGGACCCGCGGCGCAGCGAGACCGTTCCCCTCCCGGATGATCCGCAGCTCGAGCGTGTGCTCCCGCCCACCCTTGCGGAAGCGGCCGACGATCCGCGCCACGGCCAGCGGCTCGGAGGCGAGCCCGAAGTGGATCAGCTGGCGGTCGTTCTCGGCGTGGAACGAGCTGAGCGTCGCCAGCATGTAGACCGACTCGAGCAGGCTGGTCTTGCCCTGGGCGTTGCTCCCGACCAGCAGCAGGGTCCCGGAGGGGACTTCCGTGTCCAGGCGGGCATAATTTCGGAAGCTGGTCAGCGAGAGATGGGTCAGAATCATGAGAATGATGGAAAAATAGCCCCGTGGGGGGCTTCGCCCCCCACGGGGCTATTTTTCCAAACTATTCTCCTCGACCGGCTGCCAGACGCTGTCGGCTCTGTCGATGAAGAGGACCCCGTTGAGGTGGTCGGTCTCGTGCTGAAAGATGCGCGCCAGCCAGCCCTGCGCCTTGACCCGCAGCGGCTGGCCGCGCCGGTTGCGGCCCTCGACCGTCACCCCCAACGAGCGTTCGACCTCACCGACCAACCCCGGGATCGAAAGACAGCCTTCGACCCCGAGCCGCGTGTCGCGAGAAAAACGCTTGAGCTCCGGGTTGGCGAAGACGTAGACCTTCTTGGGCGCCTCGTCATCCTCATCGTCCCCCCACTCGGCCACGAAGAGCTGCAGCGGCACCCCGATCTGCGGCGCCGCCAGCCCGACGCCCGGCGCCTGGCGCATCGTCTCGATCATGTCGTCGACCAGTTCCTGGAACCCCGGGCTGAAATCCGTGACGGGCCGGGCCTTCCGCCGCAGGATCGGGTCGGGGAGCGTGACGATTTCTCGGATGGTCATGGTGGGCTATTCTAATCCAAAAATAAGGCGGGTGCGGGGCGAAGCCCCGCACCCGCCTTATTTTTGGGAATGATCGCGCGCGGGCTACTCCAACTCAAACCCATCCTCCTCCAATTCTTCCTCCTCGGGCTGTTCCCACAATTCGCGGGCGTTCCTGTGATAGCGGGCCAACCAATCGAGCTGGCGCTCCTCGTCGCGGATGCTCCGGTCGCGCTCGACCTGTTTGCGGCGGGACTGCTGGCGATCAGAGACCTCCTGGCGGACGCGGGCCGGGTTGTGGACACCTTCGAAAACGTAGGTCTTGTCCCCGACATTGATCGAGACGGTGCCGAAGTTGAAGACGATCCCCAGGAAGCCCTCCCGCTCGTGCTCCAGGCTGAGGATGTTCTCGAGCGGGGCCGTCTGGCGGTTCTCCCGGCCGAGTGGGGTCCGGTCGAGGTCGGTGATGTCCACCCGGGTGAGTTCGTACCGGTCGTCGCGCCAGTCCCAGTACTTATAGATCCACCATCCGAGCAGGCTGATGAAGCTGACGGTGAAGATCAGGTTGAACACTTCGTTGGGGAAGTTGGCCAACACGTACACCCCGCCCGAGAGCAGCAGGATCAACCCCAGGGTCGGCGGCCAGATCGTGCCCAGCAGGATGAACCAGTGCTTGCGGTAGACGATCTTGTCCCCCTCGACGTAGCGCATCTTGAGGAAGTTGGTGAAGATGGTCTGGGTGACCGGCCTCTCCTCCGCCCGCTTCGAGCGCTTCGGTTCGATGGATGGGGGCGGACGCCTCCGCCCCGGGCGGCCGACGGGCAGACCGAGCTTCTCGCGCAGCCGGTTGTCGACCTCCATGCTCTCCATCTGCCTCGATACGATCAGTGCTCGCTGCCAGTATTCCTCGATCAGGGCCTTGAACCGTTCGGGCTGGGGGATATCGCGCATGACGATGTTGCCGGTGTAGGTGCGGACGTGCAGATCGCCGTAGCCGAAGATGCGCTGGAGCAGGTCGGTCGAGATATCGACCGAGCGCACCTCGACCAGCTGCGCCTCTTGGATGCTCTCGTAGAGCAGCAGGGTCTCCTCGAGCCAGACCACGCGTTTGTCGGTGACGATGTAGTAGTCGTCGCCCCAGTCGATATAGCGCCAGATGCCCCACAGGATCGCACCGGCGGCGACGGCGATCCCGCTGTACGCCAGGGGGTTCATCCCGATCTGAGAGCCGTAGTACAGCAGGAAGATCCCGCCGAAGAAGATCAGCGCGACGGGAACCTGGGCGAAAACGAGCATGATCGGGTGCTTGCGGGTGACCAGGTGCAGGCTTTCGTCTTCGGCCAGCCAGTCGAAGCGCTTTCGCCCGGCGATGTCGTAGCCGTGACTGACGATGACCAGCTCCTGTTTGATCTCGGGATGGTTCTGCAGCAGCAGGGCGAAGTCATCGCGCCGCATCTGCAGCAGGGCGGTGTCTTCGATCGCGGTGACGGAGGCCCGGCGCGGGTTTCCGAACAGCAGGGCGCCTTCGCCGAAGAAGTCGCCGGCAGTCAGCGTGGAGATCAGTTCCTCCTCTTCACCCTGGTGGTGGGTGACCATGACCCGGCCGTTCAGGAGGAAGAAGAAGCTGTCTCCCGGGTCGCCTTCCTTGAAAAGGCGGTCGCCGGCGGCCAGGTTCAGCGTCTCGAACAGCCCGGCGATGCGGTCGATCTCTTCGTCCGGCAGGCCCTTAAACAGGTGGCTCTTCCGGAGCCGGTTGCGCGCCAGGCGGAAGGCGAGGTTCTCGAAACCGATCTCGGCGGTCATGAATCCATTCTACATGGATCGGGGATTTGGGGCAATTCATAAAGGGGACTCGAGGGGCAACACGGATTGCACTGATTTTTATGATGTGCAGTGTCCTTCACAAAGACACTGGTAGAATCTCAGGACTCCAGAGGAGGACTCCATGCCCATCCACTTCGGCACCGACGGCTGGCGCGCCGTCATATCCGACACATTCACCTTCCACAACCTGCGCCTGGTGGCCCAGGCGATCGCCGACGCCGTCGCTTCGAAAAGCTGGAACGAAGGCGCGCCTGAGAAATACCAGCCGACCTCCGAGGCGATGGTGGTCGGTTTCGACACCCGTTTCCTGTCCGACCGCTACGCCCAGGACGTGGCCCGCGTCCTGGCCGGGAACGGCTACACCGTTTACCTGGCCCAGGCCCACACCCCGACCCCGACGATCTCGTACGCCGTGCGGCACCTGGGCGCCCGCGCCGGGGTCATGATCACGGCTTCGCACAACGCGCCGCGCTACAACGGGGTCAAACTCAAGTCCAGCTACGGCGGCTCATCGCTGCCGGATCAGGCCCGGCGGGTCGAGATCTACCTCAACGACAACGAAGGGCGCGCCCGCGGCCCCAACCTGATGGACCTGGACCGCGCTCGCGAAGCCGGGCTGATCAAGAAGTTCAACCCGGTCCCGGCCTATTACGACCACCTGCGGACGCTGATCGACTTCGAGACGATCGGCGAGAAGCGCCGCCACGTCGTGGTCGATTCGATGTACGGCTCGGGCAAAGGCGTGATCGGCGGGATCCTGCAGGGCACGGGCTGCGAGGTCCACGAGATCCGCGGCGAGCTGAACCCCGGTTTCGGCGGGGTCCATCCCGAGCCGATCGCCCAGCACCTGGGTGCGCTGGCCGGGGCGATCGCGGCCGGGATGGGCAGCTTCGGGATCGCCACCGACGGCGACGCCGACCGGATCGGCGCGATGGACGAGCGCGGCCGCTTTGTCGACCCGCACAAGATCATGGCTCTCGCGCTGCGGCATCTCTTCGAGAACCGCAAGCTGACCGGCGACGTCGTCCGCACAGTCTCGACCACCCGCATGCTCGACCGGCTGTGCGCCGGTTACGGCCTGGCGATCCACGAAACCCCCGTCGGGTTCAACTACATCGCCGACTATATGCTCCACAACGACGTCCTGATCGGAGGGGAGGAATCGGGCGGGATCTCGTTCAAGGGCCACATCCCGGAGGGCGACGGGGTGCTGATGGGCCTGCTGCTGATCGAGATCGTCGCCGCTTCAGGCGGGACCCTGGCAGACCTGGTCGACGACCTGCTCGCCTCGGTCGGCCCGGCCTTCTACGCCCGCACCGATCTGCGGCTCAGCCGTCCGGTCCAGAAGGCGGCGATGACGCACCGGCTGGTCGAAGAAGCTCCGACTACGATCGGCGGGGAGTCTGTTGTCGAAATCCGCACGGAGGACGGCGCCAAGTACATCCTGGCGGACGACTCCTGGCTGCTGATCCGCCCATCGGGAACCGAGCCGGTTCTCAGAGTCTATGCCGAAGGGCGGAGCGAGAAGATGCGTGCAGCGCTGTTGGGGTATGGGGAGGAGGTGGCTGCGGGGGTGACGTAACGAATGGGCGAGTGGGCGAATGGGCGAGTCTGCCTGCCCATTCGCCTATTCGCCCATTCGCAGCACTTTCTCAAGCCTCGCCGATATCCCGAATGCCCTGCCGAGGCTCTCCGTTTCGATGATCACATCTTCTACGGTCAACCGCCGCCCGACTTCCTCGGACCGCCTGCGCACGAACAGGGCGTGCTGGGTCTTGTGGCAGAGGGCGGCGGCGAGCTTTTGAGTGCGGACCCCGGAGACGTCGATGACGAGATCGGCCGGGTCGTCCTTGTTGAGCAGCCGCGGGTAGGGGTGGTCGTCGAAAAAAGCCGAGAATGTGTAAACGGCGGGCTGCTCGCCCTCCGGGAACGACATCGCCGCCACGAGCGCGGCCTGGTGGCAGAGCACGTGGGCCGGGTGGCCGTATTCGCCGTTGGAGCCGTGCGTCAGGATGGCGTCAATGTCGAACTGCCGGACCGTCGCGGCGACCTGGCCGGCCAGCCCCGTCAGGTCGTCCGTGAAGGCATACAGCGCTTCATCCGGCCCGACGCGGGGGTCTTCGTAGCCCAGGAATGTCAGGCTGCGCCCGCCCAATTTCCCCACGGCGCAGACCAGTTCGGCTTCCCGAACGGCCCCCAGCTCCTCGGCCGCGCAGACCGGCGGATCCCCGACTTCACCGCCCTCCCCCCGCGTCGCACACAGGTAGTGGACCTGCGCGCCGTGTTTTGCCAGCAGGGCGAGCGTGCCGCCGGTGAGGATGGTCTCGTCGTCGGGGTGGGCGAAGAAGGGGAGGATGTTCATACAAAATTTGGAGAGATGAGACCGGCAGGCGGGTGCACCGCCTGCCGGTCTCATCTCTGCAATATCAATCTCAAGTCACACACCGGCCCCTCCACGCAAAGCAGAATCGATCTCCGCCCCGCCGGGAGCGCGCACAGCCCACACTCCCCCAACCCCCCGCACGGCATCGGCCCGTGAACCAGCACCTGCCCGGCCGGCAGCGTTACCGGTAACGCTGCCGGTTCCCCCAGGATCCCTCCCAGGTCCTCGACCCGCCCCAGCGGGATATCGACCGCGACGAAATCGGCCCAACCCAGCGCCTCCGGGAGCGCCGCCAGCGGCTGGACCTCGACCCGAGTCGGCAGGTCCGGGACCGGCAGGTCGGTGAACAGGGCCGCGCTGCCGGCCCGCTCGACCAGCGGCAGCAGCCGGGCGGCCGTGTCCCCGGCGGCGGCCAGGGCCAGGTTGCGGACGGCCGGCGGGAGGTTGAAGCCGCGCCCCAGCGGCCCGCGCAGCCGTAGCTCGGCGCCGAGCTCCCAGGCCGGCGGCAGCGGTCCATCGAGCGGGGCCGCCAGGAAGCCGTCCGGGAACGATAGGCTGGAAAAAAGCGCCGCCGCCAGCAGGGAGTCCAGGTCCGCGGGGAGGTCGGCCAGCAGGTACCTCCCCGGCGCGGGCGCCGCCTTCGGATCGCAGCCGATCCGGACCGTCCGATGCCCGTCCGGCTCCAGGCGGAACTCTAATATCCTTCCTAAGTTGGCGGTCACGGGGGCATGGTATCATGGGAAAACAGACCGGGCAATGAAATAAGGGTTAAAAATTGAATATCACGCCGGGGGCTATACCCCCGGCGTGATATTCAATTTACATCGCTACCAAGGAGCACATCTATGGACATTTCCACTGCAATCGGCGCCGTCGCCGGGGTATCCTGGCTGCTGGTCATCGGGGTCGTCCTGCTTGCCGTGCTGCGGGTCTCCCGCGGCAGCCGGCTCAACAGCTCGACCACCCTGATCGTCAGCACTATTATCCTGGCCGTCGTCCTCACCACGATCAGCCAGTCGCTGATCTTCGTCCAGCCGCAGAATCGCGGCGTGGTGATCTCGGCCATCCCCGGACGCCAGGGCGTGCGCGAAGACGCCTTGTTGGGTGGATTGAGCTGGATCGTCCCCTATTTCGAAAATGTGGTCACTTACCCCGTCTCCAGGCAGACGTACACGATGTCTTCCACGGATTCGGAAGAACAGCAGCTCAGCGTGGGCGATGACGCTGTCGAGGCTCGGACCAAGGACGGCCAGATCGTCTATGTGGACGCTTCGGTCATCTTCCAGATCGACCCGTTCCGGGTGGTCGACGTGCATCTCTTCTGGCAGAACAATTACCTGAACGATCTCATCCGCCCGCAGGCGCGCGGGATCATCCGGGATGCGGTTGCGATCTACAACATCGAAGACGTATACAGCATCCAACGGACCGCAGTGACGCAGATCATGGCAGAGGAGATGGCCGTCGTGCTGGAGGAAGGCGGTTTCCTGCTGGTCGATTTCGTCCTGCGGAACATCGCCTTCTCCCCGGAGTACGCCGTCTCGGTCGAGCAGAAGCAGATCGCCGAGCAAGAGGCCTTGCGGGCCGAGTTCGTCGTCCAGCAGCGCGAGCAGGAGGCCAACCAGGCCCGAGCCGTCGCCCAGGGTGATGCGGACGCCTCCGCCATCCGGGCGGAAGGCGAGGCCCGGGCGACCGTGATCCGCGCCCAGGCCGAGGCCGACGCCCGGCTGATCCAGGCCGATGCGGAAGCCACCGCACTCCTGCTCCTCGGCCAGGCGATCGAAGACAACCCCGACGTCCTGATCCTGGAATATATCCAGAAGCTGGCCGGCAATATCAGCGTGATGCTGCTCCCGGCCGACAACCCGTTCCTGTTCCCGCTGCCGCAGATCGGCCCGCCCGATCCGGTCCCCACCACCCCCGCGACCCCGGTCCCGACCCCGGAGCCGGAGCCGACGGAGACGCCGTAGCGAAACGAATGGGCAAATGGGCGATTAGGCGAATATCGCCCATTCGCCCATTCGCTTCCGGAGGAGAATGTGAAACAGACCATCGCCCACGTCGCCCTGGTCGTGCGGGATTACGACGAGGCGATCGCGTTCTTCACCCGGACGCTCCGGTTCACGCTGGTGGAGGACACGTACCAGCCCGAGCAGGACAAACGCTGGGTGCGGGTCGCGCCGCCCGGCTCCAACGGGCCTTCGCTCCTGCTCGCCCGCGCGACGACGCCCGAGCAGGAGGCGGCGATCGGCAACCAGACCGGGGGGCGGGTGTTCCTGTTTTTGTACACGGATGATTTCCGGCGCGACTACGACGAAATGGTCGAGCGCGGAATCCGCTTCGTGCGCGAACCAAGGGAAGAGCCGTACGGGATGGTGGCCGTCTTCGAGGACCTGTACGGGAACCTGTGGGACCTGCTGGAGCCGAAATGACCTTCCTGGCCTGTGTGATCGTGGCCGGCGTTTTCGGCGGGCTGACCGTCAGCCGCCGGATCCTCCTCATCCAGGCGCTGCCGGCGGCCGTTGCGCTAGCGCTGTTTCTTTTTGTTTGAATCGGTTCTGCCGATGTCCGAACCTGATTTTCCCTCCATCCCACCCACGCCCGATCCACCCGGTGCCCGGCAGCGCCGAGCGCTTTTCTTTTTTTTGGGCACTTATTCGGGCGGCAGGACGGCCAGCGGATCCATGTACCCACTCGGGACTCGCACCTCGAAGTGCAGGTGCGGCCCAAAGACGTTCCCCGTGTCCCCGGCCAGCCCGATCGTTTCCCCGGCGGTGACGTGCTCCCCGCACGCGACTCCGATCTGGCTCAGGTGCGCATAGAGCGATGTGTAGCCGTTGCCGTGCGCGATGATCACCGTGTTCCCATAGCCCACGCTCGACCAGCCCGAATAGATCACCTGCCCGGAATTCGCCGCATACACCGGCGCCCCGGGCGGAGCCCCCAGGTCGACCCCCGGATGGATCGGCTCGAACTCGCCGCCCACGATCGAGCGGTGCTCGGGGTTGACGGGCCAGACCCACATTCCCGAGCCTTCGGCGTCGTCCCCGGACGCGCAGATCCCGGAGGTCGTCAGGATGTTGCCCCGCTCGGGGTTGTACGGGATGTCCGCCGGCGGGGGTCCCGGGGCTTCCGCCTCGATCGTCTCCTGCTCGAACGCCACCACTTCCGCCACCGGCTTGCCCAGCTGCCGGATGGCTACATCCGCCAGCGTCGCGAAGATCGGGGCCGCCACGTCGTGCCCTTCCCCGGCGTTCTCCACGATCACGGCGATCACGACGGACCGGTCGCCCTGTTCGGCAAAACCGATGAACCAGGCGTGGGGAAGCTCGCCGGGGCCGACCTGGCCGGTCCCCGTCTTCCCGCCGGCCGTGATCCCTTCGAGTTGGATGTTGCGCCCGCTGCCCTGCTCGACGACGGCGATCATCATCCCCTCCACCAGGCGGGCGGTCTCTTCGCTGAAAAGACCGGTCCGAACCTGCGGCTCGTGCTCCCGGACCACTTCCCCATCGGGGCCGAGCACCGTCTGGACCAGGTACGGCAGCGGCAGGTCGCCTCCGTTCAGCACGGCCAGGACGACGATCGCCATCGTCAAGGGGTTGGTCTGCAGTTCCCCCTGGCCCATCGCCGTCACCGCTCGCAGCCAGTTGTTCACCCGGATCGCTTCCGGGTCGCCCACCAGTCGGCTCTGGGTGTAAGGGAATTCGAGCGGAAGGACCTGGCCGGGGCCTGGATCGAACCCCAGCCGGGCGGCGTAATCGATCAGGACTTCCGGCGGCATCTCGTCCCCAATCCGGGCGAAGGCCGCGTTGGCGGATTTGGCGTACGATAGCTCCAGGCTGAGCTGCGCTTCGGCGTGGTTGGGGTCGGGGATCTCGGCGCCGTCGACCTCGTAGACGTAGTAAGGACCGTCCGGTCCGGAACGCTGCTGGCCGAAGTTGAAAACCGTTGCCTCCGATACCTGCCCCGTATCGAGGGCCGCGATCAAGGTGACGGTCTTGAAGGTGGATCCGGGGATGAAAAGGCCTCCGGTCGCGCGGTTGACAAAGATCCCTTCGCAAGCCGTGCCCTCTCCGCAGCCCTCGGCCAGTTCGGCCAGGTAGGCCGTGTCCTGCATCCGGTTCGAGTCGACGTGCGGGCTGCTGACCATTGCCAGGATCGCTCCGGTGTGTGCGTCCAGGACGACGGCGGCGCCCGCCCGGCCCTGGAGCGCCTCGGCGGCGGCCCGCTGCACCTGGCTGTCGATGGTCAGGACCAGGTCGCTCCCGGCGAACCCGCTTCCGGTGGCCTGCGCGAACTGGGCGTCCAGGCGGGTCAGCCCGAGCAGGTCGTCGTTGAAGGTCAGTTCGAGCCCGGCGATGCCCATTCCCAATCCGGAGAGGTAGCCCAGAACGGGGGACAGGGAGGGCTCGCTGTACCAGCGAACCGTATCCCCGCCCGCTCCGGCCTCCCCGGCGGCCAGGACGCGCCCGTTCCGGTCGAAGATCGCGCCGCGCTCGATGCGGGCCAGGAAGTCCTGCGTACGCTGGATCACAGGTTGGGGCAGCGCCTCGAACGGGCTGCGCCCCGCCAGGTATTCGGCCATGAGCTGCTGTTCGGCCGTTTCTCCCTCCAGGATCCGGATGTAGGCCTGCGCCGCCGCCAGCGAAGGGGTCACCGGCCGCAGCTCGTCGCCGCGGACGAGCTGCCAGTACACTACCCGCCCCGAGAGCAGGACCATCGCCAGGGTGAAGACGTTCCCCAGCATCCAGAGTCGCCCGCTCAGCCTCAACGCCTGGCCTCCTCAAGCCGGGCGGCCAGACCCAGGGCGATCCCGATCTCGGCCAGGTTCACGATCAGCGCGGCCCCGCCCAGGCTCATGAAGGGGATCGTGACCCCGGTGAGCGGCAGCAGGTTAAGAGTACCGCCGACCATGACGAAAACCTGGACGAACAGGTGGATGCCGATCCCAACCAGGACGAGCCGCTCGAACTCCTGGACCCGGGGCAGGACGGCGGCCAGCCGCAGCAGCCGCAGCATGACGACGGCGAACAGGAACAGCGCCGGCAGCCCGACCACCGCCCCCATCTCCTCCAGAACGACGGCGAAAATGAAATCGGAATGCGCCAGCGGGACGTATGAGGGAGTCCCCAACCCGAGGCCGGTGCCCGTCAGCCCGCCGGCGATGGTCGCATAGATCGATTGCTGGATCTGGTAGCCCGGCCCCTCGGCGACCGTGATCCCGGTCGGTTCGCCGTCCAGCAGCAAAGGGGCATCGCTCCAGGGATCCACGAAAGCGATGAAACGATAGCGGATCACGATCGGCACTTCCCATGTCACCGAAAGCACGGCGCCTGCCAGGAGGGCAAGCCCGAGCCCGAGCAAACCGACCGTGGCGAAGACCCGGGTCTCGAACCCGGCATACAGCATCCCGGCGAACAGGATCGTCAGGATCAGGACCGCTCCGTAGTCCCGCATCTGGACGAGGGCCAGCGTGCCCAGGACGACGAACATCCCCCCCGGGAGCAGGTGGCGCACGGCCGGCAGGCGCAGCCCGCCGAGCACGATCCGGGCGCGGCCGGTCGCCTCCCGCCCCTCCCGCTCGATGTACCAGGCCAGGAAGAAGATCAGGGCGATCTTGATGATGTCCGAGGTCTGGATCGGCGGGAGCGGGCCGAGCCGCAAGGACAGCCTCGCCCCGGTCTCGTCCACCACCCCGAAGAATGCCGTCGCGATCGGTAGCGCCAGGCCGATCAGGCTCAGCGGCAGCGTCCAACGCCGCATGGTCTCCACGACCTGCGGCCGCCAGATGAAGAGCATCAGGATGCCCATGCCGGGGACGAACCCGCGCAGCAGCTGCTGCCAGACTCCTTCGGCGCCCCGCACCCGGTAGATGGCAATCAGCCCCAGGGCAAAAAGCAGGCTAACGATGGGAAGCAGGATCTGCTCCATCGTCCTTCTCCGCAGCCGCAATAAGAAGTGGGCCCCGGCCAGCAGCGCCGCCACGAGCGCAACCGGCGGGACCAGCCCCGGTAGCCCGGCCAGCGGGTGCAGATCCTGCCGCAGCTGCAGACCGACGGAGGTCAACGCCAGCCCGAGGGCCAGGACGGTGATGACGAGGGCGAGCAGGACCGCCTCGGTGTTCCGGCCGGGATGGCGTGTGCGGCTCAGCATCACTCGGCGAGCTCGAACTGCATTTCCCCCAGGCGCAGCGCCGCGCCGGGCGGGACGGGTTCCGGTTTATACGGCCGGCACTGGCGCTGGTTGACGAAGGTACCGTTCTGGCTGCCCAGGTCTTCCAACCACCATTCCGCGCCGTCCCAGCGCAGGCGCGCGTGGTGTCCGGAGACGAAGGAGTCCTCGAGGACGATATCGTTGTCCTGCTCCGCGCCCAGGCTGTTCTCCGAGCGCAGCGGGATGGCGCTCCCGGCCAGCACGCCCGGGGCCCCGCCGGGGTCCAGGACGATCAACTTCCCGGGTGCGGAACCGGGCAGGGGCCGTCCGGCGCCCAACCGCAGCCCCATCTCCCGCCGGACGGTGATCACCACCACGATCAGCGCGAGATAGATCAATCCGACGAAGACCCACTTGAACGCGAACAGCAGGGTGTGGATGCTAAACAGATCCATCGGCGGTCTCGTCTGCGGCGAGGAAGCGCAGGGCGGCGGCCCCCGGGGTGTCCGGGCGCGGGTCGTCGGGATCGAGGGCGGCCAGCACGATCAAATCTCCGTCCCGGAGCTGCCGCCCGCCGGCGGGAACGCGGTCCCCGTTGACGTAGGTGCCGTTGGTCGAAGGCTGGCCGGCCGGGGTGCCGTCGAACAGCCACACCTGGCCCTCGTCGCATTGGAGGTAGGCATGCTGTCCGCTCACCAGCCGTTTCTCCTGAACGGTCCGGTCTACCAGGTGCACCTCGCAGGCCGGTTCGCGTCCGATGGTGACGATGCCAGTGCGGAGCGGCCAGCCTTCTCCCTGGGGGACGGATTCCAGGCGATAACCGGGCGCAGCCTCGCCGGGGGGATCCGGCTCGATGCGGGCGAGCACGCGGGCTTGCCCGGGCGCCAGGTCTTCCGAAACCCGGAGTTCGAGGGACACGCGCCCGCCGAACCGGAACTCGCGGCGCCCCTGGCGGCTGTTAGCCGTCGACAAGGCTTCCAGGAGCCCTTCCCGCCACTGCGCCAGCAGCCGCGGTTCGATCAGGGCGTAGCGTTGTGCGTGGTTCTCGGGATCGACCTCGATCAGGAAGCGGTTGGCGACGATCTTGTTGTACCGGGCGTCTTCCAGCATCGTTTTCGGCGAGAGCATCGCCCGGGTGAGGGCCTCCGCCACCTCCGCCGGCCGCACTGGTTCGGACGACCAGGGCAGACGCGGCCGGACGGGGCGCGCGTGCCATCCGGCCGCGCCTTCCGGTTCACGCATATCCATCGCTCCTGTTTGCTGTCTCCAGGACCATTTCCGTCAGCCCCACCTGGATCCGATCCCCCGGCTCCAGGCCCTTGTCGCTGATACTGAAGCCGTTGACGAGGGTGCCGTGGGCGCTGCCCAGGTCGCGGATGCGCAGCTTGTCCGCCTGCCGGTAAAGCTCGGCGTGGCGCCGCGAGACCCCGAGATCCTCTTCCAGCCGGATGCCGGCGTCGACCCCGCGGCCGATCGTGGCGGGCAGCCGGGCCAGGGTGAAGGTCTGCGCGGCGTGCGGGCCGGCGGCGACGCGCAGGGCGATCCGATCGGGTTTCGGATCCGCTCGGACGTCCTGCGCGAGTTCGGGCATGGTTTCGCGCAGGAGGTCGGCGGCGGGGATCGTCGACTTGCGCGCCGGCAGACCCTCGGGCCTCTGGACTGCGGTGAAACGCTTCTTCCAGGCGGCTGGACGCCGGGCCGGATCCCGGGGCGTCAGAAAGGTCCCGAGCAGCCGCCAGGTCAGGTAAGCCAGCAGGCCCACGCCCGGGATCAGGGCGACGAGGGCTATCCATGCGGCCAGTTCCGCGTTCGGTGTGCGGGAGCGCCGGAGGTCCCAATAGACCGCGCCCGTGGAGACGATCCAGAAGGCGCACAACCCGGCGCCGACGGCGAGGATGATCAGGGGGTTGCCGGTGATTTCGGACATCACTCAAAACCCAGGGATATATCCGGCGACGGCCGCGTAGACCAGCAGAGCCGCCGTCAGCCAGCCGATGAGCAGACCCAGGAAAAGACCCAACCCGAGACGGCCGCGCGGCCGCCTTGACCGGTGCACTGCCTCGGCCCTGGCGGGGAGGGTATCGCGCGGGCCCGGGCGCACGGCCTGCGGGGGTGGGCGCCGTCGCTGCCGGGGCCTGGCGACAACCCATCGGGCCACGATGGCCGTAGCATTATCACTTCCGTCCAGGGTATTCGCTTGCTGCACGAGGGCGGCGGCCGCCTCCTGCGCCGGCAGCGAGACGGCCAGGTCAGACATCTCCCGCGGCGGGACGGCGGCCAGCCCATCGCTGCACAGGACCAGGGCGTTACCCCGCTCCCACACGTACCGGTACAGATCCACCTGGCATTCGTCCTCGAGGCCGATCGCCTGCGTTATGGCGTGACTCTGAGCCCCGGTGTGATCCTGGGTGAGCTGCCGGGCCGGTTTACGCCCGGCCCGGCAGAGATAGGCCCGGCTGTCGCCGACGTTGGCGACCCACAGCTCGCCTCCCCGGATCACGGCGGCGACCAGGGTGGTCAGCCGCTCGTTATCCGCTTTGCGTCCCGGCGCGCGGCGGTTGAGCATGTTGACGGCCTGGACAGCCTGGTTCAGCCGCTCGGCCGGCGCATCGATCCCGGTGGGGGCATAGTAGAGCGCCTGCAGATAGCTCACGGCCTCGCGGCTGGCTTCCGCGCCTCCAGGCACGCCGCCGACCCCGTCGGCGACGACGAGCAGCGTGCCCAACGCCGCGGGGTCCGCCCAACGCGGAGGTAAAGCGCAGGCGTCCTCGTTCTCCCCTCGCAGGGGACCCGGGTCTGTGCAGCAGGCGATATCGAGGCCTGGTTCAAGTTTTTGCTTTGTCATCTCGATAGAGAAACGATCGCTCCCTACTCTAAATTATCCGCTTTTGCCCCGTTCGTCAACAGGATGGATTCCCCCATTTTTCCCAGGTAACTTTTGAGCACACCGATTGTATTCGACATCAACCTTCGAGGGAGAATGTTTACGTATAATTGAGGTGCGGAACCCCTCATGGCGATAACCGACCCTCTCATCGATACACAGCTGGCCAACTTCCGGGTGGTCCGCGTCCTCGGGCGCGGGGGCATGGCGACCGTCTACTTCGGCTGGGACGTCAAGCTCGAGCGGCCGGTCGCTATCAAAGTGATCGACGCCCGCTACCGCGAGAACCCGGCCTATACCCGGCGCTTCCAGAACGAAGCGCGGGCGGTGGCCGCCCTGCGGCACGAGCACATCCTCCAGGTCCACTATGCCGACGAGGAGAACGGCCTGTACTACTTCGTGATGGAATACGTGCGCGGCCCGGACCTGGAGAACCTGCTTGAGAAATACGCGCGGAGGGAGGAGCTGATTCCCACCGAAGATGTGCTGCGGATCGCCCACGCAGTGGCCAGTGCGCTCGATTACGCCCACACCAGCGGCGTGATCCACCGGGACGTCAAACCGGCCAACGTGCTTGTCGCCGAAGACGGGCGCGTGGTCCTGATGGATTTCGGGCTGGCGATGAACGTCGAACTCGGCACGAGCGGGGACGTCTTCGGGAGCCCCCACTACATGTCCCCCGAGCAGGTGCGCAGCTCCGCGGAGGCGGTGCCGGCCTCGGACCTGTACGCCCTGGGGGTCATGCTCTACGAGATGCTGACCGGCGAGGTCCCGTTCGACGACGAAAACCCGGTCGTTCTGGCCTCCAAACACACAAATGAGACGCCCGCACTGGCGAGCCTGGCTAACCCGGGTCTGGACGAAGCGGTCGACGTGGTGCTTGCCAGGGCGCTCGCCAAATCCCCCAGGGATCGATTTGCGAGCGGGCGTGAGCTGGTCGAGGCGCTGGAGGCGGCCTTCGTGGAGGCCGCCCGGCGCCCTCCGCCGGCCCCCACGCTACCCGAGCTGCCGGACGGCGGCAAGGAGGTTGCCGCTCAGGAGGCGAAGCGGATCTCGCGCGTTACTCTCGCAGAGCTCACAGAGGCTTATGTGGCCGAACACTACTCCGAGGCGGCCGCCGATCCACCGCAGCCTGGCGGGATCGCACCCCGCCCGCCTGTGCCCGCTCGACGGAACGCGCGCCTTCTGCGGAGATTTGGCCCCTGGGCGCTCGGCGGGGGAGGCTGCTTCCTGCTGATCGCGCTGGTTGGGCTAGCCCTGCTGCTGGTCAGCGCGGCGAACCCCGGCGGGCGCGATTCCCCGGGCAGGACCCAATCCCCTACGGACACGGCGGAGTCCGTCACCGATCCGTCCATACGGCCGCCTGCTACCAACTCGCAGGGACTGCCGCCCACCCCACTCGAGGGGGGCGATTACCACGAGGCCTATTACGACGACACCGCCTTTTACCTCAGGAACCTCTCGGGTAACGACCGGCCGATCGCCCCGATCGCTTTTGAGCGGATCCACAACAACGGGAGCGTCCTGGACCGTTTTGAAGGCCGGCGCTGGAGCCAGTTCTATTCAACGCACGAAGAGGGCCTGTGCGTCGTCATCGAGATCATCAACTACGTGGACCACCTGGACCCGCCGGAGTGCCGCAACCGGCACGTGATCACCCGCACGCCGACCCTGGAGGAGGGGGAGGATTATATTTTTTGGACCGTGGAGGGGGGCAGCAAGGTGTTCCGTGTGCTGTGGCATAATGTGGAGGTGGCGCGGTGCGAGATTGCGGAGGGGTATTGTGAGATCTATTTGCCGTGAGGAGGCGAAGGGGCGAATGGGCGAATGGGCGAAAAGGCGAATGGGTGAGTAGGTGGAGGACGGATGGTTCCGGCAAGTGAGGCTTTAGACAGGTTGAAGGACGGCAACCGCCGGTTCAAGGACGGGCTCCCCCAGCCCAGCCCGGCGGTGAGCCCGACCGAGCGAGTCCGATTGGCGTCGGGGCAGGCGCCGTTTGCGGTCGTGCTGGGCTGCTCCGATTCGCGCGTCCCGGTCGAGACGATCTTTGACTGCGGCCCGGGCGACCTGTTCGTCGTCCGCGTGGCAGGCAACGTGGCTGCGCCGACCCAGGTCGCCAGCATCGCCTTCGCAGTGGAGAAGTTTGGGACGCGGCTGGTGGTCGTGCTGGGGCACACGCACTGTGGGGCGGTGGGGGCGACGTTTGAGGTGCTTGCGGAAGATCCGGAGGCGGAATTGGGGCCGCTGTTGGGCCGGATCCGACCGGCGGTGGCAGGGCTGGCCGCTCCCGGCGGCGGGATGCCGGATGAGGCCGTCCTCCGAGAGGGGGTGCGGGCGAATGTGAGGGTGGTGGTGGAGGGGGTGCGAGGAGTGATCGAGGGGGAGGGGGTGCTGATGGTGGGGGCGGTGTACGATCTGGAGACCGGAGCCGTGGAGTTCCTGGACCCCGGGTAAACTTTTTTTAAGGTTTTAATTCTTGCGAAGGTCTGTGAAGACTTCCCGTTTTCATGGAAAGAGCTCTTCAAAATGCCGGGGTTCTTGACATCTGGATTGGATGGAGTCGGGATAAACCGGATGGTCCTGCCCGACGTCAACGTCCTGGTCCACGCCCACCGGGAGGACGCTCCCGGGCACCTGATCTTCCGAGGTTGGCTGGAGGGGGTGATCAACGGCCCGCAAGCCTATGGTTATTCTGACCTGGTAGTGAGCGGCTTCTTGCGGATCGTCACCCATCCCCGGATATTTTCCCGGCCAACGGATCTGAAATCCGCATCGGCCTTCACCGAGATCATCCGGAGCCAGCCGAACGCCGTGCCGATTTCCCCGGGCCCGCGGCATTGGGAGATATTCAGCGACCTGTGTCGCAAGGCCGGCGCAAAAGGAAACCTGGTTCCGGACGCTTTCCTCGCCGCCCTGGCGATCGAAAGCGGCAGCGAATGGATCACGACGGACCGGGACTACAGCCGGTTTGCAGGATTGAAGTGGCGGCATCCGCTTGGGTAAACCCGTAGGGGCGGCGGCGGACCTCAGGTGCGCCGCCGCCCCTACGGCCTCACCCAAACCCCCACCGCCCCCGTCACCCCGTCCCCAACCAGATCCACTTCTCCGCCCACCACCCGGTACAACCCCGCCTCTCCCAAAAAATAAAGCGCATCCCCCGCCGGCCCCCACGCCGGCAGGGCCGCGTTGCCCTCGAAAACCTGCCGCGGCGCCTCACCGATCCCCCCCACCCAGATCCCCCCACCCGACGCCCAGGCCAGTAGACCGCCAAAACCGCTTGCGGGCAGGATCGGCGCCGGCGCCTGAATCACGACCGCGCTCCCGCCCGGGTCGACCGCCAGCACCGCCTCCGATGTCCGGGCGAAGAACAGCCCGGCCTCCGCAGACCAGACCGGCAGGAAAGCTTCCGCCTCCGCAATCCGGACCGGCCCGCCCCCCGTCCCCGGGATGAAATACAGCCCCTCCCCCGCCGCCCCCGGACAGCCCGACGTGAACCTGTCCACCGAGACCAGCAGGCTCCCGGTCCCCGGATCCAGGGCCGCCCCGTTGAACGGCCCCGCCCACAGCGCCCGCGACTCCCCCATCTCCAAATCCACCGCTCGCAGCCGCTCGCTCCCGCAGACCGGCGTCCAGGAGTGGACGGCGAGCGTCCGGTCGTCCAGCCACCCGAGCCAGGATTCGCCCCCGCTCCCTTCCGGATCGTACAAAAGCCGGTCCCCCGACCCGTCCGGCCGCACCACCCGCACCCCGGCGAGCGTGTGGCCGGCCCCGGCGCCGAAGGTCTCGACCGCCGCATACACCAGCCATTCCCCGTCCGGCGACCAGGCCGGGTCGACCTCCTGGGCCGCGCTCGCCGTCAGACGGACGATCATCCGTGCTCCCGCCGGCTCCTCCAGTTCGCCGACCTCGACGACGTACAGGTCGGCGTTCCCCGCCGCCAGCAGCCCCACGAACGCCAGCCGCTCCCCATCGGGCGACCAGCTGAGCGATGTTCGCTCGAAGATCGCCCGCACCGCTTCGGCCGCCGGATCACCCGGCGCCGTCCCCGGCGGCGGTATGTGCTCGGGCGGGATTAAATCGATCACATCGATCCGCCCGTCCGCCAGGCGCAGGACGTTGAGCGCCAGGTCCTCGATCCCGTCCCGCCCGGTGATGTAGGCGACCCGCCCGCCGGCCGGGGCCGACATCGCCGTGACGTCCTGCGGCGCCAGCGGGACGCGGCTCTCGGGGCGGGTCAGGACTCCGCCGGCGGTATCGAAGGCCCACAACCCGTCCGGGCCGGCCAGGACCAACCATGGGCCGGAAGGCGGGGCCGTTGCGGCAGTCGCCGTGACGACCGCGGGGGTCACGGTCGCGACGGGCGTGGGAGTCGAGGTCGCGACGACCGCGGGCAGCAGGCAGGCCGCCATGCCCGCCCAGAAAAAACAAAGGACAGCGGCGAACATGGCTCGCCGCTGTCCTTTGCTGTTTCCGATTTCTTCGATCACTCCAGGGTCAGCAGGTAGGCCACCAGGTCATCGACCTGTTCGGCGGTCAGCGTCTCCTCCCAGACCTGGACCATGATCCCGGGTTGGAAGCCTTCGACGACGTGAGCATCCGGGTCCAGGATCGACTCCCGCAGATAATCCTCGGCCGACATGCCGGCCACCTGCGTCCCGGCCCGCGACCCGATCCCGGCCATCGACGGGCCGACCAGCACCTGGTCCGGTTCGAGCGAGTGGCAGGTTGCACAGCCGGGCTGCGAGCCGATGATGACCTCGGCGAACAGCGTCTCCCCCGCGCGCGCGTTGCCGCCGGTGTCCCCGGCATCCCCGCCGTTGCCGCCGCAGGCAGCCAGCGCCGCCGCCAGGACCAGCCCGATCAAAGCCATCACGTTCATTCTTTGGGTCATTTTCTTTCTCCTTCGTTTGTTGTCCGGATTCCGTCTCAAATCTTATCACCGATTGCCTCTTCCGGTTGCTCGGGAGCGTTGCCAGGGAGAACTTGTGGGTCGAGCGCGCTGCCTGGCTCCGCCAGGCAGCGCGCTC
>DATKDL010000121.1:0-1093 GCA_035512695.1 Anaerolineales bacterium | reverse complement strand
CCGGGATCGAGAAGACAAACCTGGCTCCCCGCCCGTCGGCCGGTTCGATCCAGATGGTCCCGCCGTGGCCTTCCACGGCGAGCCGGCAAAAAGACAGGCCCAGCCCGAAACCGAGGTCCCGGTTGTCCAGGCGGGTGTACCGGTCGAACACGCGCTGCCAGTTTTCGGGCGGGATGCCGGGGCCGTTGTCTTCCACCCAGACCACGATCCCCCTGCCGGACGACATTGCGCCGGTGCGGATCTCCCCCTTCCCGGGGGTGAATTTCACCGCGTTTTCGAGCAGGTTGATCAGGACCCGGGTGATCATGTCCTTGTTGACCTGCACCGTGTGGGAATCGATCGGTATCCTGGTCTCGACGACCTGCTCCTTGGCTTCGGCGAGCGGGCGGATGGCGTCCACGGCCTGGGTGATGATTTCCGGCACGGGGACCGCCGTTCGGTTGGTGACCGGCTGGCCGGCCTCGAGGGTCCTGATATCCAGCAAGGAACTGGTCAACCGCTGGATGCGGTCCGCGGCCCGGTCCGCCACGTCGATCAATGACCGGGTGGTGCTGTCCCCGGGTGGGACGGTGGATCCGAGCATATCGATGGCGTACATGATGTTCGCCAGGGGTGAGCGCAGGTCGTGGTAGATCATCGAGATCAGGTCGTCCTGCAGCGCGTCCATGGCCTTCCGCTCGGTGAGGTCGTGGAGCAGCCATTGGAGCAGGTCCTCGTTTTCGAGCCGGATCCGCCGGACGAAGACCTGGACCGGCATCGGACCGCTCGAGGTGCGGAGATCGGATTCGTAGGAAAGCGTCTCCTCGGCGGTCAGGCGGGTTGAGAAACCACCCTCGAAAACGGTCTCGTCGAAGACGTGCAGATCGAAGACGCTCCGCCCGGTCAGGTCCGCGCCGGGGATGCGGATCGCGTCCGCCGCCTGCCGGTTGAACTGGGTGATCACGCCCTGCCAGTCGGTGATCAGGATCAGGTCGATCGAATCGTCGAAAAGCTCGCGGTAGTTCCGGTGGGCCGCCTGGAGCCGTTCGAACAGCTCGCCGTGAAGGATCACCGACCCGGCCAGGCTGCCGATCCCGGTGAGCAGCAGTTCGGT
>DATKDL010000120.1:0-31622 GCA_035512695.1 Anaerolineales bacterium | reverse complement strand
TGACCCCGGCCCGCACCCCGGAAGTTGACCGCTGTGAGGCTGAATATCCCGCATAAAAAAGGACATTTGCCCCTGTTTTTCGCAGACGAAATCCATAGGATATAGGCGCATCGTAGAATCGATCCTTCGTCCGAAAGGTTGCCGAATCGGAGGCGGATGCGCCGGGCGCGGCCCGGCGCATCCGCCCCCGATCTCGCCCACCGATCTATCGGATCGGTTCCGAACCTATAAGGAGCAACGGATGGATCCCAACACAATCCCCGCCACCACCCAGGATGCCCTGATCCCGGCTCAAATGGCATTGAAAGCCGAGCAGACCGGCGTGATCAAGGCGAACCTGGATTTTTTGACGACGTTCATGCTTGCCATCCTGGCCGGCGGTTTTATCGCCCTGGGGGCTATCTTTGCCACGACCGTTACCGCCGGTTCGAGCGGCTTTCTCAGCTTTGGGATCAGCCGGCTGATCGGCGGCCTGGTTTTTTGCATAGGCCTGATCCTCGTCGTCGTCGCGGGCGCCGAGCTGTTCACCGGGAATAACCTGATCGTCATGGCCTGGGCCAGCCGGAAAGTGACCACCGCCAAGCTGCTGCGAAACTGGGTGATCGTTTATCTCGGCAACCTCGTCGGATCGGTGCTGACCGCCGTCATGATTGCCGTCTCCGGCCAGTATCTGCTCGGGAACGGTGCGGTGGGCGCGAATGCGCTCAACATCGCGGCAGCCAAGGTCAACCTGGGCTTTGTCCAGGCGCTGACTCTTGGGATCCTGTGCAATGCGCTGGTCTGCCTCGCCGTCTGGCTGACGCTCTCCGCCCGCACGGTGACGGACAAGATCCTGGCGATCCTTTTCCCGATCACGGCCTTCGTGGCTGCCGGGTTCGAGCACAGCGTGGCAAATATGTATTTCATCCCGGTCGCGCTGCTGATCAAACAGATGGCACCGGAGGCGTTTTGGGAAAACACCGGTCTGGCAGCCGGCGATTACGCCGGGCTGACCTGGGGGACCTTTCTCGTCAACAACCTGTTCCCGGTCACGCTCGGAAATATCATCGGCGGGGCGCTGATGGTCGGAGCCGTCTACTGGGTGATCTATCTGCGGAACATCCAGCGATGAAGTGATTTTGAGAATTTCTCATATTTAGGGTATGATTCACATGGTTTCGCCGATCTACCCACCAATTACGCAACGCCAACAGGAAAAACGCTGTTATGTTTGGGTTCACAGGGGACAACGCTACGCTGGTCTCCGCGATCATCCTGGGCACGATCCTGGTGATCGGCGTCTTCGTCGGTTATATCTGGGCCCAGCGGAACGACGGGCTGCGCAGCCGTATTCGCCGTCCCCCGGTGCGCATGCCGCGCGAGCGGTTGCGCGCGATATACAACCTGACGGTCAGTCTCACCAACACACTTAATTACGAACGAGTCCTCGATATCGCCCTGGACATGAGCACGACGGCATTCGCCGAACCGGGCGCCCCGCAGAACCAGCTGGTCAGCGCGGTGCTGCTTTTCGATGAAGACCGGTTGGTCGTCCAGACCGCCCGGCGGTTCACCAGCGCCGACACGCGCCACACCTTTCCCGGCATGGACGGGGCCATTTCCAAAGCGATCCACCGCGGCGAATCGACCCTGGTGATGAACCCTTCGAGCGATCCCGAGATGGAGCGGGTCGTTGCGCTGCGGGCCTGCAACGCCGCCTATCTGATCCCCCTGCGCAGCGGCCTCGATGTGTATGGGCTCCTGCTGTTCGCCCACCCGGAACGCGGCTTCTTCGAAGCAGACAACCGTGAAATCCTGGACATCATCGCGGCCCAGGCGATCAGTGCCATGGAGAACGCCCGGTTGTATAACGAGCTGGAACAGGAAAAGGAGCGGATGGCCGATGCCCAGGAAGAGGCCCGTCGCAAGCTGGCGCGCGACCTGCACGATGGACCCACCCAGTCGGTCTCCGCCATCGCGATGCGGGTCAATTTCGCCCGGCGCCTGATGGATCGGGACCTCGCCGAAGCGGGAGAGGAGCTCTATAAGATCGAGGATCTGGCCCGCAAAACGACAAAAGAGATCCGCCACATGCTGTTCACGCTCCGCCCGCTCGTGCTCGAATCACAGGGCCTCCAGGCCGCCCTGGAGGCGATGGCGGAGAAAGTCAACGAGACTTACAACCAGAACGTCCTCGTCGAGATCGACGAGAACACGGTCGAGGTACTCGATATCGCCCGGCTGGGAGTCATTTTCTACATCGTTGAAGAAGCGGTCAACAATGCCCGGAAACATGCCAGGGCGGATCACATCTGGATCCGGCTTAGTTCGGTCTCCACGGAGGTCGGGCTGCTCGAGATCGAGGACGACGGAGTCGGGTTCGACGTCACCGCCGTGAACATGTTCTACGACAGCCGGGGCAGCCTGGGCCTGTACACTTTGAAGGAACGGTCCGAACTGATCAACGGTGTGATCCAGGTCGATTCTCTGCCCGGGAAAGGCACGCATATCCTGGTGTATATCCCGTTCAGCGAAACCGGGATCGAACGCCTCCGGCAAGGCCGGAGGTGAGCCGGGAAAGGCTCCAGCTGGACGTCCGGCTTGGGTTCCTGGTCCTGTGGGTCGCGATCCTGGTCTGGCTGCCGGTCGAGGACACCACTCCGCTATACCCCCGCATCCTGGCCACGGCGACCTCCGTCCTGCTGGCGCTGCGCGGCTTGCTGCGGTTCGACCGCGCAGGCCTGCTCGTGACGGCTGGGCTGGGTCTCGTTGCAGGGCTGCTGGTCAACCCCTTTACAGCCGGGCTGATGGTGTTTAAATCGGGTCTCCACGCCCACAGCGCCCCCGATTTTTCGGTCGCCACGCTGGCCGCCGTACTGGCCGATACGCCGGTCTTTGGGCTGGGTGGGCTGTTGATCGGTGCGGGTCTATATTATTATTTGCAAAAGTGAAGGCGGTGCCGGGGGCTGGGCCCCGGCACCGCCTTCACTTTTGCAACCCATCTCGACGACCTATGCCAACGGAAAACGGGATCTATTACTTCCTATCCACCCGCCCGGGGAACCCCTATCCTCCCGTCGTCCTGATCCACGGCGCCGGGGGGAGCCATTTGAGTTGGGGCGCCGAGGTGCGCCGGCTGACCGGCCAGGATGTCTACGCCCTTGATCTGCCGGGGCACGGTAAATCGGGCGGGCACGGCGAACAGACGCTCAGCGCCTATGCACAGAAGATCGAAGCCTGGATGGATGCGATCCCGCTGCACCGGGCCGTCTTCGTCGGCCATTCGATGGGCGGAGGGATTGCCGTCGAACTGGCACTGCGGAGCCCGCACCGCACGGCCGGCCTGGTGCTCGTCTCATCCGGGGCGGTCCTGCCGGTGCGGCCGGATCTGCTGGAAACCTCCGCCAACCCGGCCACCTTTGCAGGCGCTTTGACGATCCTGCGCGAGACGGCCTTTGGACCCGAAGCCGGCCCGCGCCTGGTCGAACTGGCGCTCCGGCGGCTGGCGGAGATCCGGCCGAGCGTCCTGCACAACGACTACCTTGCCTGCGCCGGATACGATGCCTCCGAAAAGGTGGGCCGGATCGCCAAACCCTCCCTGGTCATTTGCGGCGCCGAAGACAGGCTGACCCCGCTTCGGTACTCCCAGCTGTTGGCCAGCCGGATCGAAGGGGCGGAGTTGCGAGTGATCCCGGGGGCGGGGCATATGGTCACGCTGGAGAAGCCCGGGGAGCTGGGTGAGATTTTGGGGGATTTTCTGAAAAAGCAAAGACCGCGCTGAAATTTGCCTATACGAATTCGTGTAGTTTAACTTGACAAAGATTCAATTTTTGTTACAATTTTGCCAATTAAAATAAAATTAATTGCAAGATTGTACTATGGTCCTCAATATCGTGAGCGCAATCCTTACACCACTCAGAATCAACCTCGGTTTCATCCTTCAGCAGCCGGCCGGCACGATCAGGACGATCGACCACGCATTCGATCGGGTCGTCCTGGACAGCGACCTGGCGCTCGACTCCCTTTCGGGACAGAGCAAGATCACCCGCACCCAGCAGGGTTTGATGATCGAAACCCGGCTCCGGACGGACCTCCCGACCGAGTGCGGGCGCTGCCTGACCGAATTCCTCCACCCCGTCACAACCGAATTCTCAGACCTCTACGTTTTTTCGCACAAAGATCGCACCGACGACGATCTCATTTTCCCCGCTGACGGTTTCATCGATCTCGGACCGATCGCCCGCGAGCAGCTTCTGCTCGAAGTCCCGATCAAACCGATTTGCCGCCCGGACTGCAAGGGTCTCTGCCTCGTCTGCGGCGCCGATAAAAACAAAGAAGACTGCGGCCACATCCCGGATGACATCGATCCCCGCCTGGCAAACCTCCGATCCCTCTTGAACGATACAGAATAAGCCGAGAAATCCTATGACAAACCCCCCTCAAGAAGACGACCGCTACGATGCCATGTTTGTGCCCGCCGTCTACGGACCGAGAACCGAAACCGGTCCGGCTCCGACCGGAAAATCCGCCGGAGCGACGGAGGGGGATGCAGAGGACCCCGACGCGCTAAAAAAGCTGCTCGGCATGGCCCGCAAATCGAGCAAAAACGTGATCGCCCCGCTGATCGACGGCGCCACCATCGATTCCGTCGGGCTCTATCTCAAGGAGATGGCCTGCGAACCGCTGCTCACCACTACCGAAGAGGTCGATCTGGCCACTCGGATCGAAACCGCCGAGAAATGCAAGACAAAGCTCGCCCGCCTCAACGGCAAGGCGACTCGTGCAGACAAGGACGCCCTTGAAGAAGCCGTCGTGGACGGAGACCTGGCCCGGCAAAAGCTGATCCAGGCCAATACCCGGTTGGTAGTCAGCATCGCCAAAAAATACATCGGCCGCGGAGTCCCGTTCCTGGACCTGATCCAGGAGGGTAACCTGGGCCTGATGAAGGCCGTCGAGAAATACGACTACCACCGCGGTTTTCGCTTCTCCACTTACGCCACCTGGTGGATCCGCCAGTCGATCACACGCGCGATCGCCGAACAGGGCCGCACGATCCGCATCCCCGTCCACATGGTCGACCGCATTCGACAGATGCACAAGACGGCCGCCAAGCTCGAACAGAAATTCGGCCGTCCCCCCACCCCCGAAGAGCTGGCCGAAAAGCTCGACACCGATCTTCCCCGGGTCCAATGGATGATCCAGGTCTCCTGGCTGCCCCTCTCCCTGGAGAGCCCGGTCGGCGATGAAGAGGACTCCGAGCTCGGGATGTTCGTCGAGGACACGTCTTCCCCCACTCCCAATCAGGTCGCATACCAGAATCTGCTGCGAGAGAAGATCGATGCCGTACTTGCCACGCTGTCCCCGCGCGAAGCTCGCATCCTGCGCCTGCGCTTCGGCCTGGAAAACGGCCAGAGCTATACGCTCGAAGAGATCGGCCAGAAGTTCGGCCTCACCCGCGAACGCATCCGCCAGATCGAAGGCAAAGCCCTGCGCCGCCTGCGGCACCCCCGGCGGTCGAGACAATTGCAGGAGTACCTGTAAGAAAAAAAAGGACGGCAAGACGGGGCCGGGGGGATTCCCCCGGCCCCGTCTTGCCGTCCTTTTTTTCTTGACAAATCGAATAGCGGCCTGTAGACTCACCCCACCCGGCTGGAGAAAAACCTGAAAGGACGAATATCAAGCGGGGCTTCGCCCCGCTTGATATTCGTCCTTTCCCTGATACCATGCCTGAAAAAATCCTCGTCGCCGTCGCCTGGCCATACGCCAATGCCGACATCCACGTCGGCAATATCACCGGCGCCTACCTGCCGGCCGATATCTTTGCGCGCTACCACCGCCTCAAAGGGAACGACGTCCTGATGGTTTCCGGCTCCGACGCCCACGGCACCCCCATCACCGTCCGGGCCGACACCGAGGGCCTCCCCGCCGGCGTCGTCTATGAACGCTTCCACGCCCGCTTCCTCGACCTGTTCCAAAAAGCCGGCCTGGCCTACGACCTATACACCTCCACCCACACGCAAAACCACTTCAAGGTCTCCCAGAGCATCTTCCTGGCCCTTGAAAAAAACGGCTACCTTTACACCGAGACGCGCCCGCAGTGGTTCTCCCCGGAAGCAGGCCGCTTCCTGCCGGACCGGTATGTCGAGGGCACCTGCTACATCTGCGGCGACCCCAACGCCCGCAGCGACCAGTGCGACAACTGCGGGAACGTGCTCGAATCGGACCAGCTGATCGAACCCCGCTCCAAGGTCGACGGCTCCCGGCCCGAACTCCGGGACACCGAGCACTTCTTCCTCGACCTGTCCAAGCTGGAACCCGAAGTGACCACCTTCCTGGAGGCCCGGCAGGACTATTGGCGCGAAACCGTCCTGGGGCAGTCGCTCGGGCAGATCAAGGCCGACGGGCTGAAACCGCGCCCGATCACCCGCGACCTGGACTGGGGCATCCCCATCCCCAGGGACGGCTGGGACGGCAAACGCCTGTACGTCTGGTTCGAAGCGGTGATCGGCTACCTCTCTGCCGCCATCGAGTTGGCAGCCCTTTCCGGAAAGCCCGATCGATGGAAGGAATGGTGGACCAACCCGGACGCGAAAGCGTTCTACTTTATCGGTAAGGACAATATCTTCTTCCACGCCGCCTGGTGGCCGGCCCAATTGCTCGGCACCGGCGCCCAATTCCTCGAGATCTTCGCCGAAGAACAGGACCAGCCCCTGGTCCTGCCGTACGATGTCCCGGCCAACCAGTTCATGAACATGCAGGGCAAAAAACTTTCGGGCAGCCGCAATTGGGTCGTCGACGGCCTGGACTTCCTCGAACGCTATGATCCCGACCCGCTGCGCTACTACCTGGCGGCCAATATGCCCGAAAACCGCGATTCGGATTGGGATTGGGCCGAGTTCGTCGCCCGCAACAACAACGAGCTGGTCGCCACCTGGGGGAACCTGGTGAACCGGGTGCTCTCGTTCTCATATCGCCATTGGGACGGCCGAGTCCCGGAGATTGAAGGGGAGCTCGGCCCGGACGACGACGCCCTGCTCGAGACGGTCGCCGCCGGGTTCGAGACGATCGGGGACCTGATCGAGCGGGTCCGGCTGCGCGCCGCCCTGCAGGAGGCGATGCGGATCGCCGGAGAGGTCAACCGCTACCTGGACCAGACCGCCCCCTGGTTTGCGATCCGGACCGACCGGTCCGCGGCCGCCCGGTCGGTGTACACCGCCATCCGGGCGATCGATTCGCTCAAGGTCCTGTTCGCCCCGTTTCTGCCGTTCACCAGCAGCCGGCTGCACGGATTCCTGTCTTATTCCCAACCGCTCTTCGGCGAGCAATATACCGAGACGGTCGCAGATAACCTCGGGGACCACGCCGTCCTCCGCTATCGAACTGCAGCGGGCGGTCCCGGCTGGCAGCCGAGCGAGCTGTCCCCGGGCACCCCGCTGGCGCAGCCCGAGCCCCTTTTCAAGAAGCTTGACGATTCCACCGCCGATGAGGAACTTAACCGGCTCGGAATCGTAAATTAATCCGGGTCATCATGAAAACGACCGCCATCGTGTTTACCATCGTCGGGGCCCTGTTGGTGTGCCTCTGCGTCCTCTGCGCCGCCGCGCTCGGTCTGAGCTTGATTTCCATCCCGGTGATCGCCCCCACTCTCCCGCCGGTCGGTCCCGTCGAAACGACCGCCCCGGTCCTGGAAAGCGTGTCTGGCGACGGTCTCGAGACCCTCGCATCCCTGTCCGCAGTGACGATCCCGGAAAACGATCCGGGCGACCTAGCGTATCGCATGGGCCGGGTCTCCGCTCCGGTCCCGGAGACCGTCCCGGCACCTGCGCAGACGCAAACGGTCGGTCTGCAGCGAACCTTCTGGGCCACAGACACCGACACCAACGAGAATTTCCAGGTCACGGCCACCCTGCACTATATCACCCCGCACACGTATTTCTGGGTCGAGGACGGCGTCAATTTCGATCTGGATGACCTGGTCGACCTGGCCGAGGATTTCGAACACCATACCTACCCGACCGTCCGCGAGTTCTTCGGCTCGGAATGGTCCCCCGGGATCGACAACGACCCGCACATCTACATCCTGTATATCTCCGGGATCGGGAGGAGCATCGCCGGATACTTCTCCTCGGCCGACCAGGTCCACCCGCTCGCCCATCCGTATTCCAACGGGCACGAGATGTTCTTCCTCAGCGCCGATAACCTGGACCTGGACGAGGTCTTCACCTACGGCGTGCTCGCACATGAATTCCAGCACATGATCCACTGGAACGGGGACAGAAACGAGGAGACCTGGATCAACGAAGGCTTCAGCGAGATCGCCGCCCTGCTGACCGGCTACTACGACGGCGGCTTCGACGCCACCTACACCCGGGACCCGGATATCCCCCTGACGCACTGGCCCGAAGACGGCCCGAAGACGCCGCATTACGGCGGCGCTTTCCTCTACCTGACCTATCTGCTCGACCGCTTCGGGGAAGATGTCACTCGGGAGATCGTCAGCCATCCCGAGAACGGCTTGACCGCCATCGACCTCGCCCTGGCCAAGACCGAAACCGAAGACCCGCTGCATGGGGGTCTCCCGACCGCGGACACCGTCTTTCTGGATTTTGCCGTGACCCTGTATCTGCTCGACCCGGACGTCGGGGATGGGCGCTATGATTACTCGATCCATCCCGCCGCGCCCCAAACGGACGAGAGTGAGACCGTGTCCGGCTGCCCGGTCGGCCCGCTGTCTCGCGACGTCAACCAGTATGGGATCGATTACATCCGGATTACCTGCCCGGGCGATCATACGCTGATCTTCGATGGCTCCACCGTCATCCCGGTCCTGCCGGAAGACCCATATTCGGGGGATTATGCCTTCTGGTCCAATCGCGGGGACGAAGCCGATATGACCCTGACCCGGCAGTTCGACTTCACCGGCGTCTCCGGCCCGCTGACGCTTGAATACCGGACCTGGTACGAGATCGAGGCCGGGTACGACTACGTCTACCTGCTGGCCTCGACCGACGGCGAGACCTGGGAGATCCTGACCACTCCATCCGGGACCGCGGAAAACCCATCGGGGAACAGCTACGGCTGGGCTTACAATGGGATTTCAGGGGGCTGGCTTCTCGAGCGGGTCGATCTCTCGGATTATGCCGGCGAGACGATCTGGCTCCGGTTCGAGTACATCACCGATGCAGCCGTTAACGGTGAGGGCCTCCTGCTGGACGATATCGCCATCCCGCAAGTCGCCTACTTCACCGATTTCGAGACGGACGACGGGGGTTGGGAGGCGGCCGGTTTCGTCCGCATCCGCAACCTGCTCCCGCAGACCTACGCCATCGCGCTGATCTCGACCGGTTCCTCAGGGATAAGGGTGGACTATCTTCAGCCGGATGGGGAGAACCGGATCGAAATCCCGATCTCGATCGGGGAGGATATCGATGAGGTCATCCTCGTCATCAGCGGGACGACGCGGTTCACGCGGCAGCTGACCGGTTACACCATCGAATTGAAAAAATAAAGGTGCGGGCGGGTGAAGCCTGCAGCCTTCGCCCGCCCGCACCTTTGTTTTTTCATCCCCTCACGGGACCCAGCCCGGGTTCACCCCGCCCTCCACCACCATCGTCGACGTCCAGGTCCGGATCGACCAGACCACGATCTCCGGCAGCGCGCTCGGATCGGAAAGATCCAGGCGCTGGTAGGCGATCGCCCGGCTCGAGGGTTCCCAGTGGTAGTTGTAATAATAGAAGTCGCGCTCGTCGGCCAGCACCTGGCCGTAGCTGGCGTTGATCGGCATCAGCCAGAGCTGGTTCCCCCGGCCTCCCTCCAGAAAACCCACCGCGAAGACAAACCATTCCCCATCCGGCGACCAGGCCGGTTGGCCCAACCACTGCGCCTCCATCTTCTCTCCGCTCACCAGCACGCTGACCGACGGGAATTCGACGTTGGCTAAAAAGATCGACTGGATCGCCGCATCCGCCAGCACGTCGTTGAAAAGCATCCGGGCGCCGTCCGGGGACCAGGACCCCACACCGCCGGTCGATGAAGGCAGCAGGCTCTCATCGCCCGTCGCCAGGTCCAGGATGCGGATCTGCGGCGAGGTCTGCGCGTAGAACCCCAGCCGGCCGCCGGCCGGCGACCAGGACGGGGAGTATCCCAGGATCTGCTCGTCCGTGTATAGCGGGGCCGTCTCACTGCTCTCGACTTCCAAAACCCAGATGCGCGGCAGCGAATACGACCCGATCTGCGCCCCGACGCGCTGGTGGCTGTATGCGATCCGCCCGCCGTCCGGGGACCAGGCAGGCGTGCTGCAGCGATCGGGAGAACATGCCAACAGCCTGGAGACAGGCGGAAGACCGCCGCCCGCCGGGATCGCCGCCACTTCCAAAATCCACAGATCGATCCCGCCCAGGTCATCTGTGGCGGAGTAAACGATCCGGGTCCCATCCGGGGAGACGGCGTAATCGAAGACGCGCCCGCCGGTATCCGTCAACCGCTGCGCGGCGCCCCCCTCGACCGGGATCCAGAGCAGGTCGCGCATGTCCGGCCGCGAGTCCAGGAAAATGACCCGCGGCGGGCGGACTTCGAAGGTCCAGGTCAGCGCCTCCTTGACGGTCCCCCCGCTCTCGCTCAGCCCGCCGGGGAGCAGAGTCATCGTATAGGTCTGGCCGCCGATAAAAGCGCCGGCCGGATCGAACCAGACCGTTTTTGCATCCCAACGGAAGGATCCTTCAAGTTCCGGTTCGATCCGTACAAGTTCTTCCACCGATCCGGGCTGCATGAAATCGGCGAACTCGATCCCGACCTCCCCGGCGACCCCGATTTGCCCGCCTTCCTCGGGGAACGTTCGCAGGACCCGGACCCCGATCCGGGTGTTCAGCCACAAAGCCACCAGGATGCCGGCGCCCAGCAGCCCTACGATCGACCAGACAAGATAGTCGAACTTCTGAAACTTCACGGAAAGAGATAAGGCTGGTCGGGCTGGTAGACTTCCTGGACCATTTCGGCCCGGATCCGGGGCAAAGTCTGGTCACCCAGTTCAAGCACTTCGACCGGTCCCACCACTCGCACCCAGGAGATCTCATCCAGCGCGTCGGCTTCCGGCCAGTCCACCGCCATCCCGATCGCGAAGGCATCCGCCACGCAGCAGGAGACGGTGAACCGGGCGACGAGGAACTGCCCGTCGCCAAGCCGCTCGTCTTTATAGACAAAGCCGATCACGTCGGCGGTCTCGCCGTTGAAAGCGGCCGGGTCGGGCTCGAAATTGTAGAGCCGGGTCCAGTCCAGGATGTTGCGGTCGTTGGGCGGGATCGCCAGTTGGAACGGGTTCCGGCTGGCGTCCGCCGTCAGGGGGGTGTCGGAGCTGACGCCCCGGTTGGCGATCGCGCTGGCGCCCAGCGGCGATTCAGGGACCAGCACACCGAGCAATAACGGCACGGCGACGAAGAATAGCCCCCAGTTCAAACCCCGCGCCGAACCATCGTGGGCGTCGTCGTCATGATCGTCATGACCGTGATCCGCGTGGGCGTGGACGTGCCGGGACCGAGCCAGGAACAGGGCTGCAGCCAGCACCAGAAAACCGGCCGCACCAAAGGCGACCAGACCGAAGAAACGCTCGTTGATGTAGTAATAGAGCGTGCCCGAAAAGAGCTTGTGGGCCAGGTAGATGCCGAGACCGGCCAACAGGATGGCCTGGGTGATACGGTAAGTTTTTTGAGGCATGTTGATTCGATCCGTCAGTGTTCTTGAGGGAGGTCGCTGAAAACGCCGGAAAAACGGGGGGCAAACGGGGGCCAAGCCCCCGTTTGCCCCCCGTTTTTCCGGAAATTTTTGCTTTGCTCCATCTCATAAAGGCGCATAGATATTGATCAGCACGGCGGCCAATATCGTCATGAGTAGCGGCAGCAGAATGATGTAGACGACGGTCCGCCGTTCGAAAACCCTCAGAAAGAGCAGGGTGCTCTTGATATCCACCATCGCCCCAAAGACGAGAAAAGCGAGGATCGAGCCGTTGCTGAAAGAAGAGACAAAGGCCAGGGCCACAAACGAATCGACCGTCGAGCAGATCGACAGCACCACGGCCAGTGCGATCATGGCGAGCACCGGGATCAGCGGCCCCTGGTTGAACGACAGCAGGAACGTGCGCGGGACGAAGGTCTGCATCAGGGAGGCCAGGAGCGCTCCGATCACCAGGTAGCGCCCCATCTCGAAGAATTCGTCCCCGGCGATCGCCAGCGCCCGTCGCACTCGCACCTGCAGCGGCTGCGGCTGCGGCGCCGCGATGTAGGCCGCGCCGACCCCGTGCGGCGCCGGCGCCGGATTGCGGACCATCCGCAGCAGGGTCGCCGGGTTCTTCTGAAAAGCAAATACGAGCCCGGTCAGCATGGCGATCAGAAGGCTCAGACCCACCCGAAAGAACAGGATCTTCCCGAAACCAAAGGCGGCCATCGTGCTCGCGATCGCGATCGGATTGATCACCGGGGAGGCCAGCAGGAACGAGATCCCGACATGGGCCGGGATCCCCTTCCGGAGCAGCCGCCGGGTTAAGGGCACCACCCCGCATTCGCAGACCGGGAATACCAACCCAAGCCCGCTCCCAAACAAAGCCCCGGCGATCGGGTTGCGCGGCGCCAGCCTCGAGATCCCCCCCTGCCCGACGAATACCTCGACCAGGCCCGAAGCCAGCGTCCCCAGCAGCAAAAACGGCGCCGCTTCGATGAAGATGCCCAGGAATATGGTCGTGAACGTCGACACGCTGTCGACGAACGCGGGGGGGGCATTACCCATTTCAAAGAACAGCCACCGAACTGCCACCAGGATGGCCAGTACGGCCGGCACCGCAAAGGCGGCGGGCCCGGCCGTCCGCAGGGCGGAGCGGATGCGTTCAGACATGGCACTCACGGCAAATCCCGTGGATCTCCAACAGGTGGTTCTGCACGGAAAAACCGAACTTGGACGCCAGGATCTCTACCAGGTCACCCGATGCGCAGTGGTCGAATTCGATCACACGATGGCAGCGGCTGCAGATCAGGTGGTGGTGGTCTCCCTCCGCCATGAGGATGTAATGTGCGGCGCCGGTGCCCTGGAAGATCGGCCGGGCCAGCCCCAGCTCGGTCAGCAGTTCGAGCGTCCGGTAGATCGTCATCCGCCCGACGCGCGGCGATTCTTGCCGGACTTGAACGGCCAGTTCGTCCGCGGTGATATGCCCACCGGTACGGACGAGGGTCTCGATAATGATCCGGCGAGACGGGGTCAGGATGTGACCTGCAGCGGTCAGGGTGTCGGCGAGGATTTCAACCTGGGATGTCATGGGAGGACGCTCATGCGCGGCGCAGAACATATCCGCGCCCGGGAATCAGTAGAAAGACGATGGCAAAAATCGCCGTCGCAACCAGGACGACGGCCGGACCGGATGCGACGTTGAGATAGAAAGATATGTAAACGCCCGCCGCTCCCGAAACGGCCCCGATCAGTGCCGCGACCGCCATCATCGCCGGCAGCCGGCGCACCAGCAGCGACGCCGTCGCCGCCGGGGTGACAAACATGGCCAGCATCAACGCCACCCCGACCACCTGCAGCGCGGTCACGATTGTAACCGCGATCAGCACCAGCATCAACAGCCGCAGGAACGCGGCCGGCAGCCGCAAAGTGGCGGCCAGGACTTCATCAAATGAAATGATCGCAAATTCTTTGTAAAACAAGTAGATCACCGCCAGCACGAGCGCTCCCAGTATTGCGATCAGCCCGAGGTCCGCCGGCGAGACGGCCAACAGGTTCCCGAACAGGAAATGTGCCAGGTCGATCGTATAGCTCCCCGAGGCGGACAGCAGCGCCACGCCCAGGGCGAACAGCCCGGCGAAGATCACCCCGATGGCCGTGTCCTCCCGCAGCGCGCCGCGCTCGGTCAGGACGCCGATGCCGACGGCGGTCAGCACACCGAAGATCAGCGCCCCGACCGCCAGCGGCCAGCCGATCAAAAACGCGATGACGACCCCCGGCAGGATGGTGTGCGCCAGGGCATCCCCGAGAAACGCCATCCCGCGCAGGACGATATAGGTCCCCAGGACCGAGCAAACGATCCCGACGACGATCGCCGCTGCCAGCGCCCGGACGATGAAACCGTAGCCGAGCGGGTCAAGCAGCCAGTTCATCGGAGCCCTCCGCATTCCCGAAATGGTCGTCGACGACCAGCGCCCCGCCCTCCCCGAGACGGTGGATATGCCCGCCGTAGGCATCGAAAAGATGGGCTTCGGTGAGCACCTCGGCCGGTGAACCGAATGCGACGATCCGGCGGTTGAGCAGCATGACCCGGTCGAAACGCTCGCCGGCCTGGTTGAGGTCGTGGGTCGCCATGAAAACGGTCACGCCGTCCCCGCGCAGATCGGCGATCGTCTTGAAGATCTGCTCCTGGCTGGGGAGGTCGATCCCGGTCAGCGGTTCGTCCAGCAGCAGGAGCTCGGTTTCAAGCGCCAGGGCGCGGGCGATAAAGACGCGCTGTTGCTGCCCGGCGGACAGCTCGCCGATTGATTTACCGGCGAGGTGCAGCGCGTTGACCCGATCCAGGCAGGCCCTGACGGCCACCCGGTCGGTTTCGCCCGGGCGACGAAACGGCCCGATCTGCCGGATGCGACCCATCATGACGACATCCTCGACCGTGGCCGGGAAGGATAGATTGACCCGGCTGCGTTGAGGGACGTAGGCGATGCAGATATGTCGGTCCGGCGGTTGGCCGAACAGCCACACCTCGCCCCGCTCGGGTTTCATCAGGCCGGCGATGACCCGGAACAGGGTCGATTTCCCCGCCCCGTTCGGTCCGACAACCGCAATCTGCTCGCCGGCCTCCGCCCTGAAGGAAACGCCCAGCAGCGCCGCTTCCCGGCTGTCGGAGGAACCGCCGAGCGCGCCCGGCCGGTCGTATGAAACGGTCACGTCCCTGAGTTCCAGGAAACCGGCGGCGAGTTCGTGCTCCGCCCCACGAAAAGCGATCTTGCCCACAAAATCGCTCATATCACTTCAATCCCCTGGCGATCGCATCCACATTGGCGGCGAACATCCCGATCAAGCTGTCGGCGCCGCTGCCGGGCGGGCCGAGCGCTTCGGTGTAGAGCGGGATCACCTGCACCTCCGGGCACCCGCTCAGCTCCGCGGCCACCGTTTGAGCAAGCGCATCGCTCACCGTCGTCTCCGTGAAGATCGTGCAGATCCCATGGGCCTCCATCTCGTCGACCAACCCCGCCAGGTCGCCGGCGGAGGGCTCGGCCAACGTGCTCGCGGCCGGGATGACGGTTGCGATCACTTCGAAGCCGTAGGCCCTGGCGAAATAGCGAAAGGAATCGTGGTTGGTCACCAGCAAGCGGTTCTCCGGCGGGATGAGCGCCAGTTGAGCTTCGACGGTTGCCTCGAGGTCTTCGAGTTCGGCCAGGTAAACGGCTGCGTTCGCCGCATAGACTTCCGCCCGGGCCGGGTCCAACGCGCTCAAAACGGTCTCGACGTTCTCCACCCAGCGTTCGACATTGTGGAGATCGAACCAGACGTGCGGGTCGGCCGGGCCGTGGTCGTGGCCCTGTTCGTCGTCATCCGCGCGATCCGATTCTTCCGCCTCTTCGTCATGCCCGAGATCCCCGGCTGCGAGTGGGACGATGCCGGCGGAGATCGGCACGATCAGGACCTGGTCCCCGATGGTCTCGAGGTCATGCACCAGTCCGCCTTCCAGGTCCCAGCCGTTGACGAAGATCACATGCGCTTTCTCGATCGCGATCAGATCCTGCGCCCCCGGCTGGTAGCTGTGCGAATCGACGCCAGGGCCGAGCAGGACGATCAATTCGACATCCTGCCCGCCGACCCGGGCGACCACATCCCCGATGATGCTGGTGGTGGCGACGATCCGCAGGTCCGCGCCGCCGAGCGATAACGGGGCCAGCGCGGGGAGCGCGAGCACGGCTTCATCGCCGTCCTCAACCTCATCGTGTTCGCTGGCATCGGCCGTAAACGGTTCGTCCGGAGCGGGATCGACCGGGGTCGAGGTGCAGCCGGCCAACCAGCCGGCCAACAAGATCAGCGGCAGGATAAAGGACGTTTTTCTTGAAATCGATTTTGACCTAGGCTGCAACGGTTCGCTCCGTGATTGATATTTTGTATCGTTGATACTTTGTACCAATTGTATACGGGCGGCATCCGCCTGTCAATCTCTCGCCGGATGTCTCATTGATAAAACAGCCCTGCGGGGCGGGGGCCGGACGGAAATCCCGCCCGGCCCCCGCCCCGCAGGGCTGTTTTTATCGATTTTCCGGTGTTTCAGGAAGCGAACCGGGCCTCCGGTTTTGTCCTGAGCACGGCGCTGATCTCGTGCAGGTACGTGAGGATTTCAACATAAGACCGCAGAATGCTGGTTTCATAGTACGGCACGTTGCATTCCTCGCAGTATGCCCGGATGATCTTCTGGGCCTCGCGCAGCTGGTTGCGCGCCATGGTCGGGAACAGGTGGTGCTCGATCTGGTAGTTCAACCCCCCGTACCAGAAATCGGTGACCGGGTGCGAGCGGACGTTGCGGGCCGTCACGACTTGCAGCTGGAGAAAATCCATCTCGACGTCATCCGGGATCATCGGCATGCCTTTATGATTGGGCGCAAAGACGGACGAGAGATAGAGCCCGAACAGGGCTTGCTGGATCGCGATAAAGGCGATCGCCTGCCAGCCGCCCAACGCGTAGAAGATCAGCGCAAAGAACCAGGCGAAGTGCAGGATGAAGAGGACGGTCTCGATTTTCCGGTATTTCCAATCCTTGCGGTTCCAGAGAAACTGGATGCTGCCGACCCGCAGGCTGAACGTCTCGAACATCAGGATCGGGACAAACAGGTAGCCCTGGTACTTGACCATGGTCTTGATGATCCCCTTTTTCTTGAGCGCTTCTTCCTCGGTGAAGGCCAGGACGGGGATCTCGATATCCGGATCGAAATCGACCTGGTTGGGATTGGCGTGGTGCTGGTTGTGCTTGTCGACCCACCAGCCGTAGCTCATCCCGAGCATCAGGTTGCCGTGGATCAGGCCAAAGAAATCGTTCTTGCGCGGCCGGCCGAAACCCTGCCGGTGACCCATGTCGTGGGTTACAAAACCGATCTGCCCAAAGATGAACGCCAGGAAGGCGGCATTCAGGATAAGGACCCACCAGGAGCCGGTGTTGAACAGGATCCAGACACTGATCGCAAACAGGACGGCGTTGATCGCCATCTTGTAGTACAGAAAACCACCCTGTTTTTCCAGGAGCCCCTGGGCCTTGATCCTGCGCTTGAGTTCCGCAAAGTTCCCGTGCGAATCGCGGATGACGGATTCAAGATAGTGTTCATCGGTCGGCGCCGGGCGCGCGGTTTTTTCCAGAGTCATGTACCTCTCCATTATTTTTGCGCGAACTTGCAAGACGTGCAGGTCGCAATCGTTTGCGTTCCCCCCGGATAAACGGAAGTATTGTACCCGTGCTGCGGACAACGTGCAACCGGTGACTGTCACACCCCCCCGTGACTGTCACCTGTTCGCGCGGATCACGCCACCGCAAACCAGGCCTCCCCCTCCACAAGCCCAAGCCCTTTCAACCGCTCCCGGATCAGTTCCCGGGCCCCGCGCGCCCCGACGGCGGACAGGACGACCGGGCGACGGTGGGACGCCAGCTCCCGCGGGAGGTCCTCCGGCGCAATGACGGGTCTCCCCCGCCGGGTCCGGCCGATCTTTTTCGGGTCGATGTCCACAAAGGCGGTCAGTGGGACCCCCTCCCGGACGAGATGCTTGCTCAGCCGGCGCCCCATCATCCCGGCGCCCCAGATGACGACGGCGTCGCGGTCTCGCAGCGGTCCGAGCGCCAGGTAGTGCGCCTTCGCCCGCAGGAAGTTCTCGAGCGAATACCGGCTGTCCGTCCGGGTCAGCCGGTCGGGGTGTTCCCGCCAATCGACCAGGACCTCGGGCACTTTCCCAAACCGGCTCCCCCGCACGGCCAGCCGCAGCCACAGGTCGTAATCCTCCGGCCAGCCGTGATCCTGGTAGTCGCCGGCGGCCACCACGGCTCCCTTCCGAAACATGACGCTGGGGTGTGGCAGCGGGCTCTCGACAAAGATCTCGCGCAGGATATCGTCGTGCGCGACCAGCCGGTTCAGCCAATCGATGTAGATTGCGAACCCCTCACGCACCGTCTCAAGCGGGAACAGCCGGACCAGGCAGCCGGCTACATCGACCTCGGGATGGGCATCCAGGTACCCCGCCTGTTTGGCGAGCCGGTCCGGGGCGCAGCGGTCGTCGGCGTCCATCCGGGCGACCAGCGCCCCCCGGCAGTGCGCCAGCCCCGCCTGCAGCGCGGCGACGATCCCGGCGTGCTCCTGCCGGATCACCCGGATCCGGCCGTCCGCCTGCTCCCGGTTTGCCAGGATCTCGGGTGTCGCATCCGTCGACCCGTCGTCGACGACGACGATCTCGAAATCGGGGTGGGTCTGGGCCTGGAGCGTGTCGAGCGCTTCCTTCAGGGTCGATTCCGCGTTGTAGCAGGGTATCAGGACGGAGATTTTAGGCATGGTTTGATTCTAAAGGATATAAAAATACAATGGGCAGCGGGGCGCTTTGCGCCCGCTGCCCATTGTATTTTTTTCGAAACTTTTATACTGAGGCCGCATGCGTTATGATTCCCCCATGGACAACCTCCCGCCCACCCTGCAGACCACCCTCAACGAATTCCTCCTCTTCCTCCCCGACCTCATCACCGCGATCGTCGTCTTCATCGTCACGATCGTCGCGGCCGGGTTCCTTTACAACCTGGTGCGCCGGACGCTGAATGCGCGGGGGGCGGATCCGCAGGTCGCCAACCTCGTCGCCAGCCTCACCCGCTGGGCAACGATCGTTTTCGGCACGATCACGGCGCTCGGGGTCGTCCACTTCGAAGTGACCGCCTTTGTGGCCGGGCTGGGCGTGCTCGGCTTCGCCGCCGGTTTTGCCCTGCAGGACAGCCTTGCGAATTTCGTAGCCGGAATCCTGATCCTGATCCAGCAGCCTTTCAAGACCGGCGACCTGGTCGATATCGGCGGGTTCTTCGGCGACGTGACCGCCGTCGACCTGCGGGCCACCCGGCTGGTCACCCCGGACGGCCAGGATGTGCTGATCCCGAACAGCACCGTCCTCGGGAACGCGATCATCAACTGGACCCTCAGCCCGGACCTGCGGATCGGGGTGGACGTGGGAGTCGCCTATGACAGCGATCTCGACCGGGTCGAAGCGGTGGCCCTGGCCGCGATCGGCGATCTGCCGGGGCTGCTGGAAACACATGAGCAACCCTTCGTCTGGTACCAGGCCTTCGGCGAGTCGTCGATCGACCTGACCGTCCATTTTTGGGTCGACACCCGCGTCATCCACCGCAACGAGGCGCGGGACGAGGCCCTGAAGAAGATCAAGCGGGCGTTCAATGAAAATGGGATCGAGATCCCCTTCCCTATTCGGACGGTGTATATGCAAAAGTAAACGATGTGTGGGGGCGTGCCCGTCCCGCACATCTTTTTTCGATGACTCCCTACTTACGGGTCGGCGCCGGGGCGCCTTTCTGCTGGCCCTTTCCCCCGGCCGTCCCGGGCGGGGTCCAGTCTTCGGGGAGCTCGGAGCCCTCCCCAAAGAAGAAGGCCTCCATCTGCTCGCGCAGGAACTGCTGGTGGTTCGGGTCGAACAGCGTCAGCCCGTAGTGGTTGATCAGGATGACCCGCTGCTCCTTCCAGAGCTCCCAGGCCTGGGCGGAGACGTTCTCGTAGATCCGCTGCCCCAGTTCCCCGGTTACCGGCGGCGTCTCGAGACCGGGCAGTTCGCGCCCAAATTTGACGCAGCGCACCATCCGGGTCATGGGTGCCCTCGATGGGGGGACCCGGTGGATCGTCCGACGGTAGGTCCCCCTCCGGTGGGCCGGTCGCCGCACTCAGGCACACCGGCGCCGTTCCAGGGTGCGGAAAACGGCCGAGGTTCGTTAAAATAAAGTCTGCACATGGCGATTCATTCAGAGTATACCCGAATGCCCGCTGCTCCCGGACCGCCCTACCGCATTCTGTTCCTCGGGATGAACGGTCCGTTCTCGCTGCTCCCGCTGGCCGCCCTCACGGCGCGCGGGTTTGGGCCGGCTGCGGTCCTGACCCCGCCGCCCGGCAGCTTTGGCGTCGCATTCCGACAGGTGTCCGTCCCGGAGGGGCCGGACCAGGCCGGCGAAAACCTCTACCGGCTCGCCGCCCGGTGCGGGATCCCCGTATTCGAGGCCGGCAGGTTGGACGACCCGCGCGCGCTGGCCCTGCTGGAAGGGCTGGACTATATCGTCGCAGCCTGCTTCCCCCGCCTGCTGCCGCCCGGTTGGCTGGCGGCGCCCCGCCGCGGCTGCCTGAACCTGCACCCTTCCCTCCTGCCGGCATACCGGGGGCCGTACCCGATCGAAGACCAGCTCGCCGCCGGGGAGACTCAAACCGGGATCACCCTGCACCGGATGGACGCAGCCGCCGATACGGGGGATATCCTCCTGCAGGAGTCCTACACCGTGCCCCCGGACGCCACCGTCGACTCGCTGACCCGCCTGGCCGCCTACCGCGGCGCCGATCTGCTGGTTCGGTACCTCTCTCAGCCTGAAAAATATCCGGGACGTCCGCAATCGGGTCTATAATGGAGTCTATGTCCGGAGGCCGCATGCTTGGTGAGGTCCTCAGCGACCGCTACCGGCTGGACGCCGAGCTCGGGCGCGGCGGGATCGGGATCGTGTACCAGGCCCATGATCTGCTGCTCGAGCGCGACGTCGCGGTCAAGGTCCTGGATGGAACTCGCCTGGGACCCAGCACGCTCGAGCGCTTCCTGCGAGAAGCCCGGTTCATCGCGTCGCTGACGCACCCGAACATCGTCGCCGTTTACGACGCCAGCCGGGCCGGCGACCGGCCGTTCATCGTCATGGAATTGCTGCGCGGCGTCCCCCTGTCCGACCACCAACCGGGGGATCTCGCCGAGGTCGCCGACATCGCCCGCCAGGTTTGCCTGGCGCTCGATCACGCCCACGAACACGGCATCATCCACCGCGACCTGAAGCCCGGCAATATCATGATCGAGCCGGGGCGGCGCGTCAAGCTGGTCGATTTCGGCGTGGCCTACCACGAGACGTCCCAGATGACCGACGAGGACGTCATCGTCGGGACCGTCTTCTACCTCTCCCCCGAGCAGGCCCTGGGCAAGGAGATCACGCCCCAGACCGACCTGTACGCACTCGGAGTCGTCCTCTACGAGCTCGTCACCGGCGAACTCCCGTTCGCCGATGAGAACCCGATGACGGTCATCACCCGGCATATTCACGCCGAGGCCGCGCGTCCGTCCGCGGCCCGGCCGGGCATCCCCCCCCGGCTGGACGACCTGATCGTGAAGATGCTCCGCAAGACGGCGGTCGACCGACCGGTCTCGGCCCAGGCGGTGATCGCGGAGCTGGAGGCGATCGACCTCGACGCGCAGGAACCGGAGAACGGCCGGGCCGGCGCGCGGACGACGGTGGAAACGCTCCGCAGGCGGCCCCTCGACGACCGGCCCCTGTTCGTCAGCCGGGAGGCTGAACTCCAGCGGCTCGACGATCACCTCGCCGCTGCCATCGCCGGGAGCGGTCATATCCTTTTCGTGACCGGCTCGGCCGGGATCGGGAAGACGACGATGCTCGCCGAGTTCTCCAGCCTGGCGCAGGACCGCTACCCCGAGCTGCTGGTGGCCACCGGCAGCTGCAACGCCCATTCCGGTGTTGGCGATCCGTTCCTGCCGTTCCGCGAGGTCTTCAACATGCTCACCGGCGACGTCGAATCGCGCTGGGCGGCCGGGCGCATCGCCCGGGATCACGCCCACCGCCTGATCGACGCCGTCCCGTTCGCCATCCAGGCGCTCGTCGACCACGGGCCCAGCCTGCTCGATTCCTTCGTCCCGCTCGATACGCTCGACCGCCGGCTCGCGGGACTCCAGCTCAACCGCTCCGCCTGGCAGTCGCGCCTGGACGAACTGCGCGCGATCAAATCCAAGCTGGCCTTGAGCGGGAACTCGGTCCAGACCGGGTTCTACGAGGAGTACCGCAACGTCCTGGTCCGGATCTCCCAGCGAAACCCGCTGCTGATCGTGCTGGACGACCTGCATTGGGTCGATATCTCATCCGTGGGGCTGCTTTTCCACCTGGCGCGCCGGATCCCCAACGAGCGCATCCTGATCGTCGGGACCTACCGGCCGGAGGACATCAACCTCGGCTGGGGGAACCAGCCCCATCCGATGCGCGATCTGACCACGGAATTCGGGCGCGAGTTCGGAGATATCTGGATCCGCCTGGAGGTGGGCGACGCGGCGGCCGGCCGGCAGTTCGTCGACGCCCTGATCGACGCCTCCCCCAACCGGATCGACCCTGATTTCCGAGACCGCCTGGCCGGAATCACCGGCGGGCACCCGCTGTTTACAACCGAACTGCTCGCCGAGATGCGGAGCCGGGGCGACCTCGTGCAGGATGACGACGGCCGGTGGCGCGCCGTCGGCGAGCCGAACTGGGAGATCCTCCCGTCCAGGGTCGAGGCCGTGATCGAACGGCGGATCGACCGGCTTTCCCCGGACCTCCGGCGGACGCTCGCGATCGCGGCCGTCGAAGGCGTGTCGTTCACGGCCGAGGTCGTCTCTCAGGTCCTGGCCCGGGACCACGCCGCCGTGCTCCAGACCCTGAGCGCCGAGCTCGACGCCCAGCACCACATCATCAAGGAGGAAGCCGTCCGCCGCCTCCAGCACCGCAAGGTCTCGGAATACAGCTTCCGCCACGCCCTGTTCCAGCGCTACATTTACGAGCATATCGATGAGGCGCAAAAATCCCACCTGCACCTGCACGTCGCCGAGGCGCTCGAGGAGATCTACCGGGAAGAGCCCGAGAAGGCCGCGGTCCGGCTGGCCTATCATTTCAGCCAGACGCAGTCGCCCGAGCGCGCCCTGGAATACCTCAACCTCGCCGGACAGCGCGCCCTGAGCGTCTCCGGCTACCAGGAAGCGGTCGGATTCCTGCGCCAGGCCGAACAGATCGAGGCCGAAACGGGGGTGTCGGTTTCCGACGCCGAGAAGGGCTATCGCGAGCTGCTGGCGGGACAGGCCCTGGTCAGCCTCTCCCAGTACGATGAAGGCCGGTCCCGCCTGGAGAAAGGGCTGGCCCTGCTCGGACGCCCGATCCCATCCGGCGGGCTCACCCTGGCGGTCAGCGTCCTCTCCCAGCTGCTGGGCCAGGTCCTGATCCACAATTTTCCGAAACGGTTCGTCGGGCGTTACAAAGCGGGCGACGAGACCATGCTCGTGGCGGCCTACCGGGCGTACGAACGCCTGGCGGAGGTCTCCTATTTCGCCGGGGAGGTCCTGGTTCCGCTGTACACGGTGCTGCGGATCCTGAATTCGGCGGAACTCCACGCCCTCGAACCCGAGATGGCGCGCGGGTACGCCGGGACCGGGGCGCTGTTCGGGTTCATCCCGCTGCACGGCACGGCCCGCAGCTATATCGGGCGGGCCATCGAGATCTCGAACCGGATCGACGACGCCCAGTCGATCGTCGTCATCTCGACCGTGGCGTCTTATTATCTGGCGGGGATCGGTGAGTGGGCGACGGCGAAAGCGCAGAGTGAACGTTGCGTCGCGCTCGCGGAGAGCATCGGCGATCTGCGCAACCTCATGGACGGGCTCAGCAACGACGCGGCGATCAGCTATTTCCAGGGGGATTTCCACACCGCAGCCCGCACCGCCGAGCGGGTCTCCGAATCGGGCCGGAATGCGGGCCATTCCCGGGTGGAGGTCCAGGGATTGCTGGGGACTGCTTTCAGCCTCCTGCACCTGAACCGCCTGGACGAGACCCTGGCCCTCCTGCAGACGATCGATCGGGCGATCGACACCGAGGAGAACCAGATCGCCGTCAAGCACATGCAGCTCGAGCGGGAGGGGATCCACTGCGCCGTCCTCCTGCGCCAGGAACGCTATGACGAGGCGTACACTACCGCCCTGGCCACCTACGACAGCGCGTCGTCCAACCCGAACTATGCCACGGCGTACCTGGGGTACACGGAGCCGCTGGAGGTATTTCTCAGGAGCTGGGAGCTCGGGCATGACCGCCCGGATCTAAAGAAGCTTGTTGCGGGCGGTCTCAAGAAGATGCGGGCGTTCGCCCGCGTGTTCCCGATCGGGCGGCCGCGGCTCCGGCTGCTGGAGGGGCTCTCGGCCTGGGTCTCCGGCAGCCCGGGCAAGGCGCAGTCCGCCTGGGAGGCCTCCCTGCGGGACGGCGAGGCGCTGGGAATGCGCTACGAGGCCGGCCGCACCCGCCTCGAGATCGGCCGCCATCTCGGTCCGGACGATCCGCGCCGGGAGGAGCACCTGGAAAACGCCGGCCGGATCTTCCGGGAGCTCGGCGCCGCGCTCGAAGCGGCCCGCATCAAACGGCTGCTGGCCGGCGAACAGGAGCGAGATGGTAGCTGATCCGCACATCGCCGGCGCCGTCTCGGCGGCGCACACCCGGCTCGAGGCCGACCTTGTTCGAGACCTTCCGGGGCTCTCCGGGCAGGTCCGCCCCTGGATGGCCGGGCTTTCCCACACCGGGGCGCCGCCCGATTATTTCCTCCACCCCGAAGCCTACCCGCTCGTCCGGATCCCGTTCTGGCTGCTCGAGCGCCTGGGCGCCCCGGTCGATGATGCCTTCGCCGCCGACCTCGTCTACGCCGCCCTGAGCGGTTATTACTACCTGCGCCTGATGGACAACCTGATGGACGGGCACGGGGCGATCGAGCGGGAGATCCTGCCGGCCGCCAATTTTTTCCAGCTGGGCGCCCTTTTCCCGTTTAAACCCTATTTCGAGCCGGACGATCCCTTCTGGGACCGGTACCGGGATTGGTGGCTCCGGTTCGCCGATGCCACCTGGCGGGACGGCGTCCTGGAGTCGATCGACCGGGAGGCCTTCGAGGCGCACGCCGCACAGAAGACCTGCCCGGAGAAAATCCTGGTCGCCGCCGTATGTTTTCGGACCGGGCGGGCGGACCTGCTCCCCGACTGGACCGGTTTCGCCGAGGCCTTCGGACGCTGGCACCAGATGGGGGACGACCTGCGCGATTGGGCACAGGACCACATGGGAAGGCGCGTCACCTATTTTCTCTCGGAGGCCGACCGGCGACGGGAGAAAAACGAGACGGTGACCGGATGGGTGGCCCGGGAAGGGTATCACTGGGGCGCCCGGGAGCTCACGGCCCGGTTCGAGGAGCTCGAAACGCGGGCAGCTGGGCTGGGCAGCCCGGGATTGGCGGCCTACCTCGCTGCCCGCAAGCGGCTGTCCGAAGATCGGGTCGACCGAATGCTGCGGGGCTTCCAGGCCCTGGCCGGACTGCAGGAGATCCTGGAGGGTTAGCGGCGGGACTTGTTTGACAGGGCAGCACAAGAAAGCTATGATGATGAATGAGTCGGCGAATTTGGGGGTGCGGCAGCTGTGCTGCCGCACCCCCAAATTCGCCACCTCAATTTTCGGATCGTTTCAAAGTACCCCGCTGCAGGAGGTAAGGATGGAAGAACAAATCAAAAACTCCGAGGACTACCAGAGGCTTCTTGGCAGGCTGATCCTGGATGAAGACTTCCGGGACGCCGTCCTCGGCGACGACAAGGATATGCGGACCAAGGCGCTGTCCTCGCTCCGGATCCAGAACGAAGCCGTCCACGAAGAGATCGCCACGTACCTGCGCTACCGCAGGGACGAGCTCTCCGAACTGCTCGAATTTCTACACGATGACGTCAGCTTCATGGCCTGACGAGAGGTAAATATGGCATCCTTTTCAGCCGAACACGAAAGACTGCTCGGGAAACTTCTGCTCGATCAAGAATTTCTCGGCCGCATCCTGGATTCGGAGACGCGGATGGAAGCGCTCGAATCCCTCAACGTCCCCGACGCGGAGAAGGTGTACGACGACATCGAGGATTACCTCGCCGAGTACGGTGAGACCCTGGAAGACCTGGTCGATGACGTCGACGCAGGGGTGATCGCGTTTATGGGTTGAGTAATTAAAGCGCCGGGAGGACGGCGGATGCGGTGGAACGAGGTCTACGAGAGGGAGCGGCGCGCGGCATTGGCGCCGGTCGAAATCGAGTTCCGGACCCTGCCCGCCCCTCTGCGGGAACCCGGCCGGCTGTTCCGCGCCAACCTGCTGGCCGCCTCCGGGGCGGAGGATCTGAGCGGGGTCTTTTCCGGCCCGGAGGACCACCCGGGGCTTGATCTGCACCACTTCGTGCTGGATGGGGCCGGGGCGATCCTGGCGGCCCGCGCCGATGAGCTGACCCGGGCGGCCTTCTTCACCGCTGCAGCCTTGCATCTATCGAGATCGATTGAAGACCCGGACAGCCTGACGACCGAGCGCGCCCGGCCGCTCCGGCGTTACCTCGAGGACCGGGCGAGCGCGATCTTCACCGGGATTTTTTCCGCCGGTTCACCCTTCCGGAAATATTACAAGCGCGCCTGGGCGCGGGACCGGGCCGGACCCGGGCGGCTCGCGCCGCTCAAGCTCGCCTCGCTCGGCGCCTTGATCCTGGCGGATTGGACATCCGAACTGGAGCGTGTGGACGACCTCCTGGAGACCCTGAACGCCGTGTTCAGCTTCATCGAGTCGGCCCGCGGCATCCGGCGCGACCTCCAGGCCGGGCGAAGCAGCGCTTTCCTGCTCGAGCTAATGCTGAATAACGGGATCGCGGCGGACGAGCCGGATTGGGCCGCACGGCTGATGGGGGCCCTGGTGCTGTCCGATGCCCTTGGGGCGCCTGCCGAAGCGGTCCGGACCCGGCTGGACGGAGCCCGGTCCGCCTCGGCCGAGCTCGGCCTGGTCGGCCTGGCGCCCTACCTGGACCACCTGGACGGCGCACTGGACCGGGTCCGGGCCGCATTCAGACCGTCCGGACGCGAGCAGGCCGGGTCCGGGCTGCTGCGGCCGGCGATTGACACGCAGAAGCTTGCGCTGGAAACGGCGGCGGCCTTTCTGAACTCAGACCTGGCATTCAGGGAAAGCTGGGAGATCCACCGGTACGGCCTCTTCGGGCGGGACGAGGTGATCTCGCGGTTTCCCGCCGGGCTGGCGCTGGAGGTCCTGTGCGAGACCGGCAGCGAGCTCCCAGGGATCGTGGATGCGTTCGTCGCCGGCCTCGCCCGGCAGCGGTTTGGTTATTTCGACCTCCCGGACCTCGTCCTGCGCGATGCGGACACGCTCGGGCTGGCGCTGCGGTTGTGGGATTACGGAACACGGCCGGAGGGTGGCGTCCGGGAGGCGCTCGAGGAGGCGCTGGCGGTTATGGGGCGGTCGGTTCTGCCGGATGGGCGGGTCCCGGTCTGGCTGGGGGAGCCGCCGGATGGGGTCCGGCTGGCCGGGGAGGGCTGTGGGGTGGTCGAGGCGCATTTACTGCTCGGCCTGCTTGCGTTTGATGTGGAGCGTTTCAAGCGGATGATCGTGCGAAGCGCAGCGGGGCTGTTCGACCGGTTTACGGAGTTCGGCGCGGGGATCTCGGTCAACTACCCGGCGCTGTACAGCCTCTCGGTGGTGAGCCGCCTGGCCGCCGCGCTCGAGCGGGCCGGGATCACGGCGCCCGGATGGGAAACTTGGGGGGAGGTCTATCGTGCGGAACTCGAGGCCGAGTTGGACCGGTCCGAACGCACCCCCCAGGAGGCCGCGTTTGCGATCATGGCTTCGACCGGTCCGGCCGCCGATCGCTTTGAGCGGGAATGGCCGGTCCGGATCCGCAAGCACCAGCGCCCGGATGGGAGCTGGAATGCGGAGCCGTTCTGCTTCGTGGCCAACCGGGGGAACGAGGCGTCCTGGTACGCAAGCCGGACCTTGACGACGGCGTTTTGTTTTCGATCGTTGAAGATGATTTCGAAAAACGGGGATTGACCCGGGGTAAAGCCCCGGGTCAATCCCCGTTTTTCGAAACTTCTTCGACGATCAGTTCGAGCGCCGCCTCGGCGGAAAGCCGCTTATTCCCCTCCCGGTCCGATTCCCACACAAACTTCCGAACTGTATCGCCCCACGGCGTGCTCAGACCGATAAAGGTCAGCCCGACCGGCTTCTCGTCCGACCCGCCGCCGGGACCGGCGATCCCGGTGACCGAGACGCCGATGTCTCCGCCAAAGCGCGCCCGCGCGCCGATCGCCATTTCCCGGGCGACCTGCTCGGAGACGGCGCCGTGGGCGATCATCGTCTCTTTGCGCACGCCCAACGCGTGCTCTTTCATATCGTTGGAATAGGTCACGGCCCCACCCAAATAGTAATCGGACGAGCCGGCGACCTCGGTCAGCAGGTGGCCGATCAGCCCGCCGGTGCAGGATTCGGCCGTCACCAGGGTCAGGCCGCGGACTTTCAAAAGGTCGCCGAGGCGTCGTTCGGGGGGGGATTCGGTCATGGTCCGATTATAATAGCCGAAAAATGGGGGTTGGGCGGGCTTTGTCCGCCCAACCCCCATTTTTCGAACCTCTATGGACCTCTCCGATCACATCCAGTCCCGCCTCCACTCCCTCCCGACCAAACCCGGCTGCTACCTGATGAAGGATGCGGACGGGGAGATCATCTACATCGGGAAGGCCGTCAACCTGCGCTCGCGCGTGCGGTCGTATTTCCACACCGGGGTGCAGCAGAACCGTAAAACGATCAAGCTGGTCGAGCGGATCGCCGACGTCGAGTGGATCATCGTCGCTTCCGAGCTGGAAGCCCTGATCCTCGAGATGACCCTGATCAAGCAGCACCGCCCGCACTACAACGTGCGGCTCAAGGACGACAAACGCTACCCCTACGTCAAGGTGCATTGGGCGGACGACTTCCCCAAGGTGACGGTCACCCGTGAGATGGTGAACGACGGGTCGCGCTATTTCGGGCCGTATACCAGCGTTTGGGCCGTCCACCAGACGCTCGACCTGCTGCGCAAGATCTTCCCCTACCTGACCTGCGACCGGGTCATCACCGGCCAGGACAGCCGCGCCTGCCTGTATTACGACATCAAGCTCTGCAATGCCCCCTGCATCGGAGTGGTCAACCAGGATGAGTACCGGCTGATGATCTCCGACCTGATGAACTTCCTGGACGGCAAGACCGGCCCGATCGTCCAGCGCCTGCGACTGGAGATGGATGACGCCGCCGGGGCGATGAAGTTCGAGAAAGCCGCCGTCAAGCGCGACCAGATCCGAGCGATCGAGACCGTCGTCGAGCGCCAGAAGGTCGTCTCCCCGGACTACGTCGACTCGGACGTGATCGCCATGGCCCGCTCGGACCGGGAGGCCTGTGTCCAGGTCTTCTTTATTCGTGGGGGTAAATTGATCGGTCGGGAATACTTCTTGCTCGACGGCGCCGACGACACGCCGGATCCGGAGGTTATGACCGGTTTCCTGGAGCAATTCTACGACAAATCCCCGACCGTCCCGCCGCAGGTCCTGCTGCCGCACGAGATCGAGGAGACCAATATCATCCGGCAGTGGCTGAACCAGAAGCGCGGCGGTGAGAAAGTCAAACTGATCGTCCCGAAACGCGGGACGAAGAAGGAACTGGTCCGGATGGCGGCCGAGAACGCCATGGACACGCTGAACGCCCTGCAGTCCAGCTGGGAGGCCGACAAGCACCGGCAGACCCAGGCGCTCGGTGAGATCCAGGACGCCCTGAGGATGGACGAGCCGCCGACCCGGATCGAGTGCTATGACATATCCAACACGCAGGGCACGGCCGCGGTCGGGAGCATGGTCGTTTTCGAGCGCGGCGTGCCGTCAAAAAGCCTGTACCGGCGGTTCAACATCAAGACCGTCGTCGGTCCGGACGATTTCGCCAGCATGGAGGAGGTCCTGACCCGCCGGTTCGCCCGCTGGCGGACCGCACAGGCGGAGGCTGCAGAGAAGAAACCGGGACACCGGCCCGACCTGGCTTTCGGGCTGCTCCCCGACCTGCTGATCGTGGACGGCGGTAAGGGCCAGCTCTCCCGCGCCGTGGATGTGGTCGAGCGTTTTGGGCTGCTGGGGAGGTTCAAGGTCGTCGGGTTGGCCAAGCGGGAGGAGGAGATCTTCACGCCCGGGAACCCGGCGCCGGTCATGCTGGCTCGCAAGTCGGAAGGGTTGTATCTCGTGCAGCGCATCCGGGACGAGGCGCACCGTTTCGCCATCACCGCACACCGGAACCGCCGGTCGCGGGAGGGGATCGCCTCGGTCCTGGACACGATCCCGGGGATCGGCCCCGTCCGGCGCAAGGCGCTGATGGGCCACTTCGGGTCGTTGGACAAAATCCGGGCGGCGTCGGTGGAGGAGCTGGCTGCGGTGCCGGGGATCACGGAGAAAGTTGCTTTAACCGTAAAAACCGGTTTAGGATGATGAAAAAACTGGGTGTTTATCATCTTTTTTTGGTATGATCGGGGGGGAAAACAGAAAGGAGTCCGAGATGGCCAAGAAAAGCAAACAAACCCAGGTGTCCAGACGGCAGCAGCGCCGGCTGCGGACCCAGCAGATCATCTTCAGCGTGATCGCCGTCCTCATCATCCTCGCCATGATCCTGCCGTCGTTGGTGAATTAAGATCCGATCCGAAAATTCTGAGGTTTGGCGAATTTTGGAGGTGCGGTAGCGAAGCTACCGCACCTCCAAAATTCGCCCCCCTCAATTATCGGATAAGTTCGAAAACCAGTCCAATTCAGACCCAGGACCGGCTGTACCGGACCCAGGGTCTTGTAGATGCAACCCTTGCCTGGTTCAGAAATCGATTTGGAAAGGACCGTTTTTCTGGCAGCCGTCCGGAGGCTGGCCGAGCGCGATCCGGGATTGGGGGCGATCGTGGCAGCGCACGGGCCGCCGCCGTTCTGGGTGCGGGAGCCGGGGTTTGCCACGCTGGTCCACATCATCCTCGAGCAGCAAGTCTCGATCGTTTCGGCGCTGGCGGCGTTCAACAAGCTGAAGGTCCGGATGGGGGCGGTCACGCCGGCGGCGTTCCTCAAACTGAACGACGAAGAACTCAAGGCGGACGGTTTCAGCCGCCAGAAGACCCGCTACTGCCGGATCGCGGCCGAGGCGGTCCTGGACGGTTCGCTCGACCTGCCCGGTCTGGCGGCTCTGGACGACGAGACTGCGCGGGTGCACCTGACCGCCCTGACCGGGATCGGCCCCTGGACGGCGGACATTTATTTGCAGATGGCCCTCCGGCGGCCGGATATCTGGCCGGTGGGCGACCTGGCGCTGCAGGCGGCGGTGCGGGGACTTTACGGGTTGGAGAGGCGGCCGGGCGTGGTGGAGATGGAGGCCTACGGAGAGCGCTGGCGGCCAAACCGATCGGCGGCGGCGATGATTTTGTGGCATGGGTATTTGACCGAATAAAGACCGAATGCCCCCTGGCTCCGCCAGGGGGCATTCGGTCTTTATTCGGTCGATAAATAAGCCTCCAAATCCCCAAACGAATCCATCCACCCGATCGTCGCCATAAACTCTTTCAGCGACGAGGAGCGATCCCGCAGCAGACGCACGGCTTCACCGATCGGGTCGGCCACCGCCGCACCGCCCGCCGTGTCCGCGTACGCGCCGTAAAAGGCGAAGTAGGCCTGGTTCAGCTTGCGGAAGCGGTAGCCGTTGTCCCACAGGAACAGCCGCCGCAGTTCCATGTACTGCTCCGCC
>DATKDL010000119.1:0-4552 GCA_035512695.1 Anaerolineales bacterium | reverse complement strand
AGAGCTTCCACGAACAGATCAACCTCCTATTCGACGCCCTCTCCCAGTTCGTCGAGACCGGCGATCCAGCCTGAATCGAGCACGGCCGGGATCCCGGCCCGCTGAAACGGGGTGCGGGCGTCGAGCATCCTGTATTTGGGGATATGTAGACTTTTTGTGGACCTCCATTGCGTATGCTCCGGCCAGGAACAAGCCGCAGCTTTTTCATTAAGAAGGAGAAAAGTAAAAATGAACCGCACATGGATTCTGGTCCCGGTTGCAACCGCACTGGTCCTCCACTTCGTCGTGCCAGACAGCTCCGCAAAAGCAGTGATCACCGTCACCACTACGGATCCGGCTGCGAACCCGGGCGATTCTTTCTGTTCACTGATCGAAGCGCTGGACAACGCCAACACGGACAGCGATACCAGCGGCGGCGACTGCCCGGCCGGCGCCGGACCCGACACGATCGTCCTGGCCGCGGCGTCAACCTACACCCTTTCAGCGGCACATAACACGACCGACGGACCCAACGGCTTGCCTTCCATCACCAGCGTCGTGACGATCGAGGGCGGCGGAAGCACCCTGGCCCGCAGCGCAGCGGGCGGGACGCCGGAGTTTCGGATCCTGCACGTCTCAGCCTCAGGCAACCTCACCTTGAACGCCATGACCGTCCAGAACGGCTATCTCGTGAGCCAGGGCGGAGGCGGGATCCTGATTCAGGGCGGCGTCCTGACCCTGAACGCCTCCACCGTGCAGGGAAATTCGGTCGAGAATACCCAGGGCGGCGGGATCGCGAACGTCGATGGCGCGGCAGCGCTCTACGATTCGTTTGTAATGGACAACGCGGTCCTGAATGCAACGGGCACCAGCAACGGGGGCGGGCTGGCCAACCGCGCCGTCAACGGGGATGCTTCACTGTCCCTCGACAACACGGAAGTGGTCGGCAATTCGGCCGGTCGATCCGGTGGAGGCGTCTTCAATGTCGCCGCCTCAGATCGTACGGCCACCCTGACGATCGAGAACAGCCTGGTCAGCGGAAACACGGCCGATCAAGCCGCGGGCGGCATCTGGAGCACTCGGAGCGGCCCGACCGGCTATACCATCCTCGTCGTCATCGATCATAGCACCATCCGGGATAACGTCACCCCCAACTCCACAGGGATGGTCGGTGGAGGCGGCATCATCAACAACTACGGCGAAATGCTCATCACCCACAGCCTGATAGAGGGCAACCTGGCCGTAACCGGGGCTGCTTTCGGTGGCGGCGTCATCAATGCATTCGGGACACTCATGATCACGCACAGCACGATCAGCGGAAATGAGGTGCATCTCGATCAAGTAGCGAATTTCGATGGGGGGGGACCTCTTTCGGGAGGCGGCGGTGGCCTGGTGAACTCCGATGGGACCATGACCGTGGTCAATACCACCATCAGCGGGAACGTCGTTACCGGCGGCGGAAGTGGGGGCGGCATCCTGAATGCGCAGTTTTTCGGTGTGGCCCCGAGCAACGTGGTCCTGATCAATACGACGGTCAGTGAAAACAGGGTGGACGCTGTGCCGACCGCACGAGCGCTTGAGGTCGGGTCAGGGGAGACATACTTCGGGACGAACTCCGGGGGCGGTTTATCCGGGGTCAACTTTTCGGGAGGGATGTCGATCACATACTACCTCCAGAACACCATCATCGCCGGGAACTTCGCACCGGACCTCACCAACTGTGACTCCGCTGCAGGTGTGGATTATGTCTCCAACGGCCACAACCTGGAGGATGGGGATTCCTGCAACTTGAACCAACCCACAGACCTGGTCAACACCGACCCGCTGCTGGGTCCGCTGCAGGACAACGGCGGACCCACCTGGACGCACGCCCTGCTCGCCGGCAGCCCTGCCGTGGACGCGGCGGACGATGCGGTCTGCAGCGCACCACCGGTCGGCGGAACGGACCAGCGCGGCGTGGCTCGCCCGTCCGGCCCGGCCTGTGACATCGGCGCTTTCGAATGGGAATATCCGGTTCAGTTCTGGATTTACCTGCCGATCGTGATCCGGTAAGGAGGCAATTCCAGGCATCTGTGGGAGATTGTTGGCTCCCACAGATGCCTGCGTTTTTCGCATGCATGATCCCGACAACGAACCTGCGCAGCTTCAAGACTGTTATCAATCCTTCCTTGTCCGCATCTGGCAGGATCAACAGGGGGACGCAAGCCTCACACCCTGGCGCATCCAGGTCCAATCGATCCAGACCGGGAAAACCTGGGCCCTGGAAGATCTCGGGCTGCTGTTGGATTTGTTTGTAAACCTGACACAGAAATAGAGGGGGTTAAATCGGACAATCAGGTTGACCCGGGTTTCCGATTTGATCGAACTGACATCTCAATTTGGCTGAACCCCTGACCGTGCGGTTAGTAATTCAGGTCTCCCAAAGTATTTCCAATATCCCACTTTACGCACCCCTAAAAAGCGTTTTTCGGGAATTTCGTGTCATCTGGGGGCATGGACCCCGAACAGGAATTTGAAACCAAACGGCTCGATCATCTGCGGAATGTGGCTGTAAGCAAGGCCATTCCCGGCGCAAGCCCAGCGCATTGAACTGCCGTTTAGGGGATAGTTTAATGGATTTCGAAAAGGTATGATTAATCTTACCGATATAAAACCGATACAGATCCCGCCGAAGGCTTGAACCGGCCGTCTCGATATCCTATAATGCAAAGGAGAGACGGAAATGAAAATCACCACAACGCATGAATCCCGCACTGAGATCGTCAAGATGAAAGGCCGCCTCGACGCCAATACCGCTTCTATACTGCAGGATGAATTGGAAAGATTGGCCAAAAAAGGGCGGCACAATATCGCCCTCGAAATGTCGGAGGTTGAGTTTGTGTCCAGCCGGGGTCTGCGCGTCCTGAGCGATACGCACATCCTCGCGAAGAAGCACGGCGGCAAGCTCGTGCTCGTTAACGTGAACGAAAGGGTCCGCGCCTCGCTGGATTGGGCCGGGCTGAAGGAGCATTTCGAGATCTTCGACGACCTGGCCCTGGCAGTCGGCAGCTTCTGACCGCTGTTCGCGACGCAGAGCGTTCCAACCGGGTTCCCCCTGCAGGACTCATTCCCACGCTCCGTGTGGGAATGCAGTTGCCCGCTCTGCGGGCTGAGCGAAGCAAATCAGCACAATTAAATAGAAAACCGGCCCTGCAACGACGCTGCCAACCACACACGGGGATTGCAAACTTCGGACATCGTACCCGGGAGGGAGAAGATGGACTTAAAAGTCTCGTTTGGACAGCTCATCAAAGACAGCCGCACGGCGCTCGGCCTGACCCAGGCTGAGCTGGCTCGCCGGGTCGGCTGCGCCACGATCACGATCCGCAAGATCGAGGCCGACGCCCTGCGGCCTTCCGTACAAATCGGCGAGCGCCTGGCGATGGCCCTTGATGTCCCGCTCGAGGAACGCGTCGGCTTCATCCGCCTGTCCCGCAGCGCCACCCCGGATACGCCCGAACCGCCCACCCCCACCCCACCACCGACAGCCGAGGAGATCGGCCGCGAGGACCTCTCCGGCCGGGCGGTGCACGGCTACGAGCTGGCCGAACGCATCGGTGAGGGCGGCTTCGGCGCCGTCTACCGCGCCGCGCACCCCTCCCTCCCTCGGGAGGTCGCCGTCAAGATCATCCTGCCGAAGTTCGCCAACGACCCCGACCTGATCCGACGCTTCGAAGCCGAGGCCGAGCTCGTCGCGCGCCTCGAGCATCCCTTCATCGTCCGCCTGTACGACTACTGGCGCGAACCCAACACCGCCTGCCTGGTCATGCAGCTCATGCGCGGCGGCAGCCTCAAAGACCTGCTCGACGACGGTCCCCTCCCACTCGAACGGGCCCTGCCGATCTTCGAGCAGATCTGCCGGGGGCTGCAGGCCGCCCACCGCTTCGGCGTGGTCCACCGCGACCTCAAACCGGCCAACGTCCTGCTCGACGAAGACGAAAACGCCTACCTGGCCGATTTCGGGATCGCCAAGAACCTGGGCGACCCCGATATGGTCGACCACACCCACACCGGCGCCCTGATCGGGTCGTTCGCCTACGTCTCCCCAGAGCAGATCCGCTCCGAATCGATCCTCCCGCAGGCCGACATCTATTCGCTCGGCGTCCTCCTCTTTCAACTGCTGACCGGCGTCCTGCCGTTCAAGGGCCCGACCCCGATCGATTACATTCAGCAGCACCTCAACGCCCCGCTGCCGTCCTGCCTGGACGAGGTCCCCGGCCTTCCGCCCGGCGTCGACGCCATAATCCAGCGCGCAACGGCCAAGCAAGTGGCCGAGCGCTACCCGGACGTGCTGGCGATGCTGGCCGATTTCCGGGAGGCGCTGGCGGCCGGCGCGCCGGCCGAGTTCCGGACGGATTTCGCCGAAATCGACCCGGCCGAGATCGAGAACCCTTTCAAGGGGCTGCGCCCGTTCGGCGAGGCCGACGCGGACGATTTCTTCGGCCGCGACGCCCTGGTCCAGGAGCTGCTGGGCAGCCTGGGGGAGGAGGGCGATCTGGCCCGCTTCCAGGCTGTGGTCGGCCCAAGCGGAAGC
>DATKDL010000118.1:0-49919 GCA_035512695.1 Anaerolineales bacterium | reverse complement strand
TATGGACAATTTTTCCGGACAACAAATCAAAGGATATGAACTGCTGGAGCGGATTGGCACAGGCGGATTTGGCGCGGTCTACCGCGCACGGCAAACCACGGTCGGTCGGGAAGTGGCGATCAAGATCATCCTTCCCGGCTTTGCCAACCAGCCCGAATTCATCCGCCGGTTTGAGAGTGAGGCGCAGATCGTGGCCCAGCTCGAACACCTGCACATCATCCCGCTGTACGACTACTGGCGCGACCCGACCGGGGCTTACCTGGTGATGCGCCTGTTTCGAGGGGGAAGTCTGCGGGATGCCCTCCAGAGCGGCCCCTTCCAATTGGCTCCTGCTGCCCGCCTGCTTGATCAAATCAGTGCCGGCCTCTTGCTTGCTCACCGGAGCGAGATTATCCATCGTGACCTCAAACCCGGCAACATCCTCCTTGACGAGGATGGCAATGCTTATCTGGCTGATTTTGGCATTGCCAAGGTAATCGGCAATCTGGGCACGGATCTATCCCAGGGTGGGGTCATCGGTTCCCTTGACTACATTTCACCTGAGCAGGCCCGCTCCGAACCGGTCACGCCGCGCACCGATATTTACAGCCTGGGCGTGGTCCTTTACGAAATGCTGATCGGCGAACACCCTTTCCCGAACAGCACCCCGGTCGAACGTCTTTACAAGCACATCAGCGAGCCTCTCCCAGCGATCACGCAGTTGAACGACGTAGGGGACGCCGTCAACGAGGTGATCCAGAAGGCAACCGCCAAAAACCCGGCCATGCGTTTCGCCGATGTGCTTGAAATGGCCGCCGCGTTCAGGGATGCGGCCAAAATTTCCAGCCCTGAATCAGGCTCCAATATTGTCGAGCAGCTGACCTACCGCGAACAGGAAGTCCTGCACCTGATTGTTGAAGGCAAATCGAACCAGGAGATCGCCCAGACCCTGGTCATCACCGTGGGGACGGTCAAATGGTATGTCAACCAGATCTTTAACAAACTGGGCGTACGGAACCGAGTCCAAGCCATCGTGCGCGCCCGCGAACTCCACCTGGTGGTTCCCGGCATGAGCTCGGAGATCTCCGAAGCCTCAGCCGCCGAAAGCCTCAGCGTTTCGCTGCCCGAGCCCGTCAATCCGTACAAGGGCCTGCGGGCCTTCCTGGCCGCCGATCACCGCCATTTTTTTGGCAGGGAGGGATTGGTGGAAAAACTGGTTTCTGCCCTCACCCCATCCTCCTCCCCATCGGGGAGTGGGCGGAGTTCGGAAGAACTCCGGGGTGAGGGGAGATTCCTCGCCGTTGTCGGCCCCAGCGGGAGCGGCAAATCCAGCGTTGTCCGGGCGGGGTTGATCCCGGCCCTCTGGCGGGGTGATTTGCCGGGTTCCGAACGCTGGTTCATTGTTGACATGATCCCAGGGGCACATCCCCTTGATGAACTCGAAGTCGCCCTGATCAAGGTCGCCGCCAATCAGTCCTCCAACTTGCATGACCAGCTGGTGCGGGATCCGCGCGGCCTGCTGCGCACTGCCAAGCTGATCCTGCCCGATGACGGCAGTGAGCTCGTCCTGGTCATTGACCAGTTCGAAGAAGTTTTCACCCTGGTTGAGGATGAAGCCACCCGCGCCCAATTTCTCGATTTACTGACCACCGCGGCAACCGACCCGCGCAGCCGCGTCCGCATCATCATCACCCTGCGGGCGGACTTTTACGACCGCCCGCTGCACTATCATGATTTTGGCGAACTCGTGCGCGCGAACATGGAAACGATCCTCCCGCTTTCCGCCGAAGGCCTGACGCGGGCGATCCGCCGCCCGGCCGAAATTGTGGGCATGGCGTATGAAGAGGGTTTGATTCCCACGATTGTTGAAGAAATCCATTATCAGTCCGGCGCGCTGCCCCTCCTGCAGTACGCCCTGACCGAACTTTTCGACCGGCGTGAAGGCCGCCTGCTGACCCGCCAGGCCTACGAGGATATGGGCGGCGTGACCGGTGCGCTCGCGAAACGTGCTGAGGACATCTACAGCAGTCTGACCCCTGCCGGGCAGGAAGCGGCCCGCCAGATGTTTCTCCGTCTCGTCACGCTCGGGGAAGGTGTTGAAGATACCCGGCGGCGAGTGGCGCGGTCAGAATTGATGTCGATTTCTCCCTCAACCCCGACCGAACTCCCGCAAGGAGAGGGTTGGGGCGAGGGTGGGGACTTGATGGATGAACTCATCGACACCTATACAGCTTACCGCCTGCTGTCTTTGGATAATGATCCCACCTCGCGTACCCCAACGGTGGAGGTCGCCCATGAAGCGATCCTGCGTGAGTGGGAACGCCTGCGCGGCTGGTTGGACGAGAGCCGGGCGGATGTGCGGCTGCAGCGGGTGTTGAGCAACCTGACCCTGGAATGGCTGGGCGCGAACCGCGACAGCAGCTTTCTCTTGCGGGGCGCGCGGCTGTCCCAATTTGAAAGCTGGGCGGAGGGAACGGATCTGGCTTTGACGGTGAAGGAACGTGCTTTCCTGGATACCAGTTTGAAAGCGCGGCAGGAGCAGGAAAGTGCCAGGGCTGCACAGCAGGCCAGGGAAGGCTCTTTGGAAAAGCGCTCCCGCAATTTCCTGCGTGCGCTGGTGGGTGTGTTTGCGTTCGCCACGGTCATTGCCGTTTTTCTCAGTGTATTCGCTTTCTACCAGCGGGACCTGGCGACCGCGCGGGAGCTGGCGGCACAGTCGTTACGCCAGTTGGAGTTTGACGCGGAACGCAGCATCCTGTTAGCTCTGACCTCTTTGCAAACCGCTTACACCTCGGAGGGGGAAGAAATTCTTCACACAGTGCTTCAATCCTCCCGAACTTTGCTCACAATACCAGCGGTGGGAGGTGCCTATCATTCGCTTGCGTACAGCCCGGATGGAAGCCGGTTGGCCGCAAGCAGTGATGAATACAGCGTCATCAGCTTGGACGCCGCCACCGGTCAGGAAGTTTTTACTGTGGGATACCTGGGGGATGGAACGGTATTGGGTTCCCTGATCACTTACAGCCCGGATGGGGCCGTCCTTGCCGTCGGGGAGGGTGATGGGGGCCTCTGGATTCTGGATGCCGCCAGCGGCGAGACTTTAATGAATCTGGTTGGACATTCGGATAGGTTTAATGCCCTCGTTTTTAGCCCGGATGGAACCCGGATCGCCACGGCAAACAGCGATGATTCCATTCGGATGTGGGATGCAGGCAATGGTGAATTGCTGTACACGCTGGATAGCTTCGCTGGGGTTGCGGGGGGGAATTATGTCCAGTTTTCCAATGATGGAGAATATCTGATAACTTATGCCGGCGCGTTTATTGTTGATGTGGATGCGGCTTTCGGGATCGTGGAGGCCGCCACGGGGGAGGTATTGTCCCGGCTTCCCGTTAGAAATGCAGGCCTTTATAAGGTCAGTCCGGACGGCTCGCTACTGGCAGTCGCGTCCCGTGAGTTGTTGTATGGCGCCGTTGAGTTCTGGGATTTCAACGCGTTTCTTGAGGGGAAAGCGGTCGAACCTGTGTTCATCTCGCCCGGGAATCCTCTTTTAATGATTGACATTGCGTTCAGCCCGGATGGCTCTCTCCTGGCCACCAGCAACCAGGATGGGACGGTGACAATCTGGTCGTTCTCTCCGGAAGGTGTAGAGGAGTTATTCACCCTGACAAGTATCCATACCCTTTTTGCACGTATAGCTTTCAGCCCTGATGGAACAACCCTGGCAACCCTCAGTGGAACCGCAATCCAAACCTGGGATGTGACCCCGGGAGGGACGAAGGAGCTGCTGACTCTGACCGGCCACACAGCGCGGGTCGATAAGATCGTTTATAGCCCGGATGGTGCTTTGCTCGCCACAGCCAGTTCCGATGGAACGGTTCGTATCTGGAATAGTGGGACAGGAGAGTTAGTGCAAATACTCTCCCCAATCCCGAATACCGGCGAAATGAGAACAGCTGCCTTCAACCCCGAAGGAACACGCCTGGCCGCCGCAGGGCAGGACCAACTGATTTGGGTTTGGGATGTGGGGACCTGGCAGGTGGTGCTCACCCTGTCCGGGCATGAGGCAATAGAAAATTACGATACCGCAGGTGGGCTTCCGGGGATTCACAAGGTCCTATACAGCCCAGATGGGAGAACCCTGGCTTCAGTGGGTGAAGATGGAACTGCCAGGCTCTGGGACGCCCGAACCGGCGAACTGCTGAAAACCCTCTCTATCCATCCAACCCAGCATGGCGGCACCGGCCTGGCCTTCTCCCCGGATGGTACTCTTCTGGCCACCGCAACGGATGACCTTGGTCCTGTTCGGGGCGACAATACCGGGGGGCTGGTCAAGATTTGGGACTTCGAATCCTTCGAGGAGCTGCTGAACATTCCTGGTCCAAGAGTTTTTGCTTTAGCCTTCAGCCCGGATGGCACACAGCTGGTCTCGGTGGGGGATAATCATACGCTCGTTTTTCATGACACAACCACTGGAGAAGAGCTGTTTTCGCTGTCCGGACATACCGCGAGGGTAATTGGCGCGGTTTTCAGTCCGGATGGCAGCCGTTTGTACTCAACGGCTGCAGACCTGCCAAAAGTCTGGGACCTGGCCAGCCGACAGGAGCTGTATAGCCTGTTCGGTCACACAGGGGTCGTCCCCGGTCTGAGTCTCAGCCCCGACGGGACTCGCCTGGCAACCTCCGGCATGGATGGGACGGCGCGCGTGTACGTGGTGGATATCGATGATTTGATCACGTTAGCTCTGGAGCGTGTCACCCGCTGGTTCACGCCCGCTGAGTGCCTGGAGTTTCTCCACACCGAGGCCTGTCCGCCTGATCCAAGGCCGTAAAAACCGTGCAGTTGCTCACGGGGCAGACCGCAAAAAAGGTGTGCGCAGGGGGGTGCGTCCCTACGCACACCTTTTTTTGCGCTGAACCCCTGCCCTGGTGAACAGATACAAAATAGTCGCACTGGCCTGCCCCTGCTTTCTGTCCCACACCCATGGTTCGTGCGATCGATCATTTGGTGATGTTCCTGAAAACAGTGCAGCGGACTCGAACCGATATTTAGCCTGAATTCCTGCCGCCATTCAGGTATTCTTTCACTTTCTCTCTAGAATTCAATCTTAAGGATGACAAAAACCGCTCGACATCGTCGAACGGTTTTTCGGATGACCCCGGAAGGACTCGAACCTTCAACCAATTGATTACCTGCCCACTACGGCTTTCGCCGCCCTTTCGGTTTGTGGTCTGGACTATCCCTTCACCATGGCTCGCGCTGTAGGTGGGCGCCGTCTAGTCTCTACACCTTCCCCGGTTAACTACCGGGGCTTGGCTCGGGATTGCCATCGCAGCACGCTGCGGAAGGGTTCCCCGAATTTGACGCCTTTCCACCGCCGGGTTTCTCCGGCGGGCTCCCATCGAGAGTCAACTGCTCTGCCAGTTGAGCTACGGGGCCGTCAGGGCGAAAATTATACCCCAGCAGGGACGGCTGTCAACAATTCCGCCCGCACCGGGCGCGCGCCCGGCCAGATCACGACCGCCACCCAGCCGTTTGGCGGAGCCTCCACGGACACCGCCAGCCGGTTGTCCCAGGTCGAGACCGGGCTGTTTTCGAGATAGACGCACTCCACCGCCACCGGCCCATCCACCGGCAGCGCCCCCTCCCCGCCCAGCGCCCCATGTAGAAGCGATTCGGCCGCCAACTCGCAGCGCTGCCCGACACGGTACGGCGCCCCCAACCCGGCCAGCTCGAAATCGAACCGCACCGCCTCATCGCCCCAGTTGAGCGCCCACAAAACGATCGCCCCCGGCATCGCCGAGCCGGAGCCGGCGTGCCGGGTCACGTACGCCCGGTGCGTGGTGCCATCCGGGTCCGCGCCGTCATATACCGCCAGCAGCTCGTCGCCCAGCCCGCGCTCCAAAAAAGCCAGGGTCTCGTACAGCGCGTGCTGCCGGTCGTCCCGCTGGAAGGCCGGGTCGGCAAAAAAGACGGCCGCGCGCATCTCCAGCCGGGCGAAGCTGAACACCGTCTCCAGGACCCCCAGCGCCTGCGCCACGCTCCTGGCCTTCCAGACGTCCCGGTAAGCCGATTCCCACGAACTCGGGTTCCACTCGGTCGCCCATAACTCGACCCCGGCCGGCGCCGCCAGCGTGGTCGAGATGAACAGCGTCTCGTGGAAAGCGTACAGCCCGGAGAGGATCTGCCGGATCCCGTCGATGTGCTCCAAAGTGAAATCGGCGGCCGATGCCGGGGTTTCCCCGGAAAGGATCGCCCCCGTTGAGTCCACCACCCAATCCCCAAACAGGGTGGTGTATGGATGGTAGGCGACGAAATCGACCACCGCGCCCGCCGCCTCCAATGCATCGACATAATCTCGGATGCTCAACGGATTCGGCGGGTAGGTCGCCGTCAGCGAGGGCCCGACCCGGATCGTCCGCTCACCGTGGATCTGCAGATCTGCCTCGATCATCGCCGTCGTGATCGCCGCGTAACGGGCGGCGAACTCGGCCGGCGGCAGCCGGAACCCGGTCAGCGGGTAGTTGGGCTCGTTGCCGATCTCCCAGTAGGTCACCCGGGGCAGGTCCTCCCCCGGCTCGGGCAGGATAGGCCGGGGGTTGCTGCCGTCCCGGTTGCGCCAGGCAAGATCGGCCAGGATTTCGGCGCTGCGGCGCTCGAGATATATGGGGGAATCCGGGTCGGGCGGGGCAGCGGTATCGAACCGCTGCACCGTGAAGTTGACGTAGTGGACCCAATCCGCCGCCCATCCGGCCAGCGTCGCCGTGTCGGTCATGACCCAGCGCAGGTCCGGTACGACCACCGGATTCGTGAACACATCCCGGACGCCGCGCGTGTTGACGTTCAGCGAGACGGTCGCCCGGTGCGCCGCAGCCAGCCGGAGATAGTCCAGGGTCCCGACCAGGTTGACCAGTTCGATTTGCGGTTCTTCCGGCTCGGGCCGCAGCGGGTCGTTGAGTCCGAGCGGGTCGCGCCAGTCGTAATAGTCGGCGTAGAAACCGCCGAACACTCCGCGCAAATAGGTCGCGACCTGGGCTGCCGCGGCCTGGCGGCCGGTCCCGGAAAACACCTCGGTGCGCAGATTGGGGATGTACTGTCCCAACAGGTCCCGCCGGATCGGGACCCCGGGCGCCCCGGCGTCCACCGCCACCCGGACCCCCTCCGTCTGCGCCCGCGCCGATCCGGCGATCCCGCTCCATCCGAGCAGCAGCACGGCAGCGGCCAGGACCGGCAGGACCAGATGAAAAACCTTTGCTTTGATTTGCATGGTGAAGCGCCGATTCTAACATGCAGGAGTACTCAAAATATTGGAGGAAAAATTGGAAAGCGTGGCCCCTGCCCGGCATAGCCAGGCAGGGGCCACGCTTTCCAATTTTTCCGATACATCCAAGGACTGGAACAGAGCCGAATAACAGGGTTAGAATTAACGAAAATCACGCACAGGAGCCTTGCATGAAACGAATCGCCCTTTCGACCGGCGGCGGTGACGCGCCCGGTCTCAACGCCGTGATCCGGGCCGCCACCAAGACGGCGATCAACGACCACGGCATGGAAGTCTTCGGCATCCGCAGCGGTCTCGACGGATTGTTCGAGCCCGGCGGTGTCTTCCCGCTCTCGCACAGCGATGTGCGCGGCATCCTGCCGCTGGGCGGCACGATCCTGGGCGCCGCCAGCCGCGGCAACCCGTTCAAACGGGTCGTCGAGAAAGACGGCGAAGAGATTATCGAAGACGTGACCCAGGAATACATCGACCGGATCAAGCTGCTCGACCTCGACGCCCTGCTCCTGATCGGAGGCGACGGGACGCTGCACATCGCCAACGAGCTCCACCAGCGCGGGGTCGACGTGGTCGGGGTGCCGAAGACGATCGACAACGACGTCGGCGGGACGGACGTGACCTTCGGATTCGACACCGCCATCAATATCGCCACCGAAGCCTTCGATCGGCTGCACACCACCGCCGAGTCGCATCACCGGGTCATGATCCTGGAGTTGATGGGTCGCGATGCCGGGTTCATCGCCCTGCACGCCGGGATGGCCGGCGGCGCCGACGTGATCCTGATCCCGGAGATCCCCTTTTCCTTCGAGGCGGTCTGCAACAAGATCCACCAGCGGATCGCCCGGGGTTCGAAGTTCAGCATCATCTCGGTCGCCGAAGGCGCCCATCCGAGCGGCGGCCAAAAAGTCTATAAACACGCCGGGGACGACGGCTATATCACCCGGTTGGGCGGGATCGGGCACGTGGTCGGCAAGTTCGTCGAGGCGAACTGCGGCGCGGAGACCCGGGTGACCGTCCTCGGCCACATCCAGCGCGGCGGCACCCCGACCGCCTTCGACCGCTGGCTGGCGACCTGCTACGGCTCGGAGGCTGTGCGCCTGATCGCCCGCGGCCGCTTCGGCCGGGTCGTCTCGCTGCAGGGCCGCCGGTTCACCTCGGTCAAGCTGTCCGAATGCCTTGCCCAGCCGAAACGAGTCGACGTCACGGGCGACACGGTCCAGACCGCCCGGGCGATCGGGATCTCTTTAGGAGATGAATCCTGATGTACCGGCAAAAAAGAGGTGTGAGCCGGCTTCGCCGGCTCACACCTCTTTTTTGCCGATATCATCCTGGATTCTCGCGATTAAAAAGCAGAGCGCCCTCCGATTGGAGAGCGCTCCACCCGCTGCGGCACCTACTTTGTGTATCCACAAAGGAGGGGTGCCGCAGCGTGCTGTTTATGACTACTGTCCATGAGCACCACCTCCTTTTGTATGGGATGGCGGAGGGGGGAGATGCCGGTGCGGCGTCTCGGGTTTAGTAAACCATTGAATGGGGGTCATGTCAAGGCCAGCGAAAAAGTGCTGCCGGGCCGGTGCCGGCCCGGCAGCACTTTTTCGCCCGATCCTTCAACCGGATTCACCCGGATCCGTTTATACTTGTACTGGTGAAAGACAAGAAGGTAAACGAGGCCGAAAGCGAAAACCTGAACGCGGCGACTCGCCGCACGCGATTCCTCCGGGAGACGTTAGGAATCCTGTTGGGCGTCTCGATCGCGATGATGATCGGGAGCCTGGTGCCCGAGATCCGCGAGCGCTACAGCCTGGGGATCGTCATGCTGTGGGGCGGAGCGCTCGGGGGGCTGCTGGCCAGCTACGATCGCTTCGAGCGCGCCGGCGCGGCGCTGACGAGAGGGGAGAATAAGGTGGTCAATTACCTGGTGGGGGTCGGGGTGCCGGCAGGGATTCTGGTGGTTATCTATCTGCTGATTATCCAGGATTTTTAATTTGTGGAAAAAATGGGGTGCGTGCGGGGCTTCGCCCCCGCACGCACCCCATTTTTTCAATTTTTCAGTGTTTCCCGGCCCAGGCCTCCTCGGCCTGCAGCGCCCGCACCTGTACCGGGCGGATCACCCGGTACACCGCCTCCGGCTTCAATAAACCCCCATCCACCTCCAGCAGCGCTTTCACCGGGATCCCGAAATGGCGCTCGTTGTTTTCCAGATAAGGCCGGATCAGCTCCCAATCGCGCGGCTCGAAAACGTGGAACTCCCCGCCGTTAAGCTGGTCCTCCCCCACCCGCCCGCGCGGGTCCCGCAGATAGATCGCCCCGCCGGAGGCCAGCGAAAACAGGTTCCCGCCCGGATACGGCGTGTCCAGTTCTTCAATCGAACCGTCATCCCGCACCCGGATCCCGTTCAGGACCACGAACCCGCCGCCTTTGTGCGGATCGCCGGCCATAAAAGATTCGGCCAGGTAGTCGAGCGCAGTCCCGTTGATGACGACCCGCGGCTTCCCGACGGCGTTGATCAGCGGCCGGCCGGCCGCGTTCCCAAGCACGTAGGCCTCCCCGCCCTTGGCCCCGTACATGAACGTCTGCCCCACATCGCCATGGACGACGAGCGTCCCGGCTTTCATGATCTGGGCGAGCTGATCCTGGCCGTTGTTGTGGACCCGGATCTCCATCCCATCCAGCCCGGAACCCAAATAATCTCCGGGTGATCCGAACACGTCCATCCGCACCTGTTCGGTCCCCGGGCCGAACCCGTTCCCGATAAAGCGCTGTCCGCGGCAGTCCGCCACAACGAAGCGCTCGAAACCGAGCTTGCCCAGCGCGATCAGGTGGGCGGCCAACGAATCCGGCCCTTCGGGCTCGAAACCCGCCGCATCGATGACGACCGTCTCCCCCGACCGGGCCGCTTCGGACGCCCGGCGGTGGGCGCTCGAGTGGACGAAACCCGCGACCGGCTCATCCCGAACGCAGTCGACCAGCCTGCGGAGCGCCTCATCGACCAGCGTGCGCACGGAAGAAGGGCGCATCCCCCCGGTCGGGTAGCGCCGGTCAACCAGGCGGGCAAAAAGGTCGAAGGCCCGCTCCCGGTCCGACCCGGTCGCTGCGGACGAGACGACCCGGTCCAGCGCGGCGCGCAGGTCATCGTAGGTCCAGCCCGGCATCTTCCCGGTGAACCATTCAAAACTGGCCCCTGCCGGCGTCTCGACGGCGGCCGGCGTGCGCTCGCCGGCGGTGCGGACATACGGGGGAGCGGCGGCGTCCACCTCGACCCGGCGGCCGAACTTGTCGGTGCAGACCAGGGCCGGCCCACCGTCCACCCGGGGGTAGACGCTGAAGATGAAGGCCCCGCCATCGGTATGGCTGCCGCCGCGGGCGTTCCAGAACCTATCGGCCCGCGGCCAGAAGCGGTCGTCCTCGGCGGAAAGCGACGCCAGCGCCGCGTCGATCGCCTGTTTCTCCGAGGCGGCAAACCCGATCGCCGGTCCGTCCGCCCTTGCCCGCTGGTATGCGAAGACCTGCGGCCGCAGCATCGAAGTGTCGGTGATGCAGATGAAGCGGTGCACCGGTTCCTCATTTTCAAGCTCGCGCTGCGCGATCAGGAAGAACCACGGCCCGTCCGGGGAGCAGTGCATGTGGGTGGTCTGCAGCATCCGGTAGACCTCCCGCTTCTCCGCCGGCAGCAGGGTGAAATCGCGCTCGGTGGTCGGGGCGATGGCCTCGATGACGTACTCGAGCGGGTAGGCGTAGGTTCGGTAGAGCAGGTCGAAGACCTGGACCGAGACCTCGGTGTCGGTCAAATAGAGCTGGTGGATGTTCCGCTGGCGCAGGTACTCGGCGATCGAGGCGTAGTTTGCGAAGTCGCCATTGTGGACCAGGGCCTCGTTCATCCCGATAAAGGGATGCGCCCCGCCCGGATGCCAGACCCGACCCTTGGTCGGGTAGCGGTGGTGCCCGATCCAGACGTGAGCGTGCAGGTCGTCGAGCCGGTAATAGCGGACGACGTCGTCCGCATAGCCGACCATCTTGAGCACCAGCAGGTCCTTCCCGTGCGAGAGCACGAACGCGCGGGTCTCGCCGGTGGCGGCGTAGTAGGTCTTGTTGAGCCGGTAGGTGTTCTGGTAGACGACCTCGTCCTCCAGCCGGCGTCGCTCGACGTTCTCCAGGCCGTGCTCGGCGGCGAAGCGATCGGCGACCTCTTCTCTGACCCGTCCAAAATAGTAGACGACCTTGGGCGGGGCGATCTCCAGGCGCGGCAGGCTCCGCCAATCGGCAAGCTGCGGCTGCTCCCGGACGTGGTCGACATCGAAGACCGGGTAGATGTAATCGCGTTCCAGCTCTTCCCGCACCCCCTCGTCCAGGTACGCCACGGCGACCAGGTAATCCTCTTCCAGCACCTCCCGGCTGACCCCGAACTCCTCCGGGACGAGCCCGACGGCTGCTATCCCCCCGCCCTTGCCGTTGCCGCGGTTGCGCATCTGGTCCAGGGCGGTTAGCAGATGCCGCCCGGCGATCTGCTCGGTGGAGGCGAACCCGATCACCCCGCAGCCGCCCTCGGCCGCCTGGTCGCGGGCGAGGGCGAGATAGTCGTCCGTGGGGGCCGGGAGGTGGGTGCGAGAGGCAAGAAGGGATGGGATTTCCGAGGGTGAGGTCATCAATTTTTCTCCGTCTCTCCGATATACCGCAGCAGGTCTTTGCGCCCGCGCAGTTCGGCGATCGATCGCAGCCCGAGCCCGCGCAGGATCTCGGCGACGCGGCCGGCTAAAGCCGTATAGTAGTTGGCGATCCGCATCTCGCCCCAATCGGGGTGGACGAGCAGCTGGAGCTCGGGGTCCGTCGTCGTCAGACCGAAGGGGCAGCCGCGGCCGCGCTCGCAGTTCGAGCAGCGCGTGCAGCCGATGGCGACCAGGTCGCCGGTGCCGAGCACGCAGCCGTCGGCTCCGAGGGCGATGGCCTTGGCGATATCGTCTGCCGTGCGGACGCCGCCCGAGGCGATCAGGGTGACCTGGTCGCGGACCCCCTCCGAGAGCAGATATTTGTGCACTTTGGGGATGGCGAACTCGATCGGCATGGCGATGTTCTTCTTGGCGATCTCCGGGGCTGCCCCGGTCCCACCGTACGAGCCGTCCAGGTGGATGATGTGCGCCCCGGCGTAGTAGCTGCCAACGGCGACCATGTCGACGTCGTGCGGCGTGGACACCTTGACCGAGATCAGCGCCCGCGGGTTGACGATCTTGATCCAGTCGACGTGCTTCTTGTGGTCCTCGACCGAGTAGACCGAGTGGAACGGGAACGGCGAGAACAGGCTGACCCACGGGACGCTCTCGCGCAGCTTCGCCACCTCGCTGGTGGACTTGTCCCCCAACAGGTGCCCCCCCAACCCCGGCTTGGCGCCCTGGGCGTACTTGAACTCGACGATCGGGGCGTACTGGATCGTCTCCTCCCGCACCCCGAACATCCCTGTGGCGACCTGGGTGATGATGACGTCCCGGTGCGGGACCAGTCCCGGCGGGTACCCGCCCTCGCCCGTGCTGGTGAACGTCCCCATCACCCGCGCCGCCCGCGCCCGCGAGATCATGACCTGTTCGCTGACCGAGCCGTACGACATCCCGCCGCCGTACCACGGCAGACGGGCGGCCAGCTCCGGCAGCCCGTCCCCGCGCCGGTTGAGCGGCAGCGCCAGGTCGACCGGCGTCTCCGGCGACAGCCGCTCGGCCTCCGGCAGAAACTTGAAATCCAGCCGGTCAAAACCGCCGCCCGAATCCCCGGTCTTGTAATTCAGCCCGTTGTCCGGCACCTCTCCTGTCCCGGCCATATGCCAGCCCGACAGGATCAGCTCGTCCGTCCACCGCCGGTCCCCGAGCGCCGGCGGCATCCCGAATGCCAGCGAGGGCCAGACATCCAATCCGTGGTCCAGGGCTGTTCGATGTTTATGGGTAGAAGGAAATTTCATGTTTTCCTCGGTCGGGTGAGTGCTTAGAACCTGGTGCCTGGTGCTTAGTGCGAAGCACCAAGCACCAGGCACCAGGTTCTAAAAATATCCCTCAATCTCCCCAAACGCCTCGCGCTCCAGGTCCCGCTGAAACATGGCGCGCCCGATCTCGCCGCGCAGGCGGCGGACTTCGCGCAGACCCATGGCGCCGAGGATCTCGAGCAGCTGGTCACGCCAGGAGGCGAACAGGTTCTTGAGTCGCCGGAGACCCCAGGCCGGATCCAGGTTCCGGGGCAGGCGCAGGGTGTCCAGCGTGGGGCCGGTGAAATCGCCGTCGAAGCAGGCCTGCAGGGCGACGAGGACCGGGGTGTCCAGGACGACGGCGTCCAGCCCGGCGATGATGGCCTTGGGAACATGTTCGGCGGCGACGATCCCGCCGGAGCCGAGCAGCGTGACCTCCTCCCGGATGCGGGCGTCGACCAGGGTCTGGTGGGCGCGGCGGATCCGGTCGAAGACGAAGACGCCTTCGGGGTCGCGGCCGTGGTAATCGGCGGTGAGGTGGAAGATGCGGATCCCGTTCGCGATATGAGCCAGCAGCTGCTCCCCATCGATGAACGGCGTGCGCAGGCCGATCAGGGCCTCGGGCAGCCGCTCCCGCACTTCGCTGTAGAGGGCGTCGTCCATGCCGTCGAGCATGACGAGGCGTGGGTGGAACGGCAGGACCCGGACCAGGTCCCGGTCGGCCGGGGCGAGCAGTGGAACGACGTGCGGGCCGCGCAGGTTGAGCCGCAGGATCGGGTGGGCCGGGAGCATGACCAGCGTATCCAGCTCGGCGGCGGCCTGGGCGAGCAGCCGGTAGAGGGCGTCGGTCGCGACCGCCGGCGGTGGGGCGTCGATCAGCATCGGGACCGGCAGGCTGAGAACCCTGGGGACAGGGCCGGCGGGTTGGCCGTCTGCGCCGAACGAAAGGAAGTTGTGCTTGTCGCCGATGTCGATCTCGGTCGAGATGAACTCGCGGCCGTGGATCCCGTCGCGGGTCGGGCGGACGATCTCGGACATGTCCGTCCACATCCCATCCCAACCCTCCCCGCCGAAGCGGCCGCGGTATCCGGCGCCGCGCACCGGGACGCGGCCGGTGGAAGCCTCGTAGGCGACGGCGTTGACGTGATCGAAGGTGAAATAGCCGTCGCCGAGGGCGGCCCTGTCAGGGTTCGGCAGCACCTGGACCCATTCCGGGTATTGAGTCGTGCAGCGCAGACAGCCGACGCATTTCTCTTCCCGGGGAGCAAACCCGCCAAACGGCCCGGAGAATACCCCGTACACGCAAGGCCGGCTGAGGACGATCTCGGGGTCACCCCGGTACTGGACCAGTTCGGTCAGGATCAGCTTCGCCAGCCCGCTGCGTTTGACCTCGACGTTGAAGCGGCTCGGCCAGGGGACGCGGTCGGGCGCGTCGCCGGTGTCGATGTGATAGCGGTGGTAGGAGGAGTGAGGATCGCTCATATATAGAAGGTGGAAATTGATATCCAATGTTAAACAAAAATGCACGCAGAGGCGTGCACGGTTTACAGCGGAGATGCAGCCCTTTCGATTAAACGCGGATCGAAACGATCCGGACCACTGCGAGGGGCCTGGCCCCGGCGTTGCCGCCGAGTTTTCACCGCCTTGCTTTTGACGAAAGGGAGACAGGAGCAGGTGGCGCTGCTCCGGAGGCATCCGCTGATCGATCCGATTTTCGAGCGATGCCGGTTTTGCATCGCCCTTAGCGCTCCCTTCGCAGGGAGGAACCTCCACCTCGTGATCCGGGCGAAAGCCCGGACCCAGCCGCTGATCTCCATATGAAGTTGTAAGGTGCGTGTATAGGTGAATGCTAACAAATGGGGGGAGGGTTGTCAAGCGATCCGATTTATCTATTTTTCAGCGCCCACGACACGACAGGAGGGTTCGCGCGATGTATGGGGCTGATCCGGGCAGACCGTTTTGCCTGCTCGGATCAGCCCCCATCTTTTGGTCAATCCGTTTTCATCTGCACGACATCCGGCAAGTCGACCTGATCGAAAGAGATGAGCGTATTTACCGGGACCGGCGCTTTGTCCGGAGCCGCCTCCGGATTCTGCAAATTCGTAAACGAGACAAAGCGTGCCCAGTATGAGATCCCGAAACCGCCCTGGTTGTCATACACGAACATAAACCAGACATAGAAAAAATCGGACTCGAAGTCCCCGGGTAGAGAAGTCAGGTTGTAGCTGTCCACGTAGCCTAGCGGGGGATCGGTCCAGAACCAGGGATCGCCGTCGGCGAAATCGGTAAGGTTGAATTCATAGCTGTCGGTGGGTGTCGCGCTGCGCTTCTGCCAGGTGAACTGCCTCGGCAGGGCGACGCTCGCGCCCGAGACGGGAGCGACCAGCACGATGTCGGCGATGTCGAAGTCCCCGATGTGCACGGGTCCGCCATCATAACTATCCAGGACGGCCGTCCCCCAGGCAGCGAGCTGGGAGGTATTATCGGTGCTGTTTGGAAACAGGACGTAGTAAAGCTGGTTCGCTAAAAGCTTGGGGGGATTGAGAAAAATGAACATCCCATTCGAATCGGTCGTCGTTGTGGCACTCGTGCTCCAGGAGGTGCCGTTGTAGAAGCGGAGTTCAAGAAAAACATTTGCCGCGGCCGATCCATTGCTGGTCACAACACCGTGGATCCCCGGTGGAAAATTGCGCTGGACGATCGGCAGGTAGATAAAGAAATCCAGCCCAGCAGATGTCTTTTCCCTGTCTAGCGCCAGCGCGGTGCCCTGGACGGCGAAGAATATGATGAAAACCGGTAGCAGAATCAGCAATCGTTTTCTGGTGCGAGTGTGGGGCATAATACACCTCCCGGGTGGGTTGCGGTGGGTTGGCGACGGGTTCTTTTGAATTGGGTACCCCCTCAAGAGTCCGGACAGTGTGTCTGCCCGGGTCGAAATGTGTTAAAAGTATAACATGGTTGTGAAAGCTGAAAACAAATCAGGTCGGCAACGGGTGTGAAATAAATCAGGTCGGCTGCGGGTTCGAGACTGTGTGTGCCCGGAACGCTCAGGTTTCAAGAGATCGTTTTCTTGTAAAATGGGGGGCCGGAAGCTACAATCCTTGCCGGGAACCCACCCGATTTGGAAGGCCGAGATTGTCGCCAGAACGATCCGTATACGAGAAGACGAGCTCGCAAAAGCCTTCACGGTTATTACGATAGGCACGATACGAATCCGTCATCGGAGCTGTAACCGGTAACGCCACGTAATTAAAACGAAGCACGATGGGAGCAACGCCCATGACGACAACAATAATCATCCGCAACCGCCAGGCCAAACTCGCGCATGCGCTCGAAACCGCCGGCCTCGAGGCGCTGGCGCTCAACCCCGGACCGTCCCTCGTCTACCTGACCGGGCTGCACTTCCACCTCTCCGAACGCCCGATCGTCGTCCTCTTCGCTCCGGGGAAAACGCCGGCCATCGTCCTGCCCGGTTTCGAAACGGTCAAGCTGGATGGTCTCGGTTTCGAGATCGAGGCGTTCGGCTACGGGGAGGACCCGCTCGACTGGGCCCGGGCATTTGCCGGCGGAGTGCGCGCGGCCGGGATCGCCGGCAAACGGGTCGGGGTCGAGCCCCGGCAGATGCGGCTGCTCGAAATCGGCCACCTGGAAGAGGCCGCCGCTGCGGCCAAATGGGTGCCGGCCGGGGACCTGACCGCCGGGCTGCGGATGTACAAGGATGAGTCGGAGGCCGCCGTGATGCGGGCGGCCGCGCAGCTGGCCGAAAAGGCGCTCGCAGCGACACTGCCGCAGATCCGCCCCGGGATCGACGAGAAGGAACTGGCCGGGGAGCTGGTCGTCCAGATGCTGCGGCACGGTTCGGACCCGCAGATCCCGTTCTCCCCAATCGTCGCCGCCGGTCCGAACAGCGCCAACCCGCACGCCACCCCGACGGACCGAAAGATCATGACCGGCGACCTGCTCCTGTTCGACTGGGGCGCCGCGGTGGACGGCTACTTCTCCGACATCACCCGCACGTTTGCGGTCGGGGAGGTGGAGCCGGAATTGGCAAAGATCGCCGGGATCGTCAAAGAGGCCAACGCGGCCGCCCGTGGCGCAGCCGGCCCCGGCGTCCCGATGCAAACTGTCGACCGGGCCGCTCGGGACGTGATCACGGCGGCGGGCTACGGAGAATATTTCACCCACCGCACCGGCCACGGCCTGGGGATGGAAGGCCACGAAGAGCCCTATATCCGCGGCGACAACGAACAGATCCTGGAGCCCGGTATGACCTTCACGATCGAGCCCGGGATCTACCTCCCCGGCCGTGGCGGCGTGCGGATCGAGGACGATGTGATGGTGACGGAGGAGGGGTTGGAGAGTTTCACCGGCCTCAGCCGGGAATTGATCCGTTTACCGCTCGACGAATAAGGGATTCGAAAAATTGAGATGCGGTCCGGAGCTTCGGTCCGGACCGCATCTCAATTTTTCGGTTTTTCGAGGAGGAGTCCATGCCTGATGCTGTGCTCGCCTGGGGAATTGACCTCATCCTGCAGCTGCAGTCCTCGCTCGGCGATTGGGCCATCGGCCCGCTCAATTTCTTCACCTTCCTCGGCTACGAGGAATGGTTCCTGCTGATGATGCCGTTCGTTTTCTGGTGCGTGGAGGCCCGGCTGGGGGTGCGGCTGGCGGTCTATCTGGTCTCCGCCGGGTACCTGACGGCCATCCTCAAGGTCGTCTTTCACGCCCCGCGCCCGTACTGGTACGACCCGCGCATCCGGCTGCTGACAGAAGGCGACCCGTACTTCGGGATCCCGTCCGGTCACTCCCTGATCGGCGCCGCGGTGTGGGGTGCGCTGGCGGCGTCGGCCCGGAAGCCGTGGGCCTGGATCGCCGCGGCCGTCATCGTCTTCCTGATCGGTTACTCCCGGATCGCGCTGGGCGTCCACTTCCCGACCGACGTGATCGCCGGCTGGGCGATCGGCGCGGTCTTTCTTTCCCTCGCCCTGTCCTTTGAATCCAGGATCGTGACCGCCTACCGGCGGCTACCCTTCTCAAGGCAGATCGCCCTGATGTTCGGCATCTCCATGCTGTTGATCCTGGCGGGCTTTTGGATGAATGATCTCGTCGAGGCTCGGTACGTCGTGCCGGAGGCCTGGGTCGCCACCGCCCTGGCCGCCGGCCACGGCGGGGAGATCGATCCTTACCTCAAAGAGGTCTACATCACGAACGCGGCGGTCCTGTTCGGGGCCGTCACAGGCTACACCTGGCTGATCCGGCTGGGCGGGTTCGCGGCGGGAGGGCCCTGGCCGCGGCGCATCCTGCGCTATGCCTTCGGGATGGTCGTCGCCGTGGCGATATGGGCCGGTCTCGACGCTGTCTTCGCCGCGATCGCCGAAGACGCCACCCTGCTGGGGATCGTCCTGCGCTTTATCCGCTACGGCTTGATCGGGTTCTGGGTCGGCGGACTGGCGCCGCGGGTCTTCATCCGGCTCGGCTGGGCGAAGGGAGAAGAATAGGCGAATGGGCGAGTGAGGGAATGGGCGATTTGCCCATTCGCCCATTCCCTTATTCCTCCTCGTCTTCCTGCTGCTTGGCCTCGATCAGCTCCTGCGCCAGGTGTGCCGGCACCTGCTCGTAGTGCGATTCTTCCATCGAGAAAATGCCGCGGCCGCCGGTCATCGAGCGCAGGTCGGTGGTATAGCGCAGCATCTCGGCCAGGGGGACATGGGCGGTCACGATCGAGCGGCCCTTCTCGGTGTCCATCCCCTGGACGCGGGCCCGGCGGGTGTTGAGGTCGCCCATGATATCGCCCATGTTGGCCTCCGGGACGACGACCCGCACGTTCATGATCGGCTCGAGCATGACGGCGCCGGCCTGGTTGACGGCCTGCTTGAAGCATTCCCGAGCCGCAATCTCAAAAGCTACCGGCTTTGAATCGACCGGATGCTCCTTCCCGTCCGTGACCGAGACCTTGATCTTGATGACCGGGTAGCCGGCGATCACGCCGTCGCTCATCACGCTCTTGACGCCCTTTTCGATCGAGGTCTGGTAATTGTTCGAGATCGCACCGCCGAAAACAGCCCAGGCGAATTCGTAATTCTCCTCCTCGGATGGCTCGACTTTCAATTCGACCTCGCCGAACTGCCCGGCGCCGCCGGTCTGCTTCTTGTGACGGTAGCGGGCCGACCCGCTGCGGGTGATCGTCTCTTGATACGGGATGCGCGGCTCGGCCGTGTTCAGGCTGACCGCGAACTTGGTCTCGGCCTTGCGCAGCGCCACGTCCAGGTGTTGGTCGCCCATGCCCTGCAGGATGGCCTGCTTGGTGGTCGGGTCGTTGTACCAGGACAGGGTCATGTCCTCCTCGGACAGGCGGGTGAGCGTGGGGCCCATCTTGGCCTGGTCGGCCTGGGTCTTCGGGCTAACCGAGACGCGGTAGAGGGCGTTCGGGTAGTCCGGGATCGGAAGGGGCAGCGGGCGGCCCTTGTCACCGAGGGTGTCGCCGGTGGTCGTCACGTTGAGCTTGGGAGCGGTGCCGATGTCGCCGGCGTGCAGGGTCCTGACCGGGAGCTGCTCCTTGCCGCGGATCACGAACAGGTTCCCCAGGCGCTCCTCTTCTCCCTTGGTGTGGTTCCAGATGCGGTGGTCCGCCGCCATGACCCCGGAAACGACCTTGAAATAGGTGATCTTGCCGACGAACGGGTCGGCCGTCGTTTTCCAGACATAGGCCGCCAGCGGACCGGCGTCGGAGGCGGTCAGGGTCTCGCTCCCGGCCGCGCCTTCCACGATCACGCCGGGAGATTCGGCCGGTGAAGGCACCAGCGCCAGCAGGGCTTCCAGCAGGGGGATGACGCCGATCTCCTCGGTCGCGGCGGTGACGAGGACGGGCACGATCGCGCCGGAGTGGACCCCGCTCTTGAGCCCGTTGGCGACCTCCTCGGCGGACAGTTCCTCGCCGTCCAGGTATTTGATCAGCAGTTCGTCGTCCCCCTCGGCCGCGGCTTCGACCAGCGCCATGCGGGCCTCCTCGGCGGCGTCGGCGTGCTCGGCCGGGATGTCGGTCCCGGTCTCCCCTTTCCCGGCGTAGGCCTTCATGTCCATCAGGTTGACGACCCCCTGGAAGCCATCCTTCTCACCCCAGGGGAGCTGGATTGGGATCAGCCGTGCGTCGGTGATCCCCTGGACCGAGTCGAGCGCCTTTTGGAAATTGGCGGTGTCACGGTTCATCTTGTTGATCACGACGAAGCGCGGCTTGCCGGACTTCTCGGCCTCATTCAGGGCCATCTCGGTCCCAACTTCGGCACCTGCCACCGCATCGACGACGATGACGACGCCCTCCGATACGTGGATCGCCGAGATCATCTCCCCGACGAAATCGGTGAAACCGGGGGTGTCCAGGATGTTGATTTTGTGCTTTTTGTATTCCACGGGGAGCACGGAAGTCGACAGCGAAATCCCCCTGCGAACCTCCTCCTCCTCGAAATCGCTCACCGTCGTCCCGTCTTCGATCCTCCCCAGCCGGTTGACGGCCCCGGTGAGATGGAGCATGGCCTCAGCGAGCATCGTCTTCCCCGCCCCGCCGTGCGCCGCCAACGCCACGTTGCGAATGTTCTGTGTCGTATACTCATTCATGCGCGTGATTCCTTCCTCGATCGGGATTTGCTCTGTAAATCGGTGGTTCTGGCCAAAGCGAGTGAATTATACTCGTATATCATGGTAACCTCGCATCCGTGCCAGGAGACGGAAAAATTGAAGGGCTTGCCGGGCTTCGCCCGGCAAGCCCTTCAATTTTTCCGAGTGATTCAATACCCATGAGCCGTCTGCGCAACCTGTTCGCGCTGGCCCAGGCCGGCTGGGAGGCGATTGGGGTGGATTATTCGAGATTGGCGGTGCGCTACGCCCGGCGCAAGATCCGGCAGGTATACTTAGCCCCGTGCATTTCCTGTTCCTCTTCCTCGACGGCGTCGGCCTGGGGTCGGACGACCTTTCCGCCAACCCGTTCGCCGCCGCCGAGATGCCGATCATGCAGTCCCTGCTCGGCGGGAAGCGGCTGCTCCGGGAAACGGCGCCGTACGTCGGGCCGCTGGCCACGCTGCTGGCACTCGACGCCGGGCTCGGGGTAGACGGTCTCCCCCAGTCCGCCACCGGCCAGGCCGCCCTGGTCACCGGCCGGAATGTCCCGGCCGAGATCGGCGCCCATTTCGGCCCAAAACCGAATGCGGACATCGCCCACATTGTCAAAAGCGGCAACCTGTTCAAAACCCTGTGGACGGCAGGAAAATCGGCCGCCCTGATCAACGCCTACCCGCCGCGCTATTTCCAGGGGATCGCATCGGGCCGTCGCCTCTACTCGTCCATCCCTTTGGCCGTCACCAGCGGCGGTTTCGCCCTGAAGACCGAGACCGACCTGTACGAGGGAAACGGGATGTCCGTCGATTTCACCGGGCATTCCTGGCGCGAGCACCTCGGCTATACCGATTCGCCGGTCCACGACCCGGTCGAATCCGGCCAGCTGCTCGCCGCCCTCGTTCGGCAGACCGATTTCGCCTTCTTCGAGTACTGGATCAGCGACTATGTCGGCCACAACCAGGATATGCCGCAGGCGCTGGAAATGCTGGCCCGATTTGACCGGGTCCTCGCCGGACTGCTGGAGGCCTGGGACCCCGGCGAGGGGCTGATCCTGATCACCTCCGACCACGGCAACCTGGAGGACCTCTCGACCCGGCGTCACACAGCCAACCCCGTACCCTGTCTCGTCATCGGCGAACCGGAACGCCGCCGGGAATTCACGGTCGGTCTCCACGACCTGACCGGGATCGCCCCGGCAATCCTGCGCGTACTGGGGGTTTGATGCGGATCGCCGGTTTCGCCCTCTGGCTGGGTTTCCTCTTCGTCTTACCGGGTTCCGGTGTGGAAACCGAGGTCACCCGCATCCTGGGGCTAGCCCTTTTCGTCGTGATCCCGCTCGGGCTGGATCTATCCCGCCCCGGCCGGGAACGGCCCTCCAACATGTTCGCCGCGGTGAAGTATCTCCAGCCGTTCGCCGCCGTCGTCGCCGCGAGCGCCTTTTTGCTGCCTGCCGGGGTGCTGGCCGGGACGCTCGCCATCGCCTGGCTGCCGCTGACCGGGCTGCTCGCAATTGACGCGTTCGCCCGGATTCTGAAGCGTGGGTTTACCCCCCTGGAAGAGCTGGCCGTGGATGTCGCCGGGCTCTATTTACCGGTCGGCGCGCTGTGGTTATGGGCTTCCCGGATGGGCTTCGAGCCGTTCGGTTTCACGGAGCCGATCGTCGTGCTGACGGCGGTCCATTTCCACTTCGCCGGGTTTGCAGGGCCGGTGCTGGCCGGGCTGGCGGGACGGCGCTTGCGCAAGCAGGAGGACGGCCCTTCACCGGTTTACGCCGTCGCCGTTGCCCTGATCCTGGCCGGACCCGCGCTGGTGGCCGCCGGTTTTTTTCTGCCCGCCTGGGCGGAGGCGCTGGCGGTCGCGCTGCTGGCGGCGGGGTATACGGTTCTGGCCCTGATCATCCTGTTCCGGGTGATCCGTTCGATCGAAAAAACGCTCCCCAGGCTGATGCTCGTGGTTTCTTCCCTTTCGATACTTTTGGCGGTGGCCGGGGGCGTCCTCTTTGCGGCGGGGAACGCCAGCCGGATGGTCTTCATCCCGATCGAGACGATGGTCCTGGTTCACGGCTGGGTCAATGCGGTCGGGTTCGTTTTATTGGGCCTGCTGGGCTGGGTGGTCGTTCGGCGCGACGCGGATTGATTAAGCAACGACCGGAGATAAGAAAACCGCCCGGCGGCCTGCTGCCGGGCGGTTTTCTTATCTCCGGTCGTTTCGGATCACTGGAAATTCTTGGGCCGGAACGGAGCCCTGGCCGGTTGGCTGGTTTCGGAGCCCTCGGCGCGCGGCGCGGCGCTGACCGGGTGGTAGGACGGCTCCGGGCGGGGGTTGTAGACCGGCTCCTCCGGTGCATTGTAGATCGAATTGGGCCGGTTGACCGGTTTCGGAGTGGGTTTGAAAGCCGGCTTGGCGAAAGCGGTCTGCGGCCGGGCGGCCGGGGCTTTCCCCATTCCGGGCCGGCTGAAGATGTGCGGCCGACGCCGGTCGGACTGCGAGAATAGCCGGTCTCCGGCAATCGAAAACGTGCCGATGATCAGCACCCGGCTGAGCCAGACCATGACGGCCACGAAGATCGGCACCACCTCGAGCAGGACCTCGCGGGCCACGACGGCGTTGCCGAGGGTCTGGTGGTTGAGGATGGCGATCGAGATTCCCCACCAGGTCAGCATGGCATTCATCGTCGCCGCCAGCAGCCAGGCGCCGAACAGGTACCAGACCTCGGCCGGTTCGTCCGCCCCCTCTTCGGGTGTGAACAGGCGGGCGATCCCGGCGAAATCGATCCCGCAGAACGCCAGGGCCAGGATCGTCGCCCAGCGCACGCCGGCGAAGCTCAGATCGCCGAGCAGGTCATGCAGGGCGAACTCGGTCGTGCTGAAGTTGAACATCTCGAACGCAAGCAGCGCCCCGATGATCATCGATCCCCAGAGCAGGCCGCGGCGGAGCCCGCGGCCCTGCAGCAGGCTGCTGAAACCGTTGGATTGTGACTGCACGTAGCGGGACATGGGATGCCTCCTGTGTGTGAACGGATGGTAGAATAAATGTTCTGGTTATTATATAGAACAAATGTTCGATTGTCAAGACAAAAAAAAGAGAACCCGGCTGGGCTCTATTTATTGTATTCATTCATCCGGCAAGAACTCCCCCTCATACTCCACCACATAAAACCGGACCGCCGTCCGCACCTTTCCGTCGATATCGACGTCTGCAAACCGCGGGATGATGGCGATCCGGAACCCGTCGTCCTCGAGATAGCTGCTCGCCAGAACCACCGCCTTGACGGCCTGGTTGACGGCGCCGGCCCCGATGGCCTGGACCTCCGCCTTGCGGTGCACCCTGAAAACACCCGCGATCGCCCCTGCAACCGACGCTGTGCGGGAGTTCCCGGCTACCTTGATGATATCCATTGCGAGCCTCCTGGTTGGTTGCGGATGAAGCGATGTCAGGAATTCATGGATCGGTGCAGGATGGATGGCCCCGGTCGCCTCTACCCCCACGAAAAAATGGACTTTCATGAATTGTACTAAATTCGGGAAACCTGATCAAGCCGGGCCGCCACGCCCCTCCCCCAGCCGGTGCAGGAAGACCAGCAGCGCCAGGAATATCCCGATCGCCGTCGCCTGGTGCAGCGACGCCAGCGCCGCCGGGACGCCGAATAGGACGACGCTCACCCCCAGGACGACCTGGGCCGCCACGAGACCCAGCAACCCGTTTCCAGTTGTCCGCAAGGTCCGGCTGAACTTATGGTTCCGCATCGCAACCCACAGCCAGATCACCAGCCCGGCCACCCCCCAGGCTAGCCAGCGGTGGATGAAATGGACCGTCGTCGAGTTCGAGAGCAGGTTCGCCATGAACCCGTCCAGCGCCGAGAACATCCCGGCGGGGACCCAGCTCCCGAACATCGTCGGCCAGGTGTTCGACAAATGCCCGGCCTTCAGCCCGGCCATCAAGCCCCCATAAGCGGTCTGGAGGGTAAAGACGGCCAGCGCGGCGACCCCGATCGCCCGCAGCCGCCGGTTGCCGCCTCTCGCCGGCCCGAGCAGGTTGTCCAGCCCGACCCAGAAGGTCAGTCCGAGCAGGACCAGCGCAGAGAGCAGGTGCGCCGTCAGCCGGAAATGGCTCACCGCCGGCCGGTCAGCCAGCCCGCTCTGGACCATGTACCAGCCCAGCCAGCCCTGGAAGGCCAGCCCCAGCCCGATCCAGACATACGGCCAGGCCTCCCGCCAGGCCAGCCGCTTTGTGAAAAGCAGGTAGAACACGGGCAAGGCGAATACCGCCCCCAGCACCCGCCCCAGCAGCCGGTGCAGGTATTCCATGTAATAGATGAACTTGTACTCCTCCAGGCTCATCCCCACGTTGACCTGCCGGTACTGCGGCGAATCCCGGTACACGGCAAAAGCTTGCTCCCAGCCCGCCTCCGTGATTGGAGGCACAACACCGGTGATCAGATCCCACTCGGTGATCGACAGCCCCGATCCCGTCAGCCGCACCCACCCGCCCAGCACGATCATGACGACGATCAGACCGGAAATCACAAAAAGCCAGGCTGCCCGCCGTTTATTGATACTTTGTATCACGAACGCCTCCGCGAGGTGCAAGGTACAAAGTGCAAGGTGCGAAACCCATCCTTCTACTGCGGCCGGAAAACCGCCGGCCTCCTCTCAAGGATCACCATGCACCTTGCACCTTGCACTTTGCACGTTATGGTAAACTGCTTCGCCGGAAATCTTACCACCATGGACGAGAAAACCCTCAAAACCCTCGAGTACGACAAGGTCCTTGAAAATCTCGCCGCCCGCTGCGCGTTCTCGGCGTCCAAAGGGCTGGCGCTGGACTGGCGTCCGACCGCGCAACCGGACACCGCCCGCGACCGGCAGGCCGAGACGGGCGAGGCCCGCAGGCTGCTGGCCCAGCGGCCGTCCACGTCGATCGGCGGTGCCCGGGATATCCGCGAAAGCGCCGGTGCGGCCGCGCACGGCGTCGTCCTCGACCCCAACGCCCTGCTCGACGTCCGGTCCACCCTCATCGCGGCCCGCGAGCTCAAACGCACCTTCGAGCACCTGGGAGACGTCTTCCCGCACCTGGCCGAGACGGCCGGTTCCATCCCTGTCCCGCATGGACTGGTCGACTCCATTTCCAGGGTCCTGACCGACCGCGGCGAGGTCCACGACAACGCCTCTCAGAAACTGGCGACGATCCGCCGCGAGCTGCGGATCGTCCACGACCGGCTGCTCGACCGGATGCAGCGCATGCTCAGCGACCCGAAGGTGGCCCCCTACCTGCAGGACAACCTGGTCACGATCCGCGACGGCCGCTACGTGCTCCCGCTGCGGGCCGATTTCAAGGGCAAAGTCAAGGCCGTCGTCCACGACCAGTCGTCCTCCGGGGCGACCCTGTTCGTCGAGCCGCTCGGGGTGGTCGAGCACAACAACAAGTACCGCCAGCTCCAGCTCGACGAGCGCGATGAGGTCCGCCGCATCCTGGCCGAGCTTTCCGCCCAGGTCGGCGAGCACGCCGCCGAGCTGGGCTGGCTGGTCGAAGGCGTCGCCGCCCTGGACCTGGTTTTCGCCCGGGCGAAACTGGCCGAAGACATGGACGCGACCGAGCCGGTACTGCTGGACCTGCCGCGGTCCGTCCTGGAAAACGGCCATCCCGGGACCGTTGTCCGGCTGTACGGCGCCCGTCACCCGCTGTTGGACCGGGCGACCGTCGTCCCCATCGACGTGGCGCCCGACGACCAGACCTTCGCCGTCATCATCACGGGGCCGAATACAGGCGGCAAGACGGTCAGCCTCAAGACCGTTGGTCTGCTGGTCCTGATGGCCCAATCCGGTCTCCAGATCCCGGCCGGTGAAGGCTGCGAGCTGTCCTGCTTTAAGGACGTCTTCGCCGATATCGGGGATGAGCAGTCGATCGAGCAGTCGCTCTCGACCTTTTCCGGGCACATCACCAACATCATCCGCATCCTCGGCCTGGCCGATCACCGTTCGCTGGTGATCCTGGACGAGCTCGGGTCGGGAACCGATCCGCAGGAGGGCGCCAGGCTGGCGATGGCGATCCTGACGACCCTGCTCGGACGGGCCATCACGACCTTCGTGGCGACCCATTACCCGGAAATGAAGTCCTTCGCAGCCGGCCGCAAAGGCGTCGTCAACGCCAGCGTCGAGTTCGATGTCGAGACCCTGCGGCCGACCTACCACCTGATCGTCGGTCTGCCCGGCGCTTCGAACGCGCTGACGATCGCACAACGGCTCGGGCTGCCGGACGAGATCATCTCCCTGGCCCGGGAGGGCGTCCCGGCCGAGGAGCAGGAGGCCGGGGACATGCTCGGCGAGATCCACCGCCAGCGCGACGCCATCCGCCGCGCCCGCGCCGACGCCGACCGGGCCCGCCAGGAGACCCTCCGCGTCCGTGAGGAACTCACCGCCCGATTGGAAAAGATCGAAGACGAACGCAGGGGAATCCTCGAAAATGCTCGCAAGGAAGCCCAGGCCCAGGTGGCACGAGTAGAAGAAGAACTACGAGAGCTACGGCGCAAGCTCGCCGTCGCCCGGCAGCCGCTGGACGTGATCGAGGAGGTGGAGGAGCAGGTTTTCGAACTGGAGGAATCGGTCGCCGTCCCGGTCGAGCGGGCGCCCGAGCGCGAGCTGCCCGGCGGCGGGCCGGCCGTCCTGGACCGCCCGGTCCGGCTGGGTGACCGGGTACGGCTGAGGAGCCTGGGGACCCAGGGCGTCGTCAGCGCCCTGGCGGCGGACGAGGCGGAAGTCCAGATCGGTATCATGCGCGTCCGGACTCGCCTGGCCGAGCTCGAACCGCTCGGCGGGGCCGCAGCGGAAGAGGAGCGGCCGCGCCCCAACCCGGAGGCCGCCCGAGGCCACCCTTCGCCCGGCGTCGAGCTCGACCTGCGCGGCCTGCGCGCCGACGAAGCCATCGACCGGCTCGGCGATTACCTCGACGCCGCCTACCTGAGCCAGATGCCCTACGTCCGCATCATCCACGGCAAGGGGACGGGCAAGCTGCGGGAGGCTGTCCAGCAGGCGCTGAGGGGGAACGCGAACGTATCTTCGTTTGAGTTGGGAGGGGATGGGGAAGGGGGCGAAGGGGTGACGGTCGTTAAATTCCAAAAATGAAGCTGCGGCGGGTAGAGCCCGCCGCAGCTTCATTTTTGGAGTTCACGTTTAAATGACTCCAGCGTCTCCACCGGCGTAGGGTCCACACCGTACGCGATCGCCAGGTAGTACGCCACGTAATCTCCGAACTGCACCGCCGTCCACATCTGGGCCATCCGGCTTTTCCCGCGCGCCATGTAGAAATCGGTCGAGACTCCCTCGAGCATGTAGGCCTGCCGGGTCAGGTCCATCCGGCGGGCGATGCGTTCGGAGTAGCCGGGCGCCAGCAGGAACATGGCGAACGCGCCGGTGGCCGCACCGACCGGCATCTTGACCCCTTCCAGCGTATTGTGGTCCGCTTCCGGGAGCTCCTCGAAATGCGCCCAGGCCTTGGCGTGCTCGTTGACCTGCGTCTTCCAGCGCCGAGCCACGGGGGCCAGGAACTCCGCCCCGAAGACGACGAACGAGCGGTCCATCAGCTGGCCGCCATAGCGTTTCCCCGGGTTCTGGACCGCCGGGATGCCCGAACCGAGGTTCTCGACCTGCACCTTCATCTGCTCGACGGCCTCCGCCAGGTCGGCGGAAGGGTCGCCCGCCAATCTCAGCCGGGTCAGCGCTGCCAGCAGCAGCCCGAACGAGTACCCAACCCCGGCCCGGGGCTGCCCGGTGTGCTCGAACGACCAGTGCGGCGCGCCGGCCTCCTCGGCCCTTCTCTTCAACTTCCCCCCGGTGCTGACCGACAGGACGGTGCAGCCCCGCCGCACGGCCTCGTCGAAGGCGCTCAGGGTCTCCTCCGTGTTCCCGGAATGGGACGAAGCGATCACGAGCGTGCGGTGCCCGGCGGCCCAGCCCGGCAGCCCGTAGTCGCGGTGCGTGAGCAGCGGGACCGGGCAGACCGGCCCGATCAGCCCGCCCAGCAGGTCCGCCCCGATTGCCGACCCGCCCATCCCGGCGATCACGACCCGGTCGATCTCGATCACCTCCGGCAGCGGCTGGTCCTTCCCCAAGCGCCAGGCCTCTTCGAGCTGGTCCGGGAGGCGTTCGATTTCGGCGAGCATGCCGGAGGGGTCGTGGTGTTTGTAGAGGAAGGGGTCGTCGAGAAACATAGGTGTCCCAGTTCTGAAAAATTGAGATACGTCCGGTGCTGCGCACCGGACGTATCTCAATTTTTCAATATCTTATCGTAAATCTCCCTGCGGTTCCACCCGCTCGCGCCCGCCAAACTGCGAGCAAGCGCCGAGGCAGGTTCCCCGGCGGCGAGCCCTGCGCGGATCTCGCTTTCCAGCTCCGCCTCTGTCCACCGCTCCCCGCCCTTCTCCGCCCCGCCGACGACGAGGGTGAGTTCGCCGCGCGGTGGGTTGGCCTCGAAATGGTCCCGCACTTCCGAGACCGTCCCGCGGACGAATTCCTCGTGCAGCTTGGTCAGCTCGCGGGCGACGGCGATCCGGCGGTTGCCGAGCAGGTCTTCGAGATCGGCCAGGGCGTCCTGGAGCCTGTGCGGGGTCTCCAGGAAGACGAGCGTGTGCGGCTGGGCCGCATTGGCCGCGATCGTGGTCCGCCGCTCGGCTTTCTTGCGCGGCAGATAGCCCAGGTACAGGAACGTATCCGCCGGCAGGCCCGAGGCGGCCAGCGCCGCGATCGGGGCGCTCGGCCCCGGCACCGGGCTGACCAGGTGGCCTGCCGCGATCGCCGCCCGCACCAACGGGTAGCCCGGGTCGTTGATTCCCGGGGTCCCGGCATCCGAGACCAGGGCGACGTCCCCGTAGGCGAGCGCCTCCAACAGGTTCGCGACCATCTTCTCCTCGTTGTGGTCGTGGTAGCTGACGATCCGGCCCTGGATCCCAAAATGCCCCATCAATTTACCGGTCCGGCGGGTGTCCTCCGCTGCGATCAGCGCCGCCGCCCGCAGGGTCGATACCGCCCGGGGGCTCATGTCGGCCAGGTTGCCGATCGGGGTAGCGACGAGAAACAGGGTTCCCATTATTCGGAAAAAGGGACCGGCGGTGGGTGTGCGAAGCGCACCCACCGCCGGTCCCTTTTTCCGCTCCTCAAGGATTGGCCCAGGTCACGATGATGAGGACCACGGCCCCCGTGTCCGGATCCAGGCTCGAGACCTGGAAATACCCCAGCCGTGACTCGCCGGTGCGATAGCACAGGAAGGTCCCGACCCCGACGCTCTCGACGGCCAGCGCCGCACCGCCCATGCTGGTCGCCTGGCAGTTGGCCAGGCCGGGTTTGGAGGCCCCGTAAACGCCCAGGACGGCCCCGCCGGCCGGGGTCAGCAGGTGGTTGCCGTCCCCGTCGAGCGCGTAGGAAAGGTCGGTCCCGCCGCCGTTGACCTGCAGCGAGTCGAGATCGATCGCGTCGTTGAGCGCCAGGGTAACGGTCCCGTTTGAGTGGACGACCGGCGTCGGCGTGGCGCTGGGTGCCGCGGTGGCCGCCAGGGTCGCCGTGGCGGTGGCGGTCGGCGTACCGGTCGGGCTGACGACGTCGATTCGGACCCAGAAGACCGACTGGCCGCCCGCTCCGATCCCGAACAGGTCCCCACCGGCGTTGCGCAGCTGCCAGTTGCTCTGGTAGCTGCCGGTCTGCACCGGCGCCGTCATCGGGACGGAGATATCGACCGACTGCCCCGGGCCGACGTTCCCGGTCAGCGCGACGGCGTTCTGGTCCCCGAGTTTGTCACCCGAAACCCAGACCACGGCGTAAGCGCTGGTCCAGGTGCAGGTGCCGGAATTGACGAGCCGCCAGGTTTTGACAAAGGCCTGGCCGGGGAGCATGTCCGTCCCGTCCGGGATGGTGACATCGATCGGGTCGCCGGGGGTGGCCCGGTCGCAGACCGGGGTGGCGCTGGTCGGGACAACCGTCGAGACCGCCGTCGAGACCGCGGTCGCAGTTCCCGGCGTGGCGCTGGACGTGCCGAGGCCCGGGGTGGCTGTCGGCGTGCCGGTCGGCCCTTCCGTCGGTGAGCCTTCGCCGGCTGAGACGGTCTGCTCGAAATATTGAGTAACCCGGGCGACGGCGGTCAGAAAGGACTGGGTTGAGTTCTGGGTGGGGGTCGTCGCAGCGCTCCGGTTGGAAAAGTTGCAGCCGGTGGAAAGCAGGGCGAGGAGGACGACCAGGCAGCATAATGAGGCCGGACGCAGGATCGGGGTGCGCATGAGGATGATTCTAACCTTTATCCGGAAAGGAACGGATATGGATTATCCGCTACTCGGAGCAGCAAGGCCGCGATCTCGCGCGCCGCATCCGGCCGGGCCAGGCGTCGGGCCGCGGACCGGGCCGCCTCGTAGGCCTCCTGGTCCTCCAGCCAGCCTCGCAGCCCGGCGATGACGTCTTCAGGCGACGGAGCCCAGAGGCCGGCGCCGTTTTCGGTCAGGTAGGGGACGTTGCCCGCTTCCTGCCCGGGGAGGAAGCTGTACAGGATGATCGGAAGACCGGCGTTGAGCCCCTCGCTAATCGTCCCCGGGCCGGCCTTGGTGACGAGGACATCTGCGGCGGCCATCAGATCGGGCATGTTGCGAACGAAGCCGTAGGTGAAGGTCGGGATCTCCCAATCCGCCTTTTCGAGCCGCGCCTGGAGGGCGACGTTGCGACCGGCAACGACGGCCAGACCCACCTCGGGTAGGGCCCGGGCGATCGACCGGGCGGTCGCCTCGAGCGGACCCATCCCCTCCCCACCCCCGACCAGGAGGACCATTTTCCGGTCCGCCGGCCAGCCCAGTGCAGCGCGCAGAACTTCCCGCTCACCATCCGGGCGACAGAACCGCTCCGCCACCGGCAGCCCGACCTCGGCGACCCGCTCGGCCGGCAGCCCACAGGCCAGCGCGTGCCGGTATGCCGGACGGGTCGGGACGATCGTCAGGTCGGCGCCCCGGTGAAACCAGAACGCATGCGTGCTCACCAGGTCTGTGACGACGACGATGTACGGCGGCCGCTCGGGATGCGGGATCCGGTTCAGCGCCCGCACAAAGGGGTCGTTGGCGATCGGATGGAAGGAGACGAAGACGTCGGCCGGGTGGTTCAGGACGATCCGGCCGGCCGCGCGGCGGACGTACGGCCACGTCAGCCGTCCGATCGACCGAACCCGGCCGGGGCCGTTGCTCAGCCGGTAGAAAAACGCCCAGCCACGCGGTCGCTTGACGAGATCAGGGTAGGTCATCGGAAGCCGGTTGAAAGGCGGCGGGGCGTAGTCCGACAGAAAATCGACCAGGACGACTTCGGCCTCGAATCCCGGGATCGACTCGACCGCATCCCGGACGGCCTCGGCCGTGCTGCGGTGCCCGCCGCCGGTATCGGAGAAGAGAAACAGGAACCTAGGCCTGGTCATCCCCGGGTGTTGTCAGGACCTTTTTGGTCCGCTTTGCCAGCTCCCGCCGGGTCAGCATCACCTGCCGGCCGCAAGTCAGGCATTCGATCCGGATATCTGCCCCCAGCCGCAGCACCTTCCACTCGAACCCGCCGCAGGGGTGAGCTTTGCGGAGACGAAGGTGGTCATCCAGTTTCAATTCTGGTAGCATAATCCGCAAATGGCCTTTCGAAAAACGGATATGCGGGCAGGGCTGCGCCCTGCCCGCATATCCGTTTTTCGGAATTATACCAATGATATAATCCCGCCCGAGGTATAAATGTTCGGATCACTTGATTCAGCAACCCTGATCGCACGGGCGCTCGTCCTCGTCGTCGCCTTTTCGGTGCACGAATTCGCGCATGCCTGGATGGCAGATTATTTCGGCGACAGCACCCCGCGCGAGCAGGGCCGGCTGACGCTCAACCCGCTCAAGCACCTGGACCCGATCGGGTCGCTGCTGCTGCTGGTCGCCGGTTTCGGTTGGGCGCGGCCGGTGATCGTCAACCCCTACGTGCTGGCGCAGGCGGCCCCATCGGCGATCATGTGGGTGGCGCTGGCCGGTCCGCTCTCGAACCTGCTCCTGGCCGTAATCGGGTCGATCCCGTTTCGATTCGGTCTGGTGAGCCTGGCGAACGGATCGGCGGGGTTCCTGCCGTCGCTCGACCACCTTTTCACCGAGTTCGTCTGGATCAACCTGATCCTCCTCTTCTTCAACCTGCTCCCGATCGCCCCGCTCGACGGGGAGAAGGTCGCCATGCATCTTCTGCCCCCGGCCGGCCGGGAGGTTTTCATGCGCTTCCGGCCGTACAGCTGGATGGTCCTGCTGCTCATCGTTTTCCTTGTGCCGCAGGTGCTCAGCATCCTCGTCGGGCTGCCGGCTTCCTTCCTGCTGAACCTCCTGGTCGGCTGATGGGTATCTTCTATCGAGCACGACAGTTCTGGCGAGGTCTGCAGGCTCGGCCGACCCGGCAGGGGATGGCCGAGGCGCAGGAAGTGCTGTCGCCCGAGCTCTACACCTTATTCGCAAGGCTTCAGCCTTCCGAACTGGCACACACCGTTAACGTATTTCGCAGCGTCCGGGAGCAGTCGGACGACCCGGACCTGTGGGCCGCCGCGCTCCTGCACGACGTCGGCAAGGTCGTCGTCCCGCTGGGGGTCTGGGAAAAGGTTTTCATCGTCTTGGTCCGGCGCCTGGGTTTCGAGCGGTTCTTTGACCGTTTCAACCGGGGAGCGTTGGACGCCAGGCCGACCGGTTTCGCCCGCGGCCTGGTCGTCGCCGAGCGGCATCCCGGCTGGGGCGCCCAGCTGGCCCACCAGGCCGGGGCCGGGCAGACCGTCGTCCGCCTGATCCGCCGCCACCAGGACCCGCTCCCGCCGGATCCGGAGAGCCGGGAGGATCGCCTCCTGGCTATCCTCAAAACCGCCGACAACGAAAACTGAAAAGTCAGGCGCCCCGCCTGACTTTCCAACCCTTCCGGAAGAAGGAAATTTATGACCGTCAATATCACCATCATCGGCATGGGCAAGATCGGCACTTCGGTCGGGCTGGCCCTGGTACAGCACGCCGGCCAGTTCCACCGCATCGGCCACGATCTCTATCCGGAGTATTCCCGCCGGGCGCACAAGCTGGGTGCAATCGACAAGGTCGCATATAACCTGCCCGGCTCCGTGGCGGACGCCGATATCGTTTTCCTGGCGCTCCCGGCCGACCAGATCCGGGAAACCTTAAAGTACATCGCCAACGATCTTAAAGAAGGCGCCGTCGTGATGGACACGGCGCCCACCAAGGGCGCGATTGCGTCGTGGACCGCCGAGCTGCTCCCGCAGAACCGCTACTACGTCGGCCTCTCGCCGGTGATCAACCCGAAATACATGCTGGTCGAAACGTCCGGCGGGAGCGCCGCCCGGGTGGATATGTTCCAGGATGGGATGATCGGGATCGTCGCGCCGCAGGGCACCGCCTCGGCCGCACTCAAGCTGGCCGCCGATCTGACCAGCCTGCTCGGGGCGAAGCCCTTGTTTATGGATATCACCGAGGTCGACAGCCTGATGGCGGCCACCCACCTGGTTCCGCAGCTGGTCTCGGCCGGGCTGGTCGGCGCGACGGCGGGCCAACCCGGTTGGACCGAGGGCCGCAAGGTCGCCGGTGCGCCGTATGCCCTGGCCGGTTCGGCCATGGGGGCGATCGACCCGCCGGAGGCGATCGCCGGCGCCGCGGCGCTGAACAAGGAGCACGTCATCCGCGTGCTCGACAACGTCATCCTGACCCTGATCTCTTTCAAAGAAAAGCTCCAGGACGGCGACCTGGAAGCCCTGGCCGAACAGCTGAAGAAGATCCGCGACGCCCGGGAGGATTGGCTGGATAAGCGGAATTCGGGGGACTGGGAGGAGCAGCCCGGCATGATCGATCTCCCAACCTCCGCCGATGAGATGCGGCGGTGGGTCATCGGGCGCAGACGGGAGTAAAGCGCATGGGCGAATGGGCGAATCAGGTTGGCAACGTCCCATTTCGATTTGCATCCGCGTTCTATTGAAGTAAGATAATCTGCAGTGCTGTCCCCCATTCTTTCCCTGGATCAGGTCACGAAAACCTACGGCGCAACGATCGCCGTGGATGAGGTCTCCTTCGACGTCTATCCCGCCGAGACAACGGCCATTCTCGGGCCCAGCGGCTGCGGCAAATCGACCTTGCTCAACCTGATCGCCGGCATTGAGCCGGCAGACTCGGGGGCCATCCGCTGGAAAGGCACAGACCTCGCTCCCCTCCCGACCCACAGGCGGAACTTCGGCCTGATGTTCCAGGACTACGCCCTCTTCCCGCACCTGGACGTTGCCGCCAACATCGCTTTCGGTTTGCGATACCGGGAGATGACCGAACCGGAGAAAAAAGACCGCGTCCAAGAGCTGCTCGAACTGGTCGGGCTGGCCGGGTTCGGCCCGCGCAGCGTAAACACGCTCTCCGGCGGGGAGCAGCAGCGGGTCGCCCTGGCGCGGTCGCTGGCGCCGGAGCCGCAGCTCCTGATGCTCGACGAACCCCTCGGCGCCCTGGACCGCAGCTTGCGCGACCGCCTGCTCGAGGACCTGCGCCGGATCCTGTCCGAGCTTGGCCAGACCACCCTCTACATCACCCACGACCAGGCGGAGGCCTTCGAGATCGCCGGCCGTATCGTCCTGATGCGGGCCGGGCGGATCGAGCAGATTGGGACGCCGCAGGAGATGTACGGGGCGCCGGTGAGCGTTTTTGCAGCCCGCTTTCTGGGATTGGACAATATCGTGGGAGGGACGATCCAGGGTCGCACGCTTCGGACCCCGTACGGAGAGCTGCCTCTGGACGCAGAGGAACCGCCCGGGGAGGTCGCCGTGCTGCTGCGGCCGGAGGGCGGTCTGCTCTCGGGCGGCGGGCCGGGGCTGGAGGTGACCGGGACGGTCCGCGAGGTCAATTTCGGCGGTGCGGTCAGCCGCCTGGTCGTCGCCACGCCGCACGGGGATCTGACCTTCACGATTGCGGCCGGTCAACCGCTGCCTGAGACCAGGGATGAGATCCGGTTCTCGATCCCAGCGGAGGCGATCCTGATATTTAGACCCTAAGGGTCGAAAAACGAACGGTTTCGCTTCACGATCCTCTCTGGTGAAATCAGGATAATTACCCGCAAAAAACACCCTAAAGGTCTTAAGGCTATGCGCAAACTCCTCCTGGTCCGCCACGCCCAAACCCGGCCGGTTGCCGGCGTGCGGCCGGCCGAATTCGCCCTGACCGAAGCGGGCCGGCGCAGCTGCTTGCCGTTTGCCCGGAAATTGGCCCCGTGGAACCCCGTCGTGATCGTGACCAGCGAAGAGCCCAAGGCGCGGGAAACCGGCCAGATCATCGGTGAGACCCTCGCCGTCCCGATTGAATCACATCCGGGCCTGGAAGAGCACCACCGCCAGGCCGTTGAAAGGCTCGGAACACAGATTGAATTTCAAAAGGCGGTCGAACGGATTTTCGACGAGCTCGAGCGGGTCATCTACGGCGAAGAATCGGGCGCGGATGCCCTTATCCGGTTCTCGAACGCAATCGACCGCGCCCTGGCAGCCCACCCGAATGGGAACGTCGCCGTGGTGACGCACGGAACGGTGATGGCGCTGTTCGCCGCAGCGCACAATGCAATCGATGCGAAGACGTTTTGGAGAGGGATGGAGATGCCGGATCTGGTCATCCTGCAACTGCCCGACAACAAATTGGTGCATCCTTTGTAGGGGCGATCCGGTGGGTTCGTCCGGTCGTGAGGCGCCTTGGTCACCTGGCGCCCACAAGGGGCGCCCCTACAAGTCTACCCGCTCCACTTCCGACTGCACTCCCGCCAACACCCGAACCTGTTCCGCCATCCGGGCCGGATCGCCCGTCGTCAAAAACTGCACCCCGCCCCGCGCGACCGGATCCGCCCGCAGCCCTTCCTGTTCCAACACCCGCCCCACCTGCGCGGCGACCGCCGGGGACGGGTCGATCACCCGCACCCCGGGACCGGCGATCGCCTCGATCTGCGGGATGACGAACGGGTAATGCGTGCAACCCAGGACGACGGTGTCGATCCCCTCCGCCAGCATCGGCGCCAGCGCCCGCTCCAAAATCTCGTGCGTCTCCGGTGACTCGAACCGCCCGGCCTCGATTTCCTCGACCAGCCCCAACGGCGCATGCTGCAGCACCCGCACTCCCTGCGCAAAACGCTCGACCACCGACGCGTAAAGCTCCCCCTGGAACGTCGCCGGGGTCGCCAGCACGCCCACGACGCCGGTTCGGGTTGTCTCGGCGGCCGGCTTGACGGCCGGCTCCATCCCGACAAACAGGACCGGGTAGCTCCCCCGCAGATGCTTGAGCGCCGCAGCCGAGGCCGTGTTGCAGGCCACGACGACCAGCTTGGCCCCCCGCGCAAGCAGCGCTTCGGTGACCTGCTCCGAGAACCGCCGGACCTGCTCGATCGGCCGCGGCCCATACGGAACCCGGGCCTGGTCGGCGATGTAGATGAATTCTTCGTTGGGCAAGCGCTCGATGAGCGCGCGCAGGACGGATAGTCCCCCGATCCCCGAGTCAAACACCCCCACCGGCCGGGGATCAGCCATGACCGTCCGCGGCAGCCCGGGTCAGCGCCTCGAACAGACCGGGCATCGCCCGCTCCCCGTCAAGCCGCTCCGGGTGCCACTGCACCGCCAGGCCGAACGGATGGTCCGGCAGCTCGTAGGCCTCGACCAGCCCGTCGGGCGCGTACGCGGTGGGGATGAGACCCGGCGCCAGGTCGCGGACCCCCTGGTGGTGCAGCGAGTTGACCTCGACCACCGGGTGCCCCAGGATCCCGGCCAGCGCCGTCTCCTCCTCGATCCGGACCACGTGGTGGTCGTGGTCATGCCCCTGCCCCGGCCACAAGTCGTGGGCGATCGCATCGGGGAGCTGGTCCGGGATGTGCGTATAAAGCGTCCCGCCCAGGGCGACGTTGAGCAGCTGCATCCCGCGGCAGATCCCCAGCAGCGGACGCCGATCGCCGGCGAACTTGCGGGCCAGGTAGAGTTCGACCCGGTCGCGATCGGGGTCGATTTCGCTCACGCTTGGATGTGGGATCCCGCTGTAGATCGCCGGGTCGATATCCCCGCCGCCCGGGAGGACCAGCCCATCCAGCTTTTTCCGGATCCGGTCCAGGTCGTCCTCCGGCAGCCCGAGCGGGATCATGACCGGCAGCGCCCCGCCCGCCGCCACAGCCCGAACGTAGGTCTCCGTCAGCGAGAAATAGGTATAGCCGCGCCCGGAATCGGTGCGGAAAGTGGTGATACCGATCAGCGGCTTTCCGGCCGGCTTCATCATAAGAGTTGCTGAAAATTTGAACCCCCGGCGGGGTGAAGCCCCGCCGGGGGTTCAAATTTTCATTCCCCAAACCGTAAATTAATTGTCGAACTTCTGCTTGAGGCGGGCGCGCTTGCCGGTGCGCTCGCGCAGGAAGTACAGCCGCGACCGGCGCACGTGCGAATGACGCTGCACGACGACCTTCTCCAACCTCGGCGAGCGGGACATGAACGTCCGCTCGACACCGATCCCGTTGCTGGCGATCCGCCGGACGGTGAAATTGCTGTTCGCCCCGGCATGGTTGACCCGGATGACGGTGCCTTTGAAGACCTGGATCCGCTCGCGGCTGCCCTCCGTGATCCGCACATGCACATCGACGATGTCGCCGGTGCGCAGATCGGGGACGTTCTCATTGACCGGCGCTTCGACCGATTTCAAAATTTCCTGGCTCATCTTAACCACCTGGTTTGGATTTTCAATATCGCAGTTTTCGGAAAAATAGGGGTGGAAGCCAGCTCCGCTGGCTTCCACCCCTATTTTTCCGACGGACCGCGGATTATATCACGGCCTGCCGGCTGTGGGTAGGATTTTGCTCCAGCCAATCTTTGGTCCTGCGGCGGACGGCGTACCCTTCCACCGGTTTGGTCGGAAATTCCTGGGGCATCCGGGCCGGTCGGGCTCCCAGCTCTTCGAGAAAGGCATTCGCCAGGTCGACGACGTCGTTCCAGGTGCTGAGTGCCAGATGCGAGGTAACTGGCGCTTTGCACGTGGAAGCTGGAACCTACAACCTGCAACCTACCACCTGAAACCCGGAACCTGGAACCTGGAACCTGGAAATTGAACTATATACCCGCGAAAAGATCGCGCTCGCGCAGTCGCGGCCCGGCTTCCGGATAGGCCTGCATGTAGAGGTCGACGCCGGCGAAGAGGCGGAAGATTAAGGCCAGGGGGCCGGCGTTGGGGGGGCCGCTTTCGAGCTGGCTTTTGTGGCAGGCTGCGGCGGCATCGCGGGCAGCGGCGTAGCGGCGGTAATCGATCCGGGTGTGGACCGGAAAATCCCCGGTTTCGACCAGCTCTACAAGGTCGATGTCTTCGTTCCGGCCAAACCGGCGCGGGTCGAACCGGAAAAGCGGAGCAACCCGGACGAACCAGCGGAACATCCTCTTGGGGAACGTGTTGTAATACAGCCGGGCGGGCTGCCAGGCCGGGTGGCCGGTCTCGGGCAAGGCGGACGGGTCCCCGGCCAGCTCGAATGCGAGGGTGGCGGCCCGGTTGCAAGCGATGTGGTCGGGGTGCAGGTAGTTGCCGATCGGGTCGTGTGTGATGACGACCTGGGGGCGGATCTCTCGGATGAGCTGCGCCAGGTGCGCGGCCACCTCTTCCACCGGGCGGGCGGTCAGCGAATCGGGGTCTTCGTTGCCATCCGTGCCGGCCATGCCCGAGTCCTTGTAACCGGCCATCGTCAGCCCGGCCAGGCCGAGTTTCTCGACGGCGCATCGCAGCTCGCTCTCCCGCAGGGCGGCGATCGAATCGTGCCCGTCCAGCAGTTCCGGGTCGACGGTCCCATGCTCGCCCCCGGTGGCGCAGATCAAATGGACATCAACACCTTCGGCGGCATAGCGCGCCAGGGTGCCGCCGATCCCGAACGATTCATCGTCGGGGTGGGCCATGATGGCGAGGAGGGTTTTTCTCATGGGCTGGGATTTTACCTGATAAATAACTCGGAAAAAGAAGCCGGGCCTGCAGCGAAGCCGCAGGCCCGGCTTCTTTTTCCGGAAACCTTTAACCCATCGCTTCCAAAAGGGTCTCCACAGCCTCCTGCTCCACGTCGTGCAGCGCCAGGACTTTTTCGGCGATACCGCTGCGCATGGCCTCGACTTCGGACTCGCTCAACGGAAAATCCTTTTCCATCGAGGCACGGATCTCTCCCAGCCGCTCGTCGCAGGCCAGGACCTCGTCCAGGCCTGATGCGCCCTGTGAGATGAACACCGCCTCGCGGTGTTCGAGCCGTTCGCGGGTCTCCTTGAAGGGGGCGACTTCGTCGGGGAGCAGGGCCAGGCCCAGGGCGTTCCAGGCCTCACCCGCAGTGCGGAACCGGTCCGCGGCCTCCCGCAGACCGCCGTTCCCCAGGACCAGGGCGGCCTCCTCCAGGAATTCGGCGTACAGGTCGCGCTCGGCCCGACGGTAGCCGTCGAAGAGGTGGATCGAATGGTAGGCGCCGCGCAGACCGGCGAACATCTCCAGCCCGGGCGGGAAGACGCGGGCCCAGCTCAGCCGGTGCTTTGGGCGGGTCAACAGCTCGGCCCAGAAGCGGAAAGCCTGCAGTCCAAAGTTGTTCTTCGCTCCGCGCGGTGGGGGCTCGGTGTAAAGCCGGATGCAGTCCCAGATCCCGGCCTGGGCGGCGGAGACGAGCTTGTCCGGATTGGGCGGGCCGAGAGTCAGCAGGCGGTGTTTTTCTTTCTTGACCCGGCCCCGGGCGGCGCGCAGGTCCGCTGTGGGGACCCGGAACGGGACCGCGGCGCGGTCGGCGACCAGGGCCTCGCCTGTCGCTTCGTCGATCCCGTAAACCAGGATCGGGGTCATCATCCACATATCGGGCGTTTCCCCGTGCCCGTTGTAGTTCAGGGAATAGGCATCGGCCCAGGCGACGGGCGGGACCCCCGAAGCGAGGGCGTCCGCGAGGTTGGCGTCGGCCCTATCCGGATCGGCCGTCCGGACGTTCTCCTGGACGCAGCCCAACCGGGAGAGCATGGTCTCGAGCGGGTCGAAGGTGTTGCGGGTCAGGATCCGGCACATGGGGTCGTGGCCTTCGTAGGCGAAGGAGAAATACCCCATCACCGCGCCGCCGCTGACGCCCATCATCAGGGCTTCGGTGTACGGCTCGCCGGTGTGCGGGGCCGTGTAGCCCCGGTAGGCCAGGTGGTTCCGGATCGCGGCCGTTTCCCAGTGGCGGCCGGAGAATTCATCGAAGTCGGGGAGGATGGTCATGGAACCATTATACGGAAACCGACCGCCATTCGGAAAACGGAGCGATATAGGTTGCAGTTTAGAAAGTGAGACCGGCCGCAGCTTCGCTGCGGCCGGTCTCATTTTCTAATACACCGGCAGACTCGGATCGATCTCCCGCGCCCAGGCGTTGATCCCCCCTTTGACATTGGTGAGCTTCCGGAAGCCGGCTTCGCGCAGCTGGTTTAGGGCCTTGGCGGAGCGGACGCCGGTCTTGCAGAGCAGGGCGATCGGTTCGGCGGTGTCAAGCTCGTTCATACGTTCGAGGATGTCACCCAGGGGGATCAGGTCGGCGCCTGCGATGTGGACGATCTCCCACTCGTGCGGCTCGCGGACATCGACAATCCGGGGCGGGCTGTCGCCCGCGAGGCGGGTCTGCAGCTCTCGGACGGAGATGTCCCAGTCCGCGCCGGCGGTGCCTTCTTCCTCGTGATCGTGCATCGGGGCGCCGCAGAAGGCCTCGTAGTCGATCAGCTCGATCTGCTCCTTCGGGAGCGAGCAGACGATGCATTCGGGGTTCTTGCGCAGCTTGACGAAATCGAAGGACATGTCCAGCGCGTTGAACAGCATCAGCTTGCCGACCAGCGGCTCGCCGATCCCGAGGATGAGCTTGATCGCCTCGGTCGCCTGCAGCGTCCCGATCGTCCCCGGCAGCACGCCCAGGACGCCGCCCTCGGCGCAGGAGGGGACCAGCCCGGGCGGCGGCGGTTCGGGGAACAGGCAGCGGTAGCAGGGTCCGTGCTCGGCGTCGAAAACGGTCACCTGGCCATCGAACCGGAAGATCGAGCCGTAGACGTTGACCTTGCCCAGCTTGACCGAGACGTCGTTGACCAGGTAGCGGGTCGGGAAGTTGTCGGTCCCGTCGATGATGAGATCGTACGGGGCGGCGATCTCGAGGGCATTCTCGCTTGTAAAGGCCACGTTGTAGACGTCGACCTGCACGTCCGGATTCAGGTCGAGCACCCGCTTTTTGGCGCTCTCAACCTTCAGCTCCCCGACGGTCGACAGGCCGTGGATGATCTGCCGCTGCAGGTTGGAATCGTCGACGATATCGTAATCGACCAGCCCGATCCGCCCGACCCCGGCTGCGGCCAGGTACATGGCCGTCGGGCTGCCGAGCCCGCCGGTCCCGATCACCAGCACGGAGGCGGCCTTGAGCCTCTTCTGGCCTTTCAGACCGACCTCGGGCATGATCAGGTGCCGGCTGTAGCGGCGGATTTCGGCGTGGGAGAGGTCGGTGTTTTGAATCGTTTGGTTCATATGTGCCTTAAGTGTAATAGAGGTTGGAAATTTGATATCCGGCGCCGGGCGATGCCCGGCGCCGGATATCAAATTTTCAAGTTATCTGCAGCAGTTGATTGAGAAGCTTCTCAGCCGGGGTCACCCCGTGGTTGACGTGCCGGGGGCGGCCATGAGCGTCGATGATGAACGTTGTCGGGACGGAGAGGACACCCCAGTAGTCGGCCAGGTCCGGCTGGCGGCTGCAGTCGACCTCGACGACCTGGAGACCGTCGCCCAGGCGGGTCTGCAGCTCGGCCAGCGCCGGACGCTGTACGGTCCGGCAGGGGGCGCAGTCGGGCGTCGTGAAATACAGGATCGCCGGGATGCCGGGGCGGACGCTTTCCAGCCCGCGCGGCGTCGCCGCGCCCGTCCGGCGGCGGAGCAGGCCGGCGTTGACGACCCGGAAGGCCAGCAGCCCGGCGCCGATGATGACGGCGGCGGCAGCCAGGCGGCCGAGGATCTCGGGGTTCACCTCGGACGCATCCCGGGGACCGAGTCGGCCGGCGGCTCCTTGACAAAGCCGGGCACGTGCAGCCGGCCCAGCCAGTAGTACACGGCGCAGCCGACGCAGAACCCGCCGAACAGGTTGAGCGCCGCCAGGGCGGTCACCAACCAGACCAGGCCCCAGCCGAGCGACCCCAGGTCGGCGTAGAGCGCTGCGCTGCCGCCGGCCATCACGACCGCGCCGAAACTCTGGGCAAAGCGGTGCGGCTCGGGGTTGTCTGCGATCACGTCCGGTTTGACCAGCCCGGCCGGCTTGAGCAGCAGCCGGTAGACAAAGCCAAAGCCCGGAGACCGGAATACGGCTCCGGCCAGCATGAAGAGGGTCACGGTGAGGGCTAAAACCGGCTGTTCGAGGACGAAGGCCAGGATGTTGAGGCCGATGATAAAGGCCTGGTTGACGCGCAACGCGCTGTGGTCTACGCGTGCGCTGCCGCCGGCGATACTGGGGATGATCCGCAGCAGGTCGTCGTCAGAAACCGGGGTGTCGACGCCGTCGAGGTAGCGGACGTCCTCGTCGTTGACGAACAGGTTGACGAACGGCCGCAGTTCGCCGGCGTCGTTAAAGAGGTGCTGGCGCAGATCGGGGTGCCGGGCGGTCAGGTCAGCGAGCGCATCGGCGACCCGTCCGCCGGCCACGTCGATAGAGGCCTGCCCGCCGGCGTAGGGGCGGAGGGGGGTGGGGATTTTCAGGGTGGGCATCGTTTTGTATTACCTTTTCTTCCTGTATGGATTTGAAAATTCCAGGGGCGCCAGGGGGCGATGCCCCTGGCGCCCCTGGAATTTTCAGTTTTTTTCGAGGAGTTCCTCCTCAATAAAACGCTCCCGGTCGTCCGTCAGCCGCCATGACCGGGTATTGGTGGCGCGGCCGCCGTCGACGCGGGTGATGGTGTAGGAGTACCAGGGCAGCGCCCATTCCCGGTCGAACTCGGAAGGGACGTTCGGGACGTCGGGGTGCGAATGGAAAACACCGACGACCTCGAGTCCGCGGGCCTCCGCGGCCAGGTCCGCTTCGTACGTATCGAGCGGGGTGATCAGGTACCGCGTCCGGCGGGCGCCATTCTCGCGGGCGTTGCCGGCCGGGATCACGTCCCGGACGCGGCGGACGTCGTCGCCGTCCACCTCCCCGAGCAGGAAACCGGCGCCTTCCTCGGGGTAGACCGCTTCCAGGTGCGCCCGGATGGCGTCTTCGGCCGTGGGGTGGATGACGATCGACATCAGGATCCCTCCCAGAGCCGGTCGGACAGGTACTTGTAGCCCGCGTCGGGGAAAACGGTGACGACGACGCCCCGCTCCAGGTCGCGGGCGACCGCCAGCGCGGCGACGAGGGCTGCGCCGGACGAGATCCCGACAAACAGGCCCTCTTCTCGCGCCAGCCGGCGGGTCATTTCATGGGCGTCCTCGGTGCGGACGCTGATGTCCTCATCGACCAGGCCCGGGTCGTAGATCCCGGGGACGATGGCCGATTCCATGTGCTTGAGCCCTTCGAGACCGTGGAAGGGGCTGTCCGGTTGGAAAGAGGCTAACCGGACGCCAGGGACGTGGGCCAGCAGGTAGCGGCCGGCGCCGGTCATCGTCCCGGCAGTGCCCAGGCCGGCGACAAAGTGGGTGATTGCGCCGTCCGTCCCGGCCAGGATCTCGGGGCCGGTGGTCTCGTAGTGGGCGCGCCAGTTGGCCGGGTTGTTGTACTGGTCAGCGTAGAAGTAGCGGTCGGGGTCCGCCTCGGCCAGCTCGCGGGCGGCCAGGATGGCGCCGTCCGAACCTTCGAGCGGGTCGGTCAGGACGATCTCAGCGCCGAGCAGGCGCAGGATCTTCAGCCGCTCGGAGCTGGCGTTTTCCGGGACCGTCAGGGTGACGGCCACGCCCAGCGCAGGCGCAAGGGTGGCGTAGGCGATCCCCATGTTCCCGGAGGTCGAATCGAGCAGGCGTTTCCCTGCCAACTGCCCGGTTTCGAGCGCCTCCAGCAGGATCCGCCGCGCCGGCCGGTCTTTAACCGAGCCGCCCGGGTTGAACCACTCCGCCTTGGCCAGGATCCGGACGGCCGGGGAGATCCCCTCGGCCGCCGCGATCCGGTCGATGGGCAGCAAAGGCGTGCTCCCCACTGCGGCAAGCAGGGGCGGAACTTGTGTTTTCGTCATCCGATACGTGAGTGTCGTGTCCATTCAATTTTTTTGGGTAAACCGGATGTCAACCGGTTTACCCTTTAATATAAAACGACCAACAGAATCAAAAGACGGGCGCTGCGAACCCGAATAGCATGCCGGGAATGGGGGCATGCGGGGTTGGCAACCACCCGTCGTCGTCTGTTGGCCGTTTAGGGTTGGATCGACGAGGCGGTGGTTACAAACCCCGCCTCAGACAGATGCAGTTTCGTTGATCTAACATAATTTTTATGACTTTTATCAAGTTTATCGGAATTATAGCTGTGGATTTGGATTTGTCAAGCGGGAGGACTTTTCACTCAGGAAATTCTCAGTTTTTACGCCCATCAAGCCATTTTTTCAACGAAGTCCTGTTTGATCCCGTGTTGCGTCGCGGGACGATGATCGTCAAATATATCTCCCCGAGCGTAACCACTGCCTCATCTACAAAGCGGTCCATCTGCGCTTTCGTGAGAAAGACGTACTCGCGCTCGTACAGCTTCTGCACACCTTCGTCGGTCCTCTGGTAAAAAGTCTTGATGTAATCGAGCTGGTGCGCAAAGGCGGCCGGGGACATGAAGTCCAGGTAGTTTTCGTCGTATTCTGCCGGGAGGTAAACTCGGTGAAAGAAAGAATCCGGATGGTCCCGGAGATACAGGAAGTCCTGGCCGTACCAGTCCCGCTTGGTTTCCGTGTTGAACTCGGCGCGGTCCCGTTCGATCCAGTCCGGGTACTTTGCTTTGTGGGGACGCCATATTTTCTCCAGCCAGAGGTTGTCGGTGACCAGGTGGAAGAAATAGCCCAGCAGGAAGGAATAGCGGCGCGTATCGTCCGCGGGGACGTCCGCCACGTGCAGGCGGTAGAAGTCCAGGTCGGCGCAGTTGCTGGCGCCTTCCATGTACTGGAAGTGCGAGATCTCCTTCGGTGGGTCGAAGTTCTCCCATTTCGCATCCGGCAGACCGGAATCAGGACCGATGCTGCCGATGGCGAACATCTCCGGGTCCAGGCCGGCGATGCGATCCAGCAGCTGATCGGCGATGCGCAGGTGGCTCAGCCAGGTGCCCATGGTTCCCCCAGGACGGGGTGCAAGCGCGTCCGGATGGGTTTTGCGCAGGCTGCGCAAGCAGATAAGGAGCCCGCTTCAGCGGGCTTGGGGTTAATAGCCGGGGGCTTGAGCCCCCGGCGGGCAGGTAGAACTGCGGTGAACTGGGAGCAGAAGCCCATTCCGGCCCGGCGACGGGCTGCAGCTTGAGAAAAAACCGGTTTCCGCCCCCGGATTCGACGAAGTAAGAAACCCCTCCCCACCCTTTGGCTCGAAAATGCAGCGCCACCACATTGAAACCGTATAAATCCTCGATGGCGCGTGCAAGGTTGTCCAACATGCCGCATCACGATACCCGCAAACCAGCCAACCAGCCAACCAGCGAACCAGCGAACCAGCGAACCAGCCAATTAGAATACCAAAAAACCAACTCACCCATCCAACCCCGGCTGAAAATATACCGGCACGATCTTGTCAAACACCAGCCACAGGTTCACGGCCAGCCACAGCCCCCCGATCACTCAGGGCAGCCGCGACCACGGTGACAATGGATAAGACAAGGAATAATTTAAAGATTCTTTTCATGGTTCCTCCAGGAGAATTGGCTTGAATGGGCGGGGGATCGATTCAACCGGTTCGGGTTAACGTGAATTTTACACGCGCCGATTATATCCCCCCTTACCGGCGGATTAGTAAATATTTTTAACGGATGCTGCGCATCACGCAGAGGGGGAAGGAAGTCTAACCGATTGCGGAGGGGTTGGGGCTGCGGGCGGAGGGGCATCCGGTGAAGGCGGCGTTCTGGGTGGATTTCGATTTTTTGGTTGGGGCGTGGGAGAGGGTGTAGGTCGCCGGGCAAAAAATCTCACCACGGAGCACGGCGGAGTTGTTGCTCCGCTAAGAGCTCGGAGATTTCACTGAGTAAAACTTAGGTTTTCACTAGGAAATAGATCCTCTCTCCTTGGTGTAACGGGCGCGCTGCCCCCGCAAGTCTTGGAGTAGTTCCTCGATATTGAGTCCAGCCGCCAGACGGGCCTGTTCAATCTCGTTCGCCAGCTCAGAGACCATTGGGGACATCCGAGTCAGAACAAACGTCCCGTCCAAATCGACCAGCCGGAAGATCGCGCCGTTCTCGATGCCGTATTTTTCCCTGATCTCGCCCGGAAGAGTGATCATTCCACGGTCACGCACCTGGATAACGATGTCCATGACTCATCTCCTTGCTGTAAATCCGCTGCTGCAGAAAATCAGCAATGTTTTACCACAGCTCTGGATCGGAGGGCCGGTAGACGCGCCCCTACAACGTCAGCGGCAGGTCCCTCAACCTTTTCCCGGTCGCATCAAACAGCGCATTCGCGATCGCAGCCCCAGCCGGGCCGGATGACGCCTCCCCGCCCCCCAGGAACGGCGCGCCAGGCCGGTTCAGGATCACCGTCCGGATCTCGGGCGAATCGGTGAATCGCAGAATCGGATACGTCTCCCAGTCCACACTCTCAACCCCCTCTGGGCCGTATCGCACCGCCTCCTTCAACGTCCAGCTCGCCGCCTGGACCAGCCCGCCCTCGAGCTGGTTCGCCAGCCCGTCCGGGTTGACGATCTGCCCGGCGTCGGCGGCGATCCAGGCGCGTTCGAGCCGGATCCGGTCACGCTCTACCGCGAGATCGACCACGACGGCGCAGTAAGCCGCCGAGTTCTTATACCGCGCAAAGGCGAGGCCTCGGCCGGTCCCGTCTCGGCGCGGCCGGCCGCCGAGCTCCCAGCCCGCCAGCGCCGCGGCAGCCTGCAGGACCTCCCGGGCGCGCGCGTCCTCCAGGTACGCCAGCCGGAACGCCAGCAGATCCTGTCCGGCGGCAAAGGCGAGTTCATCCATAAAAGACTCGAGCGCAAAGACATTGGTGAAAGCCCCCAGCCCGCGCATCGATGAGGTGCGCAGCGGCCGGTCTGCGACGAAGTGCTTGACGACGCGCTTGTTCGAGAGTTCGTACAGCGGGTCGGCGTTGCGGTAGCCGCCGGCGTTGTTCCAGACCGACGGCTGCGGGACCGGCCTGCGCTTCGGCTCGGCCAGGTACCAGGACGCCAGCAGCCCGGAAACATCCCCACCCTCCGAAGACCGCCCCAGGTGCGGGAAGCTCCAGACCTGGTGATCCCAGGCCGCGATCCGCCCCGCCCCATCCAACGCCGCCGCCAGCTCGACCGCCATCGCCGGGGCATACGGCTCCCAGCGGTGCTCGTCCGCCCGAGACCATGTCACCATCACCGGCGGTCCGGGATGCGCTCGCGCCAGCAGGGCGGCATCGAAGGCGGCATCATCCGAACCGTTATGTCCGTAGCAGCCGGGGCCCTCCAGGTGGATCACGTCGATATCCCCCTCGTCCATCCCCAGCGCGGAGGCGACGAAGCGCCGCACCGGGTAGACCCCCTGCGAATGGACCCACAGGGTCAGCCGGCCGTCCCGCAATCGCGCGACCGCGGCGGACGGGCCGAGGGCGGCGTGCATCTGGAAGGGGCGGGAATACGATGCGTTGATGATCCGGTGTCCATCAACAGAGGAATGGGCGATTGGGCGAATGGGCGAAGCGGGGATCTGGCCCTCAACCGGGGTCCCATCGACGATGTGGAAGGACTGTGCCGGCTGTGACTTCAGATACGCGGCCGCATCGTCCCCGCCTGGGAGCGGGTCGCCGCCCTCCCAGGTCGCCCCGAGACGCAGGGTTTCCAACGCCTGGACGGCCGCGCGATCGTTTTCGGCGATGACGGCGGCGAAGCTCCCGTCCCGGACGACGGCCAGGACGCCGTCCCCCGCCTCCGTAGGGCCAGTCTCGAGCGACACCAGCCGGGCGCCCGGGCGCGGCGGGCGAAGAACCCGGGCGTGGACCAGCCCATCCGGGCGAAAATCGTGCAGGAAGACCGGGGCGCCGGACACCTTGGCAGCCTGGCTTGCATTGTGCAAGAGCGAGGTGTCCAACCGCCGTTCGGATTTTCCCAACACCCGGTATTCCGCCGGGTCCTTGCGCGCGGCTGTACCGGTCAGCCGGCGGCCGAACGGTTTGCCGCCGAGCAGGTCCCAGTAGGTCGTCGAGCGGCCGGTGGACGAGTCCGTGACCGTCCCGTCTTCGACCGCCAGCGCCGCCGGCGCGGCTTCCAATTCCTCGAGGGCCAGCGCGAGCAGGAACCCGCGCGCCTCGGCCGCTGCAGCCCGGACGGCGACCCCGGTCGTCATCAGCGACATGCTCCCGACCGTCATACCCTCATCCGGGACGACCCCGGTCGCGGCCGTCGCGACCCGCATCCGCCTGAAATCGACGTCCAGCTCCTCGGCCGCGACCTGCGCCAGGGCGGTCAGGATCCCCTGGCCGAACTCGACCTTGCCGGCGAAGAGGGTCACCGTCCCCTCCGGGTCGATCCGCAGCCAGTCGTCCAGTTCGGGCGAACGCTCGAACGAGGCAGGCGGCCCGGCAGCCGGGGCAGGAGTACCCGGCAGCGGCCGGTCAAGCACCAGGACGGCCGGGAGCTCGACCGGGCGCCCGGCCGCCCGCCGGACGGCCCGGTAAATCCGCGGGTAGACCCCGCAGCGGCACAGGTTGCGGTCCAACCCGGCCCGGATCTCTTCATCGCCGGGATCCGGGTTTTTCTCCAGCAGCGCAACCGCTGCAACGACGAACCCGGCCGTGCAGAACCCGCACTGCAGCGCATCCTCGGCGATGAAGGCCTCCTGGACGCGGTGCAGCGCCCCGCCCGCCGCGAGCCCCTCCACCGTCCGGACCGATTTCCCGGCGACCTCCCCGACCGGCACCCGGCAGGAAGGCCGCACCGCCCCGTCGATCGCCACCAGGCAGGCCCCGCACTGCTCGAGCCCGCAGGCCGGCTTGGCGCCGAGGAGG
>DATKDL010000117.1:0-1651 GCA_035512695.1 Anaerolineales bacterium | reverse complement strand
GGATCAGGGCGTCCTCGGTTTTCTGGATCGTGCGGCACACCGTCGACTCGCTGACCCCATAGGCTTGGGCAATATGAAATTGGGTGCGGTATTCTCTCCAATACATCAGGGTCAGCAACAGCTGATCGGCTCGGCTCAGGCCCGGTGGTCGTCCGAAACTCGAACGTTCGGCTTCCAGGACCTGCACCATCTGGCGAAAGGTGGTATGTTCAACTCCGGTCAAGCGTTTAAAATCTTTGTCACTGCGATCTTCGATGTCTTCGTATCTCATGTGCGGATTCTGGCACATTTACGACTTTTGCAAGAGGTCTAGTGCAACAGGACGGGTGCAACGCACCTTAAAGGTGCGTTGCACCTGTCTTAAAAACCCCCCAGCCTCTCCACCCACTCCGCGGCACAGAAAACCCTGTGTCGCCGCTGTCCCGTCGTCTCCTCCAGCACCCCCAATTCGACCAGCCGGTCCACGGAGCGGGCGGTGGATTTGAAGTTGCCCGCCGGCAGTGCGGCGGCGGCCTGGCTCACGTTGAATAGCGGCCGGACCAGGGCGAACTCGATCGTCCGCTGCAGCCGCTCCGCGCCCCGTTCGGCAGCGAACTGCGCGAAATAATCCGCCCGCATCGTTCCGAGCGCCGCCAGGAGCCCCCCCGCGAGACCGACCCCCGCGACCACACCTTCCAGAAAAAAAACGAGCCAATCCACGACCGCGTTCTCGCGGCTGAAACGCGAAAGTAGTTCCCGGTACCGCTCACCCCGCTGTTCCAGATACGGGCTCATGGGCGGGGCCGGACCGTCCAGCAAACCCCACCGGCCGGGCAGCAGGACGTTCAACATCCGCCCTACCCGGCCGTTGGCGTCGTAGAACGGATGGATGATTTCGAATTGGGCATGGACCAGGGCAAGCCGGACGAGCGGCGGAAGCTTCCCCTCGGCGCGCATGAACTTGTCCAGGCTGTCGAGCGCATCCCGCATGACATCCGGTGGCGGGGGGACGAAGACGGACCCCCCCGGATCGGACCCGGGTGGTCCAATCCAGGTCTGGCCCCGCCGGAACTCCCCGACCGGCCAATCATCGTCGTATTCGCGCGGGAAGAGTCCCCCGTGGATGGCCTCCAATTCATCGAGATCCACGCCCCCATCGCCGGCGCGGCGGCAGGCTGCCTCCAGCGTTTCGGCGTATGCCGCGGCATCGGCCGGCCCTTCCGGCGGGTCCTCTTCGGGCCGGTACCCGGCTTCGTAATCGAAAACGTCTGCCAGGTCCGTATCCAGTCCGGCAGGCCGGCAGGCGGCCGCGGCCTCGACCCGGGCAATCAGCCCGCCGAAACCGGCCGGCGCCCCCGCCGCCCGCACGGACCAGGCCGCCAGCGCCCGATCGGCGGCGGACAGCGCCGTAACCAGCCGGTCGGTCCAGCGGAACATTGGGGGCAGGGGGTACGGGTGGAAGGTCCAGAAACCGTCCGGGTCGAAGTGCAGGCTGCCGGGGGCGTGGGGGGAGAATTGGGAGGGGTCCATTTTTATATTGACAGTATATATGAAATTGACAATATGCAACACGGTATTCACCGATTGTTTTGATTTACACGGATTGAATATATTTTCACAAAGAACCTATCCGAAAATTCTGAGGCCGGGCGAATTTTGGGGCGGGGGGGGG
>DATKDL010000116.1:0-27087 GCA_035512695.1 Anaerolineales bacterium | reverse complement strand
TAATAAAAGCGGCTATTTTTAGGGGTGCAACAGCTTGGCTGTTGCACCCCTAAAAATCGCCAGACCCTAGGCCACGAGCGGAATAGTGAAAATTCGACTGCTTCTCATCGAAACGGATGCCCACAACCTGCAGCGGATCGTCGGTGAACTCCACCGGACGGGGTTCGATTTGGACTGGGAATGTGTCGAAAGGCTGGATGAATTTCAGGATTGCCTCGAACGCCTCGAGAAGGGGGTGGGTGCGGTCGATCTCATCGTCTCGGAGCATAATTTACAGGACTTTGATGTTTCGGATGCGATCCAGGAGGTCAAACACCGCGCGCTGGAGATCCCGGTGATCGTCCTCTCCGATGTCGTGAACGAGGAAGTCATCGTCAAGATGATGCGCCTCGGTGTGGCGGATTTCATTTACAAGGGCCGCCTCTCCCGGCTGGGCCCGGCGATCGTCCAGGCGGTTTACCATTTTGGGATGACCGAAAAGAAATGGATCGAAGGGACCACGGGCATCTCGCGGGTCAACCGGCTGGCATCCATTTTTGATATCGGCCGGCGGGCCGCTTCGATTTTGAACATCAAGGACCTGATGGACGAGACCGTCCGGTTGATCGCCCTGCGCCTGGGATATTCCGGCGTCACGATCCGCCTGGATGACGGCCACTGGGCGGCTTACCCTTCCGGTTCGGTCAACGGGCACGGCCCTAAGCCGATCGTGTCCACCGGTTTCGCGGACGCGAAGCATCTAAACGGCTTTCATCTGCCCGACAACGCTTCCGGGAAGGAAGATCACCAACCCAAACCGGATGAGGAACACCTGTCCTTCCCGCTCAAGGTCCGGCAGGGAAAACTCGGTACGCTCACCCTGCGGAACGATTCCCGTGGGGTCCGCGATGACCTGGATACCGAACTTCTTGAGATCCTGGCAGACCAGGTGGCCATTGCGATCGAAAACTCGAAACTATTCACCAGCTTGCAGAATTCCAACGCTCGCATCTCGGACGCTTATGACCAGACCCTGCGCGGCTGGTCACATGCGCTCGAGCTGCGCGACGATGAAACCCGCGAGCACACGGACCGGGTTGCGGAGATGAGCGTGCGGTTGGGCCGGGAAATGGGTCTCGGCGAAGACATTCTGGTCCATTTGAGGCGCGGCGCCCTGCTTCACGATATCGGCAAGCTTGGCGTGCCCGACCGGATCCTGATGAAAGAAGACGCCCTGACCGAGGAAGAATGGGACGTCATGCGCCGCCACCCTGAGTTTGCGCACCAGATGCTCTCCTCGATCAGCTATCTGCAGCCGGCGCTGGAAATACCGTACTACCACCACGAGAAATGGGACGGCACGGGCTATCCCTTCGGGTTGAAAGGCGAGGAAATCCCCCTCTCGGCCCGCATCTTCGCCGTCGCCGACGTCTGGGACGCTTTGCGCTCGCCGCGGCCGTACCGCAGCACGCCCTGGTCCGAGAAGAACGCCGTGGAATATATCATCGAGCAGTCCGGCCGCCATTTCGATCCGGCGGTCGTCCGAGCCTTCCTGCCGCTGGTCTGCGCAGAGCATCCCGAATTGATCGACCAGATCCCACGTTAATTCCGCTTCTCCTGCACGATGAATTCCGAAAAATGGATTCCGGGGTGGACGAATGCCCGTGCCGGCATCCATTTTTCGGATTCTTTCTTGTCCTCAGCGGGATACGCTAGATTTCTCCCGGCGATCCTATTCGAGCCCTTAACCGGGCGAGCATCCCTTCCCAGCCGGCGCGGAACTCATCACTCAGCGCGGCGGGACCCGCGTATTCGTGCTTCAGGACGAGTTCCGTGGAGGCGCCCCGATCCAGGAACCGGAGTGTGATCGTCGAAGCCTCTCCGGAGCCGGTCTCGCTTTCGATTGCCCAGGTGAAAACCAGCCGTTCCGGAGGTTCGATGGCCCGATATTCGCCGGAAATGACGATCAGGTCGTCCTGACCTGGGGGGAGCATACCAAACCGGTAGCGCCCTCCGATTTTGAGGTCGATCTCCACGAGCGGCGTCGTATACCCGTCGGCGACGCCCCACCATTCCTTGAGCAACTCGGGCTGCGTCCAGGCTGAGAAGACCCGTTCCAGCGTTGCCGGATACGTCCGTCGCAGTTCGATCGATCGTTTTGGCGCGAGACCTGTGGAGCCGGTCACATCATGTCCGCTTCGGTGTGGGGCATCCCTTCCCCTTTTTCAAGATAGAACTTCAGGCTGGTCAAGTACCAACCCCAGTTGTAGTTCACGTTGGCGAAGCTCGCGTCCATTTCGGCGAAGCCGCGGTGGGCGAGGTGGACCATCGTCTGACCCGCCGTCATTCCCTCTCCTGCGGAGAGCGACCAGGTGATCGTGGTATCGACCCAATCGGGCGGGCCGCCTTCGACCGCCCAGACGACCTTCACGCCCGGGACGAGTTCCTTGACTCGCAGTTTGAACTCGGCCATCCCCCCGTAAAAGCTGACCACATTCAAAGCGCCGACCTCCGGGGCGGCCTCCGTGAATTGGGACCACCAGTTCTGAATGTGGGATTGCTCAATCAGCGCCTCATACACGTCGTTCGGTTCGGCCTTGATTCCGGCCAGGTGCAATACGTCTGCCATGGTGTTCTCCTTTTATCGTGTTTCGATATCCTGTCTGCCTACTTACCGTTTTGCCCGCTTACCGGTCCGTTTCCGCTGTTTTCTCTTCTCGCCCAGGAAATCGCCCAGAGCGTCCAGCTGTCCATCCCAGAAAGCTCTGTACGCCGAGAGCCATTCGGCGGCCTCCATCAGCGGGGCCGCCGTCAAACGGCATGTCCGGGTCCGGCCTTCCTTAACGGTCTCAACCAGGCCGGCGTCTTCCAGAACACCGATATGCTTTAGCATCCCGGGCAGGGAGATCTCGTACGGTGCGGCTAGCTCGCTCACCGGCGCGGCCCCTTCACGCAGCCTGATAAGGATCCCCCGCCGGATCGGGTTGGCGAGGGCGCCGAAGGTTCGATCGAAAGACCTCAAAGAATTGTTAACCATTCAGTTAACTATAATACTGCTTCACCTGCCTGTCAAGACATAGAACAAAGCGCCTCGGTTGTTGAAATCTCAACCTTCAACGACTATAATCCCAGCACATCATTTTACGGTTGATCAAGACAAGCCTAGCACGTTGCACGTTTCTTTCAGGAGCCTTTATGACCTCAGATCCCTTCAACGCCCGAGCCACCCTCAACACCGCGCACGGTGATTACACTTACTACCGCCTGGCCTCCCTCGAGGAAGCCGGGCTTACGAAACTCGACCGCCTCCCCTTCTCGATCCGCATCCTGCTCGAACAGGCCCTACGGCAGATGGACGGGGTGGAGATCACGGATGCCCACGTCCGCGCCCTGGCCGGTTGGACCCCGACCGCGGAGGAGCGCCCCGTCGTGGCCTTCAAACCAGCCCGCGTCGTCATGCAGGATTTCACCGGCGTCCCGGCCGTGGTCGATCTGGCGGCGATGCGATCGGCCGTCGCCCGGCTGGGCGGCAACCCGAGCAAAATCAACCCGGTCGTCCCGGTCGATCTCGTGATCGACCACTCCGTGCAGGTCGATTTTTTCGGCAGCCCGAACGCCCTTCAGCGCAACGCCGAGATCGAATTCGAGCGCAACCGGGAACGCTACGAGTTCCTGCATTGGGGGAAAAATGCCTTCGCCAACTTCCGTGTCGTCCCCCCGGCGACCGGGATCGTCCATCAGGTCAACCTGGAATTCCTATCGAAAGTTGTCATGGCGGGCGAAGATCCGGACGGCGGATGGGTCGCGTATCCCGACACGTTGGTCGGAACGGACTCGCACACCACGATGATCAACGGGCTGGGCGTCCTGGGCTGGGGTGTCGGCGGGATTGAAGCCGAGGCGGCCGTCGTGGGCGTCCCGCTGGATATGCTTGCCCCGGACGTGATCGGGTTCAAGCTCAGCGGACGGCTGCCCGAGGGAGTCACTGCGACCGACCTGGTCCTGACCGTCGCCCAGATGATGCGGAAGAAAGGCGTCGTCGGTAAGTTCATCGAGTTCTATGGTCCCGGGATCGCCTCGATGTCGCTCCCCGACAGGGCTACGATCGCCAACATGGCCCCCGAACACGGCGCAACCGTCTGCTTTTTCCCGGTCGATGATGAAACTCTTCGCTATTTGCGGCTGACCGGCCGGACGCCGGAAGAGGTCGAACGGGTGGAGGCTTATTGCAGGGCGCAGAACCTGTTCCGTACCGCCGGCGATGCGGACCCCGAATTCACCGACACCCTCGAGCTGGACATGGGCGCCGTTGTCCCTTCACTGGCTGGCCCCAAGCTGCCGCACCAGCGCATCGGCCTGGCGGAGATGAAGGAGCAGTTCGAAGACGTGCTGGCAACCCCGAAAGCGGAGCGCGGTTTCGAGATCCCCCCGGAAAGGCGGCGAGCCACCGCCGTGCTGGGCGCCAACGGGTCGTCCGTTCAAATGGGGCACGGCTCCGTCATCATCGCCGCGATCACGAGCTGCACCAACACCTCCAACCCGTCCGTCATGCTTGGCGCCGGTCTGCTCGCCAGGAACGCGGTCGCACGCGGGCTGCAGGTCAAACCATTTGTCAAGACCAGCCTGGCGCCGGGGTCAAAGGTGGTCACCGAGTACCTGGAGCACGCCGGCCTGATCGAGCCGCTCGCCGAGCTGGGCTTCAACGTCGTCGGCTACGGCTGTACGACCTGTATCGGCAACTCCGGCCCGCTCGCCGGCGAGGTCGTTCGGGCCATCCAGGACGCTGATCTCGTTTCGGCGGCTGTCCTGTCCGGCAATCGCAACTTCGAGGGCCGCATCCATCCGTATTCGCTGGCTAACTACCTGGCCTCGCCTCCGCTGGTCGTGGCTTACGCCCTGGCCGGCACCGTCGACATCGACCTGGAGCATGAGCCGCTCGGGACCGGGTCGGACGGTGAGCCCGTCTACCTGCGCGAGATCTGGCCGTCGCCCCAGGAGATCCGTGAGGCGATCACGACCTCGGTCCGCCCAGCGATGTTCGTCGAAAAATACAGCAACGTCTTCGACGGTAACGAGACCTGGAACGCCATCCCGGCCGCCGACAGCGCCGATCTATACAACTGGGATGAGGCGTCGACTTATATCCAGGAGCCTCCGTTCTTCACAGACCTGACCCCGGAGGTACGGCCGATCGAACCGATCCGCGGGGCCCGCGTCCTGGTCAAAGTCGGCGATTCGGTCACGACCGACCACATCTCCCCGGCCGGCGCCATACCGGCCGATTTCCCGGCCGGTCAGTATCTGATCGAGCGCGGCGTGAGCCCGCGCGAGTTCAATTCGTTCGGCTCCCGGCGCGGCAACGACCGGGTGATGACCCGCGGCACCTTCGGAAATATCCGGCTTAAAAACCACCTGGCCGGTGGGAAAGAGGGCAGCTGGACGGTCAAGTTCCCGGAGAACGAGGAGCTGTTCATCTACGACGCAGCGATGAAATACCAGGCCGAAGGAACCCCGCTGATCGTCCTGGCCGGGACGGCCTACGGGACCGGCTCCAGCCGCGACTGGGCCGCCAAGGGGACGCTGCTGCTGGGGGTCAAGGCAGTGATCGCCGGCTCTTACGAAAAGATCCACCGCTCGAACCTGTTCGGGATGGGTGTGCTGCCGCTTGAGTTTGCCGGTGGGCAGTCCGCCGCCGAATACAGCCTCGACGGCTCGGAAACTTACGATATCCCGGTGACCGACGACGTCCACCCGAACGAGCGTATCACGGTGACGGCCACCCGCGCCAACGGAGACAGACTGACCTTTGACGTCATCGTCCGGCTGGATACGCCGATCGAGGTTGAGTACTACCGGCATGGCGGGATCCTGCATAAGGCGATACGGGATATGCTTTCGTAGGGAAGGGGGAAGGGGGACGCCCCTACCTCGGCCAGCATGATGATCCCGATCATGACCCCCATCGCGAGCAGGACAAGTGCGGGCGAGTCAACTCGGTGCGGCCGATAAAATAGGGGTCTTCCGACACGAGGCAAACAAAAAAGCCGATCTGGAAAGACCGGCTTTTTCAAGCGGTGCAGGGAGGATTGGATCGGTTCTAAAAGTTAATGTTGCTGCTGGTGAACGTCCAGTACGCAGCGGCGGCGGCCGAGCAGCAGCAGCAAAACACGACGGCGGCGACGACGGCGATAATTACGTTGCGGTTGTTCTTTGGTTCTTCACCACCGAATTCCATTCTGGGTTCCTCCTCGAAGTTTGAAGGGCTGATACGGGTTGCATTGGGATCGTCTGTCATTTCTTTTCTCCTTTCCGTCGTATTTTACCTTAGAACCGGGCCCGTCCTCTGAATGACCATACCGAATCCAGGATTACCCGACCGGCCCGATTCCGGATAGATAGCCTGCCCCCTCCAGCATAAATCCGAGCGGCGCCAGGATAAATGGAAACGCGAATGCGATCAAGAAGCAGCACACGCCGACCACGGCCAGGGCCACGGCGATCCAGCCCAGTACGATCCCGATGCGGGCCATCCCTTCACCGCCCACGGTCCCGCCGCTGGCGCGGATCTCTTTCATCGCCATGTTGCCCGTGATGATGGCGATCACACTGGCGACCCCTGGCACGAGCGTGAGCCCCAGAATGCCGCAGACCAGGCAGACGATGGACATCGTGCTGTTCGGCGGGACGGAGCTTTGATACGGGTTTTGTTGAGTCATTTAATCCTCCAGAGTACAAGAAAATTTTCGGAAAGCGCAGGGTGTACCGGAGTGGCACTCCGGTACTCCCTGCGCTTTCCGATTACGAGCGTGCAAGACGGTTCGCCCGCCTCCACAACAACCAGATCACCCAGGCAGCCACCATGATCAGGATCACGGCCACGATGACCGGGATCAGGACGGACAGGATCGACAGGAAGGTTGAAACGACGTCCTCCAGGATGCTGATAGGGATATTGCCGGCGCCGCCGGTCGTGGCGGTGACGGCGGGCCGCACGATGACGGACTTGGTCGCGTGCACGCCTCCGGCGACCAGCAGCCCCAGGATCAATGAAAAGACGACGTTTGCATCGGTGATGATGTCGGCATTGGCGGCGAAGGCGATCGCGCCGGCCGCCGGACGCACCAGGGTCTGGATCAGGTCGTTGGCGTGGTTGACGGCCGGGACCTTATCGGCGAAGAACTCGATCGCCGAGAGCAGGAGCAAAAAGGCGATCACCCAGCCGTTTTCGAGCGTGTTCCACGGTTCGCTCAGCGTGATCCAATTGGTGTACCGGCCGACCAGCGAGATTACAAGCAGGGGGATATAGGCGTTCAGCCCGGCGCTGGCGGACAGACCGAAGGCGGAAAAGACTCCGAGCAGCAGGTCCATAGTCTTACCCCAGGTGGAACCCGTCCCAGGTTCCTGTGATGAAAAAACGGAGCAGGTCAATGGCGGCGATCTGCACCATGGCGGTGGTGAAACCGATCAGCAGCGGAACCGCCAACTTGCCGGGTGAGCCAGCGAAATTCTCTTTTTTGAACACGATCAAGACCACGAGCGAGTATACCATCGTCAGGATCAGGACGGGGGCCGCGGCGCTCAACAACGAAGCCGGGTACAGGATGAGCGGGTTTCCGGTCAGGATGATGGCGGCGGTCAGCGCGCCGAGCCCCAGCAGTGATGCCAGGTCCCGCAGGTCGCGGACCGGCGGTTCATCCGTCCAATCCGTCCAGACCGTCTGGTTGAATGCCGGGAACAGGAACGCCGCCATCACCAGCCCGAAACCAGTCCCGGCGAAAACCCGGATGGTATTCGTCGTCGTGTAGACCGAGGGGAAACCGGGGATCAGGTTGGTGAACGAATTGAGGCCGTCCAGGGCGAAGAACAGCGCCAGCAGACCCAGGAAGGCGTTGACCCGCCCCGGCATGACGCCGCCACGCCGCGGCGACCGGATCTGCAGGACCGCCAGCCCAAGGAGTGCCCCCAGATACATCCCCGTGCAGCGCGCACAGAGCGAGATCGCCCGGTCGCCCATGTGAAAAGAGCGCAGATCGATCTGGTGACAGACGGCGTACCCGATCGCATCCGCTTTTCCGAGCAGTCCCTCGGGTGTGTACATCAGCCAACCCACCGTTACGACGGCCGCCGCAAAGAGCACGGCTCCCGCCGCCGGCCGCCGCTCCCAGGGTAGGGGGCGGTTAATTTCCTTCACGCCCCTATTATACGTCCTGGCGCGCTGCAGGTTGCACGCTTTCAAAAACACGCTAGTACTCATGCATGTTTCGTGTCCGGCCGCCCCGTGGTAAGATCGCAGAGATGCATTATTGGTTCATCAGAATATCGATCGTCGGCCTGATAGCAGCGCTCCTGCTCTCGGGCTGCAGCGCTTTGCCGGTCTTTTACGGGCTGGCCCCACCGCAGCCGACTTTCCCGCCCCCTGCCGATATCGACGCCACCGTGCGAGCGATTTCGACTGCCACGGCGAGCGCCTGGACGCCGACCCCGTTCGGTACGCCGGCGCCGGGACAGCCCACCGCCACCGAGCAGCCCACCCGCACGCCGACTTTCACGCCGTCCCCCACGCCGACCCTGGCCGCCCTGCCGTACACGCTACCGGTCAACACCGGGCCTTTCACATTCCCCAACAACGTCAACCCGCTCACCGGGTTGACCGTGGCCGATCCGGGGATTCTCGACCGGCGGCCGCTGGCCGTTAAGATCACGAACTATCCGCGCTACGTCCGTCCCCAATCCGGGTTGACCGTGGCGGACCTGGTCTTCGAATACTATATCGAAGGCGGCCTGACGCGGTTCATTGCCGTGTTCTATGGGAAAGACGCCGACCGGATCGGTCCGGTCCGGTCCGGCCGGTTCTTTGACGAGCATATCGTCCGGATATACAACGCCATCTTCGCCTTTGCCTCCGCCGACCGCCGAGTCCTCGACCTGTGGCTCAACTCGGACTTGCTGCCCCGGTTGGTACTGCCGCGGACCGACAACTGCCCGCCCCTATGCCGTGACCTGAACAACACGGATTACAACAACCTGTTCACCAATTCAGCCCAGCTCGCCCTGTATTCGATCGCCCAGGGCGGTGACAACGACCGCTACGAGCTGCCGGGAATGCGCTTTCAGACGCTGGTCCCGTGGGGCGGGGAGCCGGCCGAGAAAACCTTCACCCGCTATTCATGGCTGGATTACAACTACTGGCTCTTCAACCCCGGCACCGGTCTGTACGAACGCTATGCGGATACGGTCAACGACACCGGGCAGGGCGAACAATACGCGGCGCTTTACGACACCTACACCGGCCTTCCGGTATCCGCTGCCAACGTCGTGTATTTGTTCGTCCCCCACGAGAAGTTCCTCGAGTCCAGCGATACCGAGATCGTCACGATCAACCTGCAGGGCGCCGGGGCGGCCTACATCTTCCGGGACGGTCAGGTGTACGAAGCCAGCTGGGCTCGGACCGATCTGACCGCCCCGCTCCAGCTTTTCCGCGCCGGCCGCGGCGCGGGGACCCATTTCCCGCTCAAACCCGGGCTGACCTTCTTCCAGGTGATCGGTGTCACGTCGACGGTCGAGAAGGGGGAGGATTCCTGGCGGTTTCTGTTTGCGATACCGTAGAGGGGAGGTGGTTGGCTGGATAGCTGGGTAGCTGGTTCCGTCCATCCGTAGGGCGCGCTTTTACCGGGGATTGGGGGGCGATGAAATCGAGATGACACTGCCCTATGAAAAAAAGAAACCGGCAAGCTGCAGGAACACCAACCCTATCGCAGCTCCGAACGCCGCCCCCGCCACGATATCCGACAGGTAGTGCACCCCCATCGCGACGCGGGACAGCCCGACCAGCGGCGCCCAGACCCACAGCGCGACGACGAACCAGGCCGGTCCGGTTGCGAGCGCAAGCACGGGCAGCAGGAAAGCTCGGGCCGCGTGTCCGGAAGGGAAAGAATGGGGATCTGTCCGGCGGTAGATGGCGCCCCATTCACCGGCCGGGCGTTGGCGGCGAATCGTAAATTTCAAAATCATGACGAGGACGGCAGTGACGAGGATCGCGGCAGCCATCAGCAGGACCCGACCCTTCCAATCTTCCGGACCCGCCAGCCAGACGATCCCCAGGCCGAACAGCCAGAACCAGGAATCCCCTGAATGTGCCAGCACGATCGCGGCCCACCGCAGGAGACCGGGTCCGCGGGCGATCTGCAGACGCACCGATGCCCGGGCGTCCCAGGCGCTGAACCGGGCGATCAAAACGCCCCTCTACCGGCCAGGTCTGCCCGGAGCAGTTCGAGTTGGTAAGGCTTGTCGACGTCCATCCCGATCTCGGGGAACGGGCACGCGATCGCCCGGGCTTTGAGCCCGAGACGTTTTGAAACCCGCGCGACGGCTGCGTCGATCGTCAGCTGCCGGAGCAGAAGCTTGAGAAGAGTACCGTAGCCGATGATGGCGGCTTGTTTCAGAACATTCTTGCGCGACTCGACCAGCTCTCGCCAGACCCCGCCGTCCGAGGTGAGCAACCGCGTCCGGAAGGCGGTCAGATCGCCGCCGCACACTTCAGCATCCTTGAAGCGGGTGTAAGTCCGCCGGGAGCCCGGAAAGCGGTTTTCCATCATCTCACGCGTGATGAAGTTGTAGCACACATCGAAATCACCGCCGGCGACCTCGCTCCCCATCCAATCGACGATCCTGCCGGTGATGGCCGGGATATCGGATGAGACCGAAAGGATGACTTCGGCACCCGGGTTAAGTGTCAGGATACGGTGTGCCCCGGCGAAGATATTCTCGAGCATCCCGCCCTGGTTTGGGATGAATTCCAGCGCTTTCGTGCAGGTCACACCGCAGTCCGGGCCGAGACCGGCCACGATGACGTGATGGACGGCGACCGAATCGCTCAAGGCGTCGAGTACCCATTGGACCATCGGTTTTCCGGCGATCTCGACGAGCGCCTTGGGCGCTCCCTGGGTGATGGGATAGAGCGGGTCGTCCGGTTCGGGGATGCCCCCGGCAGTCACGATGGCGTCCAAATTAATTCAGTTCCAGAATGCGAGGTTCGAACCCGAGTTGGTCCAGTAGAAGGTCGATTTCGGCGTAGTCCAGTTTGCGGCCTTTCCCGGATGCGGCGATCAGGGCCGCCTCCATCATATTGGTCCCAAAGGATCGCCCGTCGATGACAGGCGTGGCGGTGACCAGAAATCGCACCCCCGTGCTTTTGAACAGCTCGACGTCGGCTTCCGTCGTCGTGTTGGTGGCGACGATCTTGCCGTCCAGGCGGTCCGGCATATGCCGGACGATATAGTGTCGGTCCCCGCTGATCAGGGTCGCCCAGCGGTAGTATTTCTCGAACTTGGGAGCCCGGACCTCCTGCTTCTCCCCGGTCGGGTAGATCCAGCTGAACGGCAGCCTGCCGGCGATCGGCATGGCCAGCGCGGCAAGGCGTTTGAGCCCGGTCGTCGTCCGAAGCGGGATCGGGATGCCGAGCCCGAACATCAGGTCCCCGAAGATGCATTCGTACCCGGCCTCGACGAGGGCGCGGGTCATCCCCCAACGGTCGGCGCCGGAGGTGACCAGGGCATTCCGCCCGCCGTGCGTATCGATATACTCGCCGAGGTGTTTTTCCAGGTACGCCGGCACGCGGCTCTCGAGGGTGATCTTCAGCCCGGTCCCGTCCACCAGTGGGGTTTGTTTGACGAAGCGCACCATCGGCCGGACCGAGTGAAGCGGGTACCAGCGCTCGTCCACCATCAGTCCGAGATCCGCCCCGCCGACGCCGAAAGCGTCGACTTTTCCGTCCAGTTCCCGGTAAAGCCGGGCCGCCTTTTCCATGTCTCCATCTGTCCCGATCCGTTCTACAGAGATCCTTTCCCCGAGCATTTCAACCTCAACCGCCTTATTGCGCTTCGAGGATCCCAGGCTGATGCTGACGGCGCGCTTCATGGGCGGTAGTATACCGCGAAGGGAGGTGCGACGGGCAAGGCGCCACGTACAAAGTGCAACGCGCAACGTGCCACGTGCAAATAGCGTACATCGTGCGCAATACCTTGCACCTTGCACCTCGCACCTTGCCCGTGGCACGTTGCGATATAATTGAATTGTTTCACATTCAACCACATGATCGACAAACAGCGAAACAAGACGTGAGCAAAACTGGGTCCACTGCAGGGTGATGCGCTGCACGGGGACCCGGTTTTGCATTTTCCATACGAAGTCAAGGAGGTAACCGTTGACCAGACCCAAGTGCGCTTATTTCAAGGGAAAGATCGTCCCTTATGAAGATGCCAAGATTGGGGTCATGACTCATTCGCTGAACTACGGCACTGCCGTTTTCGGGGGAATCCGGGGATATTGGAACGAAGAGGAGCAGCAGCTCTACCTGTTCCGTCCGCGCGATCATTTCAAACGCTTCCTCGCCTCCGCCAAGATCATGGTGATGGATCTGGGCCTCGATATCGATGGGCTCATCAAGCTGACCATCGACCTGCTCCACCACGAAGGACGCCGCGAAGACGTGTACGTACGCCCGCTGGCATACAAGGCTGACGAGGCCATCGGGGTCAAGCTGCACGGCCTGATCGACGAGCTGACCATTTTCGCCGTTCCGTTCAACAAGTACGTGGCCAACGACACCAACGCGCACGTCACGGTCTCATCCTGGCGGCGGTTGGACGACAACGCCATCCCGGCCCGCGGCAAGATCAGCGGCGCCTACGCCAACTCGGCGCTGATCAAAACCGATGCCGTCCGCGCCGGGTTCGACGAAGCCCTGGTCCTGACCGCCGAAGGGCACATCTCGGAAGGCAGCGCCATGAACGTGTTCATGATCCGCGACGGGAAGCTGGTGACGCCGCCCCGGACAGAAAACATCCTGGAGGGCATCACGCGTGCGTCGGTGCTCACGATCGCCCTCCAGGAGCTCGATCTGGAAGTCGTCGAACGTCCCATCGATCGCACCGAGGTCTTCCTATGCGAGGAGTTGTTCATGTCGGGGACGGCCGCCCAGATCACGGCCGTCACCCGGGTGGATCACCGGGAGATCGGCGCCGGGGAGATGGGACCCCACACGGCCCGGTTGCGCGAGCTCTTTGCCGATATCGTGCGGGGCCGGTCGCCCCGCTACCGGGATTGGAACGTTCCGGTCTACTGACCGTTCGCCCTTTAATGAATAGCACCTCCCCTCAATGGAGTTCCTCCGTCAAGCTCGTCGTCGGCCTGACGATCGTCGCGATTATGGCGGCCCTGATGGTGCGGTTCAGCAACATCCTTGGACCGCTGCTGATGGCCCTCATCCTCGCCTATCTCCTGCATCCGCTGGCGGCGACGATCAGCAAACAGTCACGGCTCTCATGGCGAGTGTCGGTCAACCTGATCTACATCGTTTTTGTCGTCCTGCTCGTTTCCCTGCTCACCGCCACCGGCGTGGCCGCCATCCAACAGATCCAGAGCCTCTTCCGGGTGATCGAGAACTTCCTGGTAACCCTGCCGCAGATCGCCGAGGACCTTTCAACCCAGGTGTTCAGGATCGGGACCTACGAGATCGATATGACCGTGATACTCGGCCAGTACGATCTCGAAAGGGTGCTGAACCAGGTGATCGAAATCGTACAGCCGGTCCTGGGCCAGGCCGGTGGGTTGATCCGATCGATCGCGACCGGCACTTTCACGACCCTCGGCTGGCTCTTCTTCATCCTGCTGGTCTCCTATTTCACACTGGCGGACGCCGGCCATTTTCCGGACATGCTTTCCGGGATGTTCTCGAACATCGATTTACCGGGCTACCAGGAGGACCTGACCCGGATTGGGAAGGAACTGGGGCGGATCTGGAACGCCTTCGTGCGCGGCCAGCTGATCCTGATCGCGATGACGGCGGGCGTGATCCTCGTCCTGCTTACCCTGCTCGGGGTGCGGAATGCGCTGGCGCTGGCGCTGGTGGCCGGCATCGCCCGGTTCGTGCCGTACATCGGCCCGTTCGTCACCTGGGTGGTCACCGGGCTGGTGGCATTCTTCCAGACCACAAATTACCTGGGTCTTGATCAGTTGACCTATGCCCTGCTGGTGGTGGGCGTCATCGTGCTCCTGGACCAGATCATCGACAACTTGATCACGCCCCGCCTGTATGGCCAGGTGCTCGGGCTCCACCCGGCAGCCGTGCTGGTGGCGGCGATCATCGCCGCCAATTTGTTGGGCCTGATCGGTCTGCTGCTGGCTGCCCCGGTCCTGGCGACGCTGCTGTTCTTCGGCCGGTATGCCACCCGCAAGATGTTCGATCTGGACCCCTGGCAGGAACTGGACGCGGCGGCTGAGACGGACCAGCCGGAGAGACCGGGCCTCCCGGGTTTGATCATGGTGCGTATCAAAGAATTCTTGAAAAGTAAAAGGGAGCGAGATGAACGATCCAACCCCCCAACCGCGGACTGAAACGCTGGCTGAGACGGCCAATTTCATCATCTGGTCGGCCGAGGAGCCGGACGGCGAGACGACCTACCACCTGGAACTCAACAACGTCACCGTGCACTTCTTCGAGGAGGAGTGGCAGGAGTTCCGCAAACTCGTCGCCAGGCTCTGAGAACCAATACATCGAGCTGAGGCGTAAAAGGGGTCGGGCGCGCAGGGCCTGGCCCTGCGCGCGCACCCCACTTTGTGCCTTGGTTTTACGGATACCCCGGAGAGGTGGCGGTCGGCGCCGGGTAGCCGCCGGGGGTCGCGGTCGGGGCCGGCTGGGTTGCGCCGGGCACCGGGGTCTGGAACGGCGTCGCGATTGGCGTCAGGGTGGGCAAGAAATCGGCGTCGGCGGGGAGGCGGTCGGCCGTGATCCGATCCACGTAGGTGATCGCCCCGGTGCAGCCGGCCCCAAGGCGGGAAGCGACCGTGCCCCAATCCAGCACGCCGAATTGGGCCCAGGCGACGTTCAGCGCCCTGGCAAGACAATACGGTCCGGCGTTGTAGCTGGCCAGGGTAAACTGCCAGAGGCTTTCGTACGTGCTGACCGCGCCCGGGATTTCTCCGGTGATGTCCGATACGATGAAGGCGACCTGGGCGCAGTTTGCCACCACGGTCTCAGCAAAAAAGTCGACCGTGGTCTGGGCGTGGGCCAGATCGACTCCGGTAATGCAGGTGGGGCAAGCGGCGTCGGATTCGACCACAAGCGCGCCGCGCAGCAGCTCCTGGTTTTCTTCGCCGATAAAAGCGTAACCCTTGCTGCAGGTCTCCTCGTGCAGAACGAGCGGGCAAAACTGGTCGTAGAAATCGAGGTTCCAGAGCAGGATCGTATCGACGCCGAGCTCGGTGATGCGTCCGAAACCGAATTCCTGGATATCGGATTCCCCCGGCCAGAACTGGCTTTCCTGGGCGAACAGGTTTTTGAGCAGTTGGGCCGGGATCAGGCGATCCTGCGCGACGCGGAAGATCTCGGCGTCGAATTGATCCTGCCAGTCGTTGACCAGGGTCCGCGCATGCTCGACCCCGCACGGGCTGGCCGCGCCGTTGGCGAGAAGGCCGTGATCCACGCAAGCGCTGACGTCGACGATTCCGGAGCGGATGAGTTCGCCGGCCAGAAAGACGAACGGGACATTGGATGCCAGCCCGGTATGGTCGACGGGAGTGGAAAGCCATTGCGGCTGCGGACCGACAGGGGGGAAAGCCTCCCACATCGCGGCGCAGCTCTCGTTCGGGTCGCCCCGCCATTGGGAACTGATGATATCGACGAACCAGTTCCCGGCCCCCGGCTCGGGTTGCACCCCTGCGTCGAGGACGCGCACCCGCGCGGTGAACCGTTCGCTCTCGTCCCCGTAGGAAGATTCGGCCCAGAACTCGACCTCTTCGCCGTCGTAAGCGGTCGCTTCCAGGGGGAACTCGCAGACCGAGCCGATACAGTCGAACACGCGGTCGCTAAATGCGAGGTGCATTGCAGTGATCGTTTCGTTGGGGAGCGGCTCTTCACCGGTCAGGACGAGAGAGGGCAGCCGTTCGCAAAGGTTGAGTGGGGGCTGCGGGGAACACCCCGATAAACTCAGCCAGATCGTCGGTTTGGGCAGCTCGATCGTCACGTTCTTCTCGACCGTCTTCTGCCCGGCCAGGAAAATATACAGCCCGGGGCAGCCGCTCACATCCCCCGATGCCGCCTCATCACAAGGCGCGGAGATCTGCCACTCCTTGTAGAGCGTTTGACCGCAGGCACTCAAGATCTCGAGATTGGAAGGCTGCCCTTCATGATCGACCCCGGTCACGCAGACAATCTCGTTGGTCGCCCAACGGATCAGCCACCACTGGTACTCGTTTACGCTGACGACGATCTCGGTCCTGCGTTTGTCTTCCGCCTCTTCAGCCGCGGCGGCTCCGGTCTGATAGGCCAATACCCCCATAATCCCGATCGCGGCCAGGATCAGCATGGCCCATAAAGTTTTCAAGCCTGCGTTCATGGCGGAAGAAGGATACCATGGATAAATAAAAAGGAATATAGACCGGAAGGGGCCGGCCCCTTCCGGTCTATATTCCTTTTTACAGCCCATTACAGTCTGCCACAGGTTTGCCACCAACCTGTACCATAGCGCGCGTGCTGCCGTGTTAGACTGGATGTGTGGGAACGCGCATTTTACTGATCACACCGGACCCCGGTTTCGGGGAGCTTCTCGACCAGATCCTGACGGAGGATGGCGGCTTCGCGGTCGACCTGGCCTCCGGCGGGATCGCTGCCCTCAATTTCGCCCAGGAATCGCGCTACGACCTGGTCGTTCTGGACAGCGCCGTGCCGGATGTGCCGTTCGCCGAACTGGCCCACACCCTGCTCGATTGGCACGCCGGGCTGCGGTTGATCGTCATCCCGCCGGGTAACGACCCGGCGCATCCCGATCTGGCGCAGGTCACGGCGCATGCTTTTTTGAGCAAGCCTTTCTATCTGCCGGACCTGCTCCAGCTCGTCGGGAACCTCCTGAACGGTGAACCGGTCGAACCCACGCGACGCGCTGCAGCCCCCCCGAACCGCGGCAAGCCATATCCGTCAGACGACCCGTCAGACGACCCTGATGAGCCGTATCCCTGGCTTTCGGATGTCTCCACTGCCGCCCAGTACCTGGCGCGCCTGACCCTCGAGACCGCGGCAAAGGCGGCCCTGATCACACGCGGCGAGCGGTTGTGGGCTTATGCCGGCGAGCTGGGCCAGCCCGGCGGGGACCGGTTGGCGGAGCTCGTCGGCCGGCAGTGGGGCAGCCAGAGCGGGAACGACCTGGCCCGCTTTGTGACCCTGGAAAACGACCACGAATACATGCTCTATGCCACCGCTCTGGTGGACGAGTTGGTCCTTTCCCTGATCTTCGACGCCAAAACGCCTTTCAGCAAAATCCGGTCCCAGTCCAACCGTCTCGCGAAAGCCCTTTCCGCCGATCCGGACAGACCTGAACGTGTTCCGGAATCACCCCGTCCGGCAGCTATCGAAGACCGCCATCCAACACCCGCCAACCGCCATTCTGCCCGCTTCGAGGCCGAAGGGGATCAAACGGGAACTGCGGGAAAGTTCGTGGAGGTGGAATCTCCCGGGTTTTCCCCGGCGAGTCATCCGGATTTTGCCCTGACCAACGCGTTCGATGAGTCCGTGTACCACAGCCCGATCCCCCGCAGACGGGACCTGCTCGCGGACCCGGATCCGGATCTGGAAGCCCTCGAACCGGAACATCTGCTTGTGGACTGGCTCCCGTCGGACCTGCACGGGGATCCGGGTCTGCTCGCGGAGGTTGAAGACGCGCTCCAGCCCTTCGCCATTCCGCCGGACTGGCAACCCAGCCAGGACCTCTCGCCGGGACCGCGCAGTTTTCTGGAGGAGATCCTTGGAGAGCCGCTGCCGCCCGCCGGCCGCCATAACCGGCCCGGCGATGCCGGATCGGATGGACGTCCTTTCTATCCCCCTCCGGAGACGATGGCCGAGACCCGGCCGACCCGGGCGCTGCCCGACGAACCCGCCGCGCGCCTCGAGCCCGAATCCGCTTCGTTTTCAAACATCACCTACGCCTGCGTCCTGCTCCCGCGCCTTCCCAAACATCACCTCGTCGGCGAACCGGCCAGGCTGCTGGAGAACTGGATGCTGGAGCTATGCATCTCTTTCGACTGGCGACTCGAACAGCTTTCGATCCGGCCGGAGCACATGCAGTGGCAGGTGCGGGTGCATTCCGCCACCGCTCCGCGGTTCCTGATGCAGATCACGAGTAAAATCACCTCGCAGCGCATGTTCGAGCGCTTCATTCATCTCCGCGATGACAACCCGTCCGGCGAATTCTGGGCGCCCGGCTGGCTGGTCATCACCGGCGAAAAACTCCCCCCGAACGCAATGGTGCAGGAGTTCATTCGCAAAACCCGCGCCCGCCAGGGCATTTAGATTTAAAATAAAAAAAAACAAGACCCACACCGGGGTTTTACCCCGGTGTGGGTCTTGTTTTTTTAACTTGCTATAATTCCCCCATGCCCCAAACCCTCTATCTAATCGACGGCCACGCGCTGGCGTACCGAACGTATTTCGCACTGACCGCCGGTGGAGGGCGGGCCTCGAGTTGGACCACAAGCAGCGGGGAGCCTACTGCCGGGACCTACGGTTTCGCCAGCGTCCTGCTGCGGTATCTCGAGCAGGACCGGCCGGACTACCTGATGGTCGCTTTCGACGTCGGAGCCACTTTCCGCGACCAGCTCTTCCCGGAGTACAAGGCCACCCGCGAGAAGATGCCGGACGATCTGCGCATCCAGATTGACCGCATCCGGATGGTGGTAGACGCCTTCAACATCCCCCGCATCGAGCGTGACGGCTATGAAGCCGACGACGTGATCGGATCGATCGCTCGCAAGGCCGCCGCGGAAGGCCTGGGAGTAAAGATCATCACCGGCGACCGCGACCTGCTCCAGCTCGTCGACGACCGGATCCTGGTCAGCCTGCCGGAAGGCCGCTCGCTGGCCGAATCCCGTGATTATTCGGCCGGAGATGTGATCGAAAAGCTGGGCGTCCGGCCCGACCAGGTGGTCGACTACAAAGCGCTGATGGGGGACAAGTCGGACAACATCCCGGGTGTGGCCGGGATCGGCGAGAAGACGGCTGCCCGGCTGCTCCAGGATTACGATACCCTGGAAGGGATTTACGCCCATCTCGATGAGATCGGCGGCGCCGTCGCAAAAAAGCTGGAGGCGGGTCGGGCCGCCGCCGACCTGTCCCGAGAGCTGGCGCGCATCATCACAGACCTGGATATTGACCTCGAACTCGACCGGGCCCGGATCGACAATTTCGATCCCGCCCCCGTCCTCGATCTGTTTCACGAACTCGAATTCCGAACGCTCGCGGAACGGCTCCAGAACATGGTCCGGTCATTCGCCGGGAGCGAGGGCGGTTCGGCCGGGCAAGGAGCACCGGCCCCGGCCCCCGCACAGCCGCCCGCCGCCGGGTCCGGGCAGATGGCGATGTTCGCCGCACCGGTCGACGGGGAAGCGGCTGCCGGGGCATCCCCCACATCGGCGATCGAGGTCACCATCGTCGATGATGCCGAGAAACTGGCCGCCCTCACCGCAGCCTTGCGGAGCGCTGAGGTGATCAGCTTCGATACCGAAACGACCGGGACGGACCAGATGCGGGCCGACCTGGTCGGGATCTCGCTGTCGATCGAGCCCGGGCACGGATACTACCTCCCGGTGGGCCACAAAACCGGAAACCAGCTTCCGCGGGAAGACGTGCTGGACGCCCTGCGACCCGCGCTGACCGATCCGAAGATCCCCAAGATCGCCCACAACCTCAAATATGACTTTATCGTCCTGGCCCGTTACGGGCTGCGGGTGCACCCGGTCTCGTTTGACACGATGATCGCCGAATGGCTGAAAGAACCGTCCTCGCGCAACCTGGGATTGAAGCGGCTTGCCTGGGTCAAGCTGAAAATGGAAATGACGGAGATCAAGGACCTGATCGGGACCGGCCAGAAACAGATCACGATGGCCGATGTCGCGATCGGAAAGGCGGCCGCGTATGCCGCCGACGATGCCGAAGTGGTCGTCCGGCTGTGGCCGATCCTCGAGCGCGAAGTCGAGTCGGCCGGCGCCGGGGGGCTCCTGCGCGAGATCGAACTGCCGCTGATCGAGGTGCTGGCCGAGATGGAAATGGCCGGGATCGGCCTGGATACCGGCTATCTGGCCGAGATGTCCGTCGAACTCGGCGCACAGATCGAAAGCCTGGAGGTTCGGGTCCATGCGGCCGTCGGGGAGTCTTTTAATCTGAACTCGACCCAGCAACTCTCCGATGCGCTTTTCAACCGGCTCAAGATCGCACCACCGCCGGGGACGCGCAAGACGGCCAGCGGGCACTACTCCACCGCAGCCGAAGTGCTGGAGGCGCTCCAGGACAAGGATGAGGTTGTCGGGTGGATCCTGAACTACCGCGAACTGACCAAGCTGCGCTCGACGTATATCGACGCCCTGCCGGCGCAGGTCAATCCGCGGACGAGACGGGTGCACACCTCCTACAACCAGGCCGGCTCGGTGACGGGCCGGATCGCCTCCAGCGACCCCAACCTGCAGAACATCCCGATCCGGACCGAACTGGGTCGCCGGATCCGGAAAGCCTTCGTCGCCGACCCGGGCAACCGGCTGCTGTCGGTCGATTATTCCCAGGTCGAGCTCCGCGTCGTGGCGCACATGTCGGACGACGGCGCCTTGATCGCCGCCTTCCGCGCCGGGCAGGACATCCACGCCACGACGGCTGCGGCGATTTACGGGATCCCGCTCGAGCAGGTGGACCGGAACCAGCGCCGGCATGCCAAAGCGATCAACTTCGGCTTGATTTACGGGATGAGCGCCTTCGGTCTTACGCGGACCACCGATCTGACCCTGGCCGAATCCGAGGATTTCGTAGAGACTTATTTCAAGCAGTTCCCGGGCGTCAAGGCGTACCTGGACGGGATGCGCCGCCTGGCGACCGAGCAGGGCTACGTCGAGACCCTGTTGGGCCGGCGGCGATTTTTCCCGGGGCTGCAGAGCGGGACCAACGCCGTGACGCGCGCCCGCGAGGAGCGCGAGGCGATCAACGCCCCGATCCAGGGTACGGCCGCGGACATCCTCAAGATCGCCATGCTCCGGATCCCCGTCCGGCTGCGGCAGGCCGGTCTTTCGGCCCGGATGCTGCTGCAGGTGCACGACGAGCTTGTTTTCGAAAGCCCCGAAGAGGAAGTCGAAGACGCGGCGGCCGTCGTGCGGGAGACGATGTCCGGTGCGTATAGCCTGAAAGTCCCGCTCCTGACCGAAGCGAAAAGCGGGCCGAATTGGTATGATATGGAGCAACTCGTGTGACGACAATTCGATGGGCGGGGTGGGATGAAATCCCACCCCGCCCATCGAATTGTCCACCTCAGGAAAGCGATGCCGGGAAACCAGGAAGCCTACAAACAAGCTATGAGCCGGGGCCATTCCGCCGCGTGGGATCAGGAATGGGAGCACGCGGCCGGCTACTATCGCCAGGCGTTGGAAGAGTTCCCTGAGAGCACCCAGGCGCAAATCAGCCTGGCCTCGGCCTATTTCGAGCTGGGGGATTACGAAGCCGCCCTGGGTCAGTACCGCGCGGTAGTCGCGACCTCTCCAAACGACATCCTCGTCCTGGAAAAGATCGCGCAGATCTTCGAGATCCTCGGTCAGCGGGTGGCCGGGGCCGAGACCGCGCTGCGGGTCGCGGATGTCCACTTCAAGCGCGGTGACACGGCAAAAGCGCTCGAGAACTGGATGCGGACGATCCGGCTCCATCCCGGTAATCTCAGGGCGCGGTCGCGGCTGGCGATTCATTTCGAGAAGCTCAACCACCTGCCGCAAGCGGTTTCGCATTACATCGTGATCGCCGGGATCCTTCAGCACCAGGGAAGCAAGGAAAAGGCTTTTGAGATCCTCAAACACGCCATCAAGCTGCAGCCTTCCAGCGCGGAAGCGAACCAGGCGCTGGGCCTGCTGCGCGCCAACCAGATACTCCCGATCCCCGACGTCCGGTCCCCTCGGCCCGAAGGGACGCGGGCGGAGACGATCCGAACACCGGCGCAGCTGAACCCGCCCACCGTTGACGCCTCCCCGAAGCTGGACCCAATCGCGGCCGCCGAGAAGGAGGCCCTGTCCATCCTGGCCGGGATGTTGTTCGAGCAGGATGAGAAGGCCGGTGAAGGCCGGGAAGGCCGAGATTTACACGAGATCACGATGGGGACCGGGCCGCTCAAGAGCGTCCACCAGGAGCAGACCCGGATCCTTATGCATGTCGGACAGGCTGTGGACCTCCAGGCGCGCGGCCAGACCGCACAGGCGGCCGAGGAACTCGAACGGGCCATCCTGACCGGTCTCGACCACTCGGCGGCGCATTACGAACTCGGGGCAATGTTCTACCAGGAAGGGCAGATGGACCAGTCGATCCGCAGCCTGCAAACGGCGGTCAAGCATCCGGATTTTGCCCTACCCGCCCGGCTGCTGCTGGGCCGGATTTACGCCAGGCAGGACCGCCTGCATGACAGCGCCGTCCACTTCCTCGAGGCGCTGCGCGTGGCGGACAGCCTGCTCGTCCCGACTGAAAAACGGGATGCGCTTCTGCAGGTTTACGAACCGTTAATCGACGCTTACACCAATCAGAACGACGCCGCCCTGAACAGCCGGCTCGCCAGGGGGATCGAACAACTGCTGGTCCAGGCGGATTGGTTTGAAAAACTGAGGAAGGCTCGCCGCCAGCTTGCCGATCAACCCGACGGGCTGCCTCCACTGCCGCTCGTCGAGGTTATCGTCCATTTACCCGGCAGCCGGGTGGTCGATATGCTGTCCCGCATCCATGAACTCGCCCGCAGCGGCTATTACCGGATCGCGATGGAGGAGGCTTTCTCCGCCATCCAGCATGCCCCGACCTATCTGCCGCTGCACACCCTCATGGGCGAGATGCTCATGCAGCAGGATCGGGTGCCCGAAGCGATCACCAAATTCAACACCGTGGCCCGGGCTTACAGTTCGCGCGGCGAGGCGGCCCGATCGATCGGCCTTTTCCGGCGCATCACGCAACTCGCCCCGTTCGACCTGTCCACCCGGCAACGGCTGATCGAGCAACTGACTGCCTCCGGCCAGATCGAAGAGACCATCCAGGAATACCTCGAGTTGGGCGATGTCTATTACCGCCTCGCCGAACTCGACCAGGCGCGGGCGACTTACCAGCGTGCGCTGAACCTTTCCCAGCAGGCGCAGGTCCCGGATGAATGGATGATCGAAATCCTGCACCACCTGGCCGATATCGACATGCAGCGGCTGGATTGGACCCGAGCGACCAAGATCTTCGAACAGATCACCCGCATCGACGCCGGGGACAAGAAGGCTGCCCTCAACCTGGTGGACCTGCAGTACCGGATGTTGAACGAGACGGCGGCCCTGGCCGCGCTGGGGAACTACGTGGCGTATCTCAACCGGTCCGGCCGCCAGCCCGAGGCGCTCGAAAGCCTGGAGTCCCTGGTCGCCAATAACCCGGACCAACCTGCCATCAAGCGCACCCTGGCCGAACAGTACCAACTGGTCGACAACCGGCAGCGCGCCCTGGAAACCTGGGACGAGATCGCCGAGCAGCTGCTCAACGACGGCGACCGGGAGGGAGCACGTTTTGCGGTCGAATCGATCCTGGCGCTGGACCCGCCCAACCTGGGGGAATACCGGGCATTGCTGGAGAAACTGTCCCAGGGATAGACCCAATACCCAGCGTTTCCCCTACGAGAATTAACGCGTGGACCAGAATGACGTCTGGGCCGATTTTTCCGGATCCGGGACTGCCGCGATTGCTTGAATGTAGACCCGGCCCTCTCCCCACCTGTCCGGATCGACCGGAATCACCACCTCGACAAAGCCCATTGCATTCGATACGGCCGGGTGTGTTTCGAGCCGGCCATCCGGGTATCGGATGGTGATCGCCAGTTCGAGGCCGGCGACCGGGGCGTACGTCTGGTCCTGGACGATGATATAGACTTGCTGGTCGGCTGCGCCGCGCACCGCGGCCGTGGCAGCGAAGGCGTGGATTCGGAGCTGGGTGATCTGGATGATGTCGTTCGTCTGGATGCTCACCAACCGCCCCGGGTCCTCCTCCAGGAAATCGAAATACAGCTGCCCCAATTCCCCGATCCGCACCTCGAGCCCGGACTCCCGGCTCTCCGGGTACCATTCCAGCCGGGCGTAATCGAAATACTGAACGTGGCGGACCCCGTCCTGCTCGACCGGCGAGATCGGCCGGCCGAACTGTTCGACCCCGCCGTGGGCATTGAAGAACGCCAGGAAGCCGCCGCAGACACGGAAACCGCTATCGAAACCGCGGCAGCCGCCGGACCCGGTGTTCAGAACAGACCGCGGCCGGCCGGGATGGTACAGCACCGAGCCGAGCGGTGTCAGGACGACGCCATCGGGACGGAGCTCGAACCGAGCGCGCTGGAAGTACTGGACCCGCAGACCGGTTTCATCGGTGAACGCTTCGGTGATGGGGTAGCCGTAGATCAGTTCAGGGTTTGGGATCGCACGATAGAAATCGAGAAAAGCGCCTTCGACCGAATGCCGCGTCGGGAACAATTCCCGCGCCTCGCTTTGCGAATCACCGGCCCCGCTTACCGCAGCCGCAAGCACAAGCAGAGCGAAAATCGCCAGGGCAGCCCGGTATGACTTGCGCATAATCATCATTATAGCAGGAAGGAGGGGTTTTTCCTAACGGTTTATAATGGGAACGGGAAATTGAATATCCGGGCTGGTTTTTTCCGGCCCGGATATTCAATTTCCTCCTTATCTTATCGGAACAAACCACCATCTACAGGAGATCCGCTTATGCAATACACCACCATCGAGGTCCCGGCAGAGGGCCTGAAGATAACCAATCAGAACGGCCGGCTGCAGGTCCCGGACCGGCCGATCATCCCGTTCATCGAAGGGGACGGCACCGGGCCGGATATCTGGCGGGCGTCCGTCCGCATCCTGGACGCCGCCGTCGAAAAGGCCTACGGCGGGGCGCGCCGGATCGAATGGATGGAAGTCTACGCGGGCGAGAAAGCCTTCACACGGTTCAACAGCTGGCTCCCGGAAGAGACGGTGACCGCCTTCCAGGAATTCCTGGTCGGGATCAAGGGACCGCTGACCACGCCGATCGGCGGCGGGTTCCGCTCGCTGAACGTAGCGCTCCGAAAGCTGCTCGACCTGTACGTCTGCCTGCGGCCGGTCCGCTGGTTTCGGGGCGTCCCTTCGCCGGTGCTCCGTCCGGAAGACGTCGACATGGTCGTCTTCCGCGAAAACACGGAAGACATCTACGCCGGGATCGAATTCGAGCACGGGACGGACGCCAACCGGCGCTTCAAGGCCCTGCTGAAAGAGCATTTCCCGGCCGAGTACGACAAGATCCGTTTCCCGGAAACCGCCGGGCTGGGGGTCAAACCGGTCAGCGTCGAGGGGACCGAACGGCTCGTTCGAGCGGCGATCGAATGGGCGCTTGAGAACGGGCGCCGGAACGTCACGCTGGTCCACAAAGGCAACATCATGAAGTTCACCGAAGGCGCATTCCGGAACTGGGGCTACGCCCTGGCGGAGCGGGAATTTGGCGACCGGGTCTATACCTGGGCGCAGTGGGGACGAACAAAAGAGGAGCAGGGAGAGGAGGCCGCCAACGCCGAGCAGGAAGCCGCGCTCGGGGAAGGCCGGTTGCTGATCAAGGATGTGATCGCCGACATCGTCTTCCAGCAAACGATCACCCGCGCCACCGAGTTCGACGTGCTGGCGACGATGAACCTGAATGGGGACTACCTCTCCGATGCGCTGGCCGCCCAGGTCGGCGGGATCGGGATCGCTCCCGGCGGCAATATCAACTACATCACCGGTCATGCCGTCTTCGAAGCCACCCACGGCACGGCGCCCAAGTATGCCGACAAGGACGTCGTCAACCCCAGCTCGGTCGTCCTATCCGGCGAGTTGATGCTGCGCTACATGCGTTGGACAGAGGCCGCCGACCTGGTCATCCGGGGCGTCGAAGGCGCGATCACCGCCAGGACGGTCACCTATGACTTCCACCGCCTGATGGAAGGCGCCACCCGGCTCAAGACCTCGGAGTTCGCGGATGCAGTCATCCGGCACATGGGATAGAAAAATTAAAACCGGAATGGGGAAATCGAACCGTGGGACGGGGTGAAAACCCGCACCACGGTTCGATTTCCCCATTCCGATTTTTCTGGTTCAGCGCGATGCTATAATTGCCCTCATATGAAAACCCGAGTGAAGGAGGACGAATGTCGGGATTCGCCGAGTCTTTGAAAACGACCCTTGCCGGGTATGCGGGCTATCGCGGCCGGGAAGGCCATTACAGCTTCCTGCTGCACCGGTTTACCGGGCTGGGGACGCTGCTGTTCCTGATCATTCACATTCTGGACACATCGTTGGCGTATTTCCGCCCCGAGTGGTACCAGCATGCGATCGAGCTGTACTCTCAATGGTATTTCATGGTCCAGGAGATTATCCTCGTCTTCTGCGTGATCTATCACGGCGTCAACGGCATGCGAATTGCCTATGTCGACATGTTGAAACCAGCTGCCTGGAACATCCCTGCCCAGCGGAAGGCGGCCCGCTGGACGCTGTGGATCAGCATCGTCCTGTGGCTGCCCGCAGCCGGGATCATGGGCTACCGGATGCTCCAGCACTCTCTGGGCTGGATCTAGGAGGCGCCATGACCGCAGACAACGCCATCCGAAGGGTCAGGCGGCCCAGCAACTATGAGACCGTCGCCTGGAAATGGATGCGCTACAGCGCCATCGCCCTGATCCCGCTCGTCTGGATCCACGTGGCAATCCAGGATGTCATCGTCGGGGTGCACGCCATCGCCGAGACGGAAGGAGGGGCCTTCATCTATGTGATCGATCGCTGGGGGGACCCGCTCTGGATCACGTATGATATCCTGCTGCTGGCCTTCACCTTCGCCCACGGGATGAACGGTCTCCGCCAGGTCGCCATGGACTTCATCCATGGGGAGAGAGCCCAACGAGTCGTCTCCTGGCTGATCTTCATCATGTGGGCCGTGTGGAGTTTTATCGGCGCGTACGCGATTATCGCGGCCGCGGCGGCCAACCTTGCAGCCAGTTGAAAAATAAAAAAATCGAAGTGCGGACCGGG